>NZ_RZGX01000006.1:0-172889 GCF_003990155.1 Legionella qingyii
CACGAGCTAACGTTTGGTGGCTGGGAATTCCTTGACTTAAATCAATAAATTGACTTAACCAGCGTCTTCGAGTTTTGGCAAAAAGTGCCATCGCTTTCCAACCATCACAACCGCATATTAATCCACATAAATCAATCCAAAATACAATCAGGGGGAGCAAGTCATGGTGCTTGCAGACTTTACGGTTGAGCAACTATCGAACTCCATGTTTTACTGCAACCATGACCAATTAATTGAAAACAGGGAAAGTTATAATAAGATAAAAGGACTAAGGCATGCCCATCCTTCCAAAGCGCTGATGCTAATTCTGTATAATTTATACCGCAAGATGGCATCAAAGAAAATAAATTTTATGACCCAGAAGGATAACATGTTGCATCTCTTTGTTGTTTAATCTTTCGAGTTGATTAATACAATCTCTTGCACCAAGAGCTACGTAACTTGGAAGTCTTGCAGTGAGGAGTAGCTAGTGATCCTCTATAATTGTTAACCTCTAACCAACAATACTGGAGTTTTGGATATTCGTATGATTTCCTCCGCAATACTACCGGTAAGTATATGATGAATTCCACGACGACCATGAGTTCCTATGACAATTAAGTCAGCTGATAAAGCTGTTGCTTCATTAACAAGTTTTTCGGCAATTTTGGGTTTTGAAGGGGTTAATTCGGTGAGTTTCATTTCAAATTCTATTTTTGACCTACTGAGAATTTTCTTCATTGAGTTTAGAACTTCCTGTCCTTTTTGTCTTGTTAGCTCAATAAATGATTTACGATCGACATCGCCTTCATACAGGGTATCAATGATATGAATCATCCATATCTTGGAGTTTTGATTCTTCGCGAGTTTAATGGCTTCTTTGAGTGCTAGAGTGGACGCGTTACTATCATCAACTGCTACCATAATTTGTTTGTACATAGATGTGACTTCCTTGCCAGTATTATATATTAAATAATACATTAGCTTTGCTTGCTTGCAATAATTCATGGCGTATATCTTTGGTTCTCATTGAGTTTTTTTTTAGTAACTGTGCCTAATAACCTGGATAAAAAGTTTGTTATAAGGTGGTATAGCCTCGCACTAAGCGTTTTTTCTGCATCAGGACTTACGAAAAACCCCAATCTCTTCGTTAAAAAATGTTTTTACTTCGGTCATTTAGTATATCTAAACTCCCTCATTAAAAACATTTTTTGCCTCGACCTTGGAGTTTTTCATAAGTCCTGTGCATTAGATAAAACAAGGCTGAATGCTCAGATTGTTGCAGTTGTTTGCCACTGTGAGATAAATGAGGATGGGGTTGATAGCGTTTTCAGGAATATTTATTGATCTATGATAGTTTGCTTATGACATCTATATATGACTTTACCTGTAGCAACCTCAATAATTTCGCCTTCAGTTCCTGAATGTTCCGAATCACATTGTTCAGTCAAAAGTATCATTAATGAATCAATATTTGATCCAGTTGTTGAAGAAATAATTTTTCCCTCCATTTTCATTCTGGCTTCATAAGGATCCTTCTCTTTAGGTGAGTTCATATCCTATACCTCCAATTTTATACTCCACTATATACATTATAGTGCAAACTTTTTCAGGACTTATGAAAAATCCCATTGTCTTTGTTAAAAAAGTGTTCTAATTCGGTCATTCAATTTTACTCCCTAATTAAAAACACTGTTTGGCTCAACCTTGGGTTTTCGCAAGTAATGTTCTTTTTAAAATGGGTATAAAAGGATTTCAAAATTGAAGTTAAAATCGATTTTGCTATTAAGGCAGTTTAGCCAATAAATGAAGCGGTAATAGGGGGTAAATCAACTTTAATTTTTCCTCCCCATGCGAGCCTTAGTGCATTAATAATGGCAAGCCCATCAATTAGTTCTTGAAGAATTGCGCCGGCCACTGGAGTAATTAAGCCGAAAGCAGCAAAGCTCATCCCTATGATACTGAGTAGCATTCCGCCAATGGCACTTTGTAAGGCAATCTTACGGACATTCAAGCTTAGATGAATCAATTCATCAACTTTTTCCAACGTATTTTCCATGATTACGGCGCCTGCTGCTTCAGAAGTTATATTGCTATATTGTCCAAAGGCAATACCTACTGTTGCTGCTGTAAGTGCGGGCGCGTCATTAATGCCATCACCCATAAATACTGTAGGTGCCTTTTGTCTTTCCTCTCGAACAATGGCAAGTTTTTGTTCAGGACTTTGTGAGGCACGAATTTCTTTTAAATCCAACTGTGACGCTAAATATTGTACTTCCGATTCCCGATCACCAGAGACAACCATTATTTTTTTAAATTGATGTGAAGGGGTTAAGTGACTGATAAAGGATTTTCCTTCTTTTCGGGGGGCATCATGAAAAATTAATGAGGCCACAAATTGTTCATCGAAGAGGACAAGGCACTCTAATCCTGGAGATTCGGCCGGAAGTTGGTTAGCAGATTGAGGCTGATTGAGTAGAAATTTATTGCGACTGGTAACATAGATTTTATGATTCGCGATGATTCCGGTCAATCCTTGCCCTGGTTTTTCGGAAACATGGGAGGCTTCAAGCAATTCTAAATGGTGCTCTTGAGCTGCTTTAAGAATTGCGGGAGCCAGCGGATGTTTTGAATAACGTTCAAGACTTGCTATGGATTGTAAAATGATATCTGGTGTAAGGTGTGTATTTGGGGCGAGATGAATTTCTGATAATGTAGGTTTACCGTAGGTCAGAGTGCCGGTTTTATCAAAAATTGCAGTTTGGCATGTAGGCAATCGTTCAAGAACGGTGGGATCGCGAATAATAATACTTTGTTTTGCTGCCATAGAAATGGCGCTGATCAATGTAATAGGAATTGCAATCAGTAAAGGACACGGCGTTGCGATCACCACCACAGCGAGAAAACGCATTGCCTCTCCAGTGAAGTACCAGGCAGCACATGCAAAAATCAAGGCTAAAGGAGCAAAAATTGCTCCAATTTGATCTCCTAATCGTCGCAAAGAAGGCCTCTTTTGTTCTGCTTCCTTAAGCACTTCGACGATCGCTGCATAACGTGAGTCGGAAGGTAATCGTGTCGCTTGAATGGTTAAAGGGGATTGCCCATTGATTGCACCGGAAAGTACGGAAGTCCCAGGCGCTTTTGATATCATATACGGTTCACCAGTGAGATAGGATTCATCCATAACACCATGTCCTTCAATAACATTGCCATCGACAGGACAAATTTCATAAGGATAAATCACAATATTATCGTCAACACGAATATCAGCTAATGTGATGTCTTGAATTTGGTCTTTTATTTTTCGATGCGCTTTGGTAGGCATACGCTCAGCAAGAGCCATCAAAACAGAGGAGGCTTTACGCATCGCATACTGCTCTAATGTTTGTCCGCCAGCCAACATCAGGATAATCAGCACAACAGTCAGGTATTCATGCAGAAAAGTGCCGGTGATTAATGCAATAGCAGCCAAGGAGTCTGCCCCTAAGTTTCCTCGAATCAATTTGAATACAATTTGTAAAAATAAGGGGATTCCCCCTAGGAACATAATAATCAATAAAGGGATTTCTGCTCGAGGCAAATCCATTATCTTCATCATGACATATAGAAGAATTGCGATGAGTGATAGGAAAACCAAAATCATTTTCCATTTTGAGGCCATAGTCGAACTGGAGAGGTCCATCGATCTTGATTTTGAAATTATATATTTCAAATCATAGTTAATGGAACGCAATGATTCAAGTCTTATAGTCTTGTAGCCTGGGTTCCATTGCGCTGCACCCAGGCTATAAAGGATTAATTACATAGGCTTTTGTAAGAAGCAACCAGACTGTTTGGGTTAGAAACTGGTAAGTCTGTATCAGCACTCCACATAATGGCACCTTTGAGTTGTTTGCTCTTAATAAATCGACATACAGCCTTTACTACCTCTGGAGATTGGTAGCCGATAAATTGTTTGGCTGATGAATTGTAGAGATAAGAGCCCGTGATAAAAGAATTATTGTTCTCATCCAAGGCATTTATATGAAAAATCTTATAACCCAGCTGTTTCACCAATTTATCAACGGCCTTATAAGGTAATAGACCATCTTGTATTGAATATTCAGAAGCAAAATGACTGGCGCCAGTCCAATGTTGTTCAAAACCCGGAAGAGCAGGATTTTCACCCGTATCTACCCCAGAAAAACCTCGTCCATAAGCCGCTAATCCAATTTGTAATTTTCCCTTGGGCATTCCATATGCGAGAACTTGTTCTGTAATGGAATCCGTTGCATAGTTAATCGCAAACTCATCTTTACGGCTGGTGTCCGGTTGCTTTAAATAAGCATGAACTGCGGTATAGGGATCACTGCTTTGTGACCATGGTCCATGTAAATCATAAGTCATTAAATTAACACTATCAGCGTAAATTGCGATTTGTTTAAACCAACCGCCATCAACTGATTGATTGATTTTTTCCAAATAATCTTTATTTACTGTGATTGTTACTGAGATATATGCATCTTTTCCTAAAGTTTGACGACTGGCTTTAACTAAATCAAAAAGGTGTTTGTAGTCATCCAGGGTATTAGCATCAGCTGGTAATTGACCGCCCGTTTGTAGATCAATTGGTGGTTCGAAATCATAATCAATTCCTTTTAAATTTTTAAAATGATCCATCCATGATTTGAATTGATTCAGGAATTTATTTTGATTGGCAAAAATGGCTGCGAATGTGGCAGTGCTGATCCCTTGATTCTCTACGGTATTTGCCCCACCAATAGCAATAATACGCTTGGCGGTATATTTGTTGGAATTAATAAAGGCGCCAAAGCTATTGAGTTGTCCTACACCTTTTTGATCTGAGTAATTGAATAATTCTTTTTGACCTGTATTGCCATTCGTTTGCACCGAAGCGCAAGCGCCTTGGTTCGCCGCGCAAAAATTAAGGAAATTTTTGGTTTCAGGAGGCAAGGGAGATACCCAGGATCCTTCTAGGGGTAACTCACCCCAAAGATCAGCAAAATGCATTAAACCATCCCAGCTGGAGGGAATTTGGTATTGTGCTTGATTAGGATCGTTACTATTCCATACTTGTAAGAAACTCCAGGCGATGACATCCGCCTTGTTAAATTGAGCAACCATTTCTGGATTGGAAACATAAGCTAATTGCCCATAAGATCGACCAATTTTATAAGCGCCATCATATTCATAAGGGTTTTGACCATACATAGACCAATTGGTGGTGTATAAGGTTAATGCTGCATTTGCTACTGCGGGAATTAGAAAAGCAGTAAGCGTGGTTATTCGCATAATTTTCTTTACAAAAGTCATTATGAACCTCCAATAGACAGGGAGTTAAATTTTACTCCCCATGGTTAATAAATAACCACTGTCAATTATGACAGGGGGATCATAATGTTAATAATTGAAATTCCAATGCCTTGGTCAAAGATTGATATTTATTTTTAGTCCCTAATTTTTTATTGATTTTTTGAATATGGAAATTAATAGTTCTCTCACTGAGCTCAAGTCGTTGCGACATCTCTTTGACTGAAAATTGTTCTGCAATCAATAACAAGCATTGAATTTCACGTTGGGTTAAATGAAAAGCCTCTTTTTCGCTTACCTGATCTAAAAGATGGGGCTGGATGTAGTGATAATAGTGATGTGCTGCAACAAAGAATTCATATTGGGCTCGGTTTTCTTGCAAGTGGCATTGTTGATTTTGCATTTGCACGAGTAACAGAATTGCAAAATTATTATGCGGACCATGAATAGGAATTGATAGACCCGATTCCGCACCAAAAGCAATAGAGTCTTCTCTCATTTTTCGCTCTGATTCACATGTTGCTTGAGCTAATTGTTGTTTTAAATTCCAATAGATCGGCAAATGGTTGTTATAAACAAAATTCAGTGTGCTATCGATATTATGGTATTGTTCCGCAAGATAATGTTGATGCCATGATTTGAAATTGGCAGAACACATATCATATTTTAAGCGATTCGCTGAATTTGGATGATAGGCATAATACGTGAATGAAAATGTTGTAATGCCTTTTTTATTCAAATAAGAACGCAACGCATGGTCGCAATCAGTGAGTGAGGAGGCCTGTACCAATTCATTTTCTAA
This sequence comes from Legionella qingyii, assembly GCF_003990155.1. Taxonomy (NCBI): domain Bacteria; kingdom Pseudomonadati; phylum Pseudomonadota; class Gammaproteobacteria; order Legionellales; family Legionellaceae; genus Legionella; species Legionella qingyii. Next base: position 6,092 of record NZ_RZGX01000006.1, read on the forward strand.
TATTACGAGCAAATCAATCATATTTATTCATCGCTCTACGGGTTATAATGACGAGGGCTGCATTTGCTGCAAAAATATAAAAGAAAAAGCCGGAGTAACCCATTTTTTGCTCTATCCAGCCACTAAATGCGCCAAAAAATACGTAACTTGATGCCATGATCGAAGTACAGACACTATACATGGACATCGGATAATTACTTCTATTGGCAATCATTAAGAGATAGCCCATATAAGTGCCATTAGCTAATCCTACCGTAAATTGATTCAATAAAATGACCAGATAAAGTAGTACGTCGTGTGCATGAAAAAATGGAAATAAAAGGTAAAGAAAATGCCCCATAAGCAAGAATAAAGTCACATTTTTTAGGCACTTTTCGAAGGCATAACGAGTAATGAGCCAGCCTGAAACAAAAATACCCAGCATCAGAAAAATACCGCCAATTATTCCATAAAGTTGTCCAACCTGAGATACATTGAGTCCTAACCCTTGTTTATCCAGCAAAAATAAAGGAATAATTTTTTGCATTTGTGCTTCAGAAAAATTGTATAAAAAGATAAAGAGCAATATTGGGAAGATTTGAGTATCAAAAAGAAGTGTTTTAAAAATTTCGTAATAATTCAGATTTAACGATTCTTTTTTGGATTGGTTTTCCGGGATTTTGGCTTGATGATAAAAAGTGAGTAAAAGGGCTATTACAAATAAGCTCAGGAAGAATATTTGCCATACATTAAGTTCATAATACACGGCTAAACTGCCAATTAGAGCCAATAACCCACCCTTAATAATTAACCGACCCATTTGATAAAAAAAGCTACGTAAAGCGACATATTTTTTTTGTTCTTCATGACTTAAATTAAGTAAATAAATGCCATCTGAAACAATATCATGCAGCGAAGAAATCAAAGCAAGACCCACAAAACCTATTGAGCTGATCATAAGAAAATAGGAGTTGTCGACACAAAATGCTAATATGATAAAAATCAGGCTTATACTAACTTGCGCATAGAGTGTTAATTTTTTTTTCGTAGCAAGATGTTCCAGAAAAGGAGCGAAAAGAGGCTTAATTGTCCATGGTAGCATGAATAAACTGGTTAAAAATGCAGCCTGTGTATTGGTCATTCCATATTGTTGATACATGATTGTCGCAATTAAGGTGACAACCACGTAGGGCATGCTTTGAAAAAAATAGAGACTGGCTACCCATTGATAATTCTTTGGAGATACTAAGGAACACACGTATTAATTCCAAATTGATCATTGATCACATTGTAACATAATTGTGCAAAAATAAAAAATAGGGGCGGTCTTACTGTATTGTTGACAGATTTTCTGTATTTCAAAAGGCAAAAAATTGAATTCCTGTAGTCATGAGGGCTCTATTAGTGTTTGGCATTCCAATTCAGTACAATCTTCCAGTTCTTCTCTCATTTTAGAAAGATAGACATCAAGAGATTGTTCTTGTTCTTCTGAGTCTTGGGTTATCATGTTTCTGATTCGTTCCGCAATAAATAGCATATCTTGAGGACAAACAGCCTTGATTTTGTATTTGAAAAAAATATTTTCATTAATATATGAGATCATTTCTTGCATGTTTGCAGGAACTTTTACCTCAACTATGGGGTTTGCGGAATATAACTCAAGATAGATGATTTCTTTTTCTAAATGAGAAACAACGGGGTTAAGCAGTCGAGCTAATTTTTGCAAATGTTCTGATAGATTTGTTTTTGAGGACTTGGCGTCCATCAACCAAGCCGCGAGAGAAAAAGCGTTATCCTCCATCGCATAAGCTACGTTTGATTGATAAATATATCCCCAAACTCCTTGAGATGTTTTTTCACAAGCTACCATGACATAGGAGTGTCCTGGTATATCAATGCGAACAACTTTAGGCAAGTCATTCTCGAGTTCTTCGCCAAGGCTCGCTATAGAATATGTTCCCGTTCTGGGAGAAATCATTGCATCTCCGGTCATCAAGGTACAAAATGCATTTGCAATATCACCACACCCAACTGGTGAAAAAATAGCTTGTTCTATGGAGATATTGAGTAAATTATTTTCTTCCATTGTTAAAAGAATTTTGACGGTGGATTCCAAGTCAATACCGCAAATAGCCAAATAGAGTTTAGCATCTGACGTACTATTAAATCGTTTCGCATAGGCATCTAATACAAGTTTTCGAAAAGTGGAGTCAAAATTATCTATTGAATAATAGTTCGAAGGAGCGAAAAAAGCAGATTTGCTTTGCATGAAAATGGAATGAAGTTATATATTGTTATACAATATTGCTACTTTTTGTTATTTGTGGCAAGAATTTTAATTAATTAAATATTTATGATGCTTAAATCGAACAATTATAAATTTTTTATCGAAATCAATACATTTAAGATCCATGTTCAAACGATACTAAATCGTCTAAGGAACCAAAAGGATTCTAGTATAGTTAATGCAATTAAGCTTATTATCGATGGAAAATCGCATGATTCCTTACCTAAAGAAGTCATCACTTTAGATCTTCTTCTGAACCAACCAGAACAATTTATTAAAAATATAGATAATGAGACCAAAAAAAATATTCACGATGCAATTAGGGAAATTCTAGAGGCTTTTATCGATGAACTTACAGATGAAGCAATTTCTTCTAAGCCTGAGCCACAATTTTGACAGCGATCGAGCGGCTATATAAGTTCGCATCGATTCTGTTCTATTTTTTAATTATTTTCATCATCTTCTTCAATCCAACAATCACTAGGCCCACCAGGCGGTGTTGGACGTCTTGGCATCGGGGTGGGATGAAATTTTGCTCCTTTTTCATTTCGTGTAACGCGAGTTGTTTCTTTTTTCCGATGAATAGTGATCGTTCTGTTTAAGGTATCTATCAGGTTTTGTTCTTTAAATAGAAATAAGAGATCGCTGTCGAGTAGGGTTTTATCTGTTTCGCATTTGCCAACCATGAATAAATTCGCATCATTTTTATCATTAAAGTTCGCAATCCCTGTCTTTTCTAAAGTATTCTCTGTTTTAATCATTACGTGGAATGAAAACTGAACGAAATTAAGATCTCCATTTCCTTCTGCATATTTTGCATAGGCAACAGAGATATGTTCCCTATTAAATTCATGTAATAAATCTGAATCGTCATAGAGTCTAAAAATAATGTTTTGTTTTTCCAGTTCTGTGTAAGCTGATTTTTTTGCGATGAAGAGGTGAGTATCATTTAAGTCACTAAATTCTGCAATTATTTTTTCTTCGCCTCGTGCAAATTGCTCGGTAACTTTATATCGCATAATCCCATGAATCAGTATTGAATTTATTTTTTAACAGACTGGCATAACAAATAAATATTAAAAATAAAACAATACGTATAAATATTGTACTATACTAGTCTAAAGATTGTAAAGTGCTTTGTTGGCTTTAAGTATACATCTCATATTTATGGAAGGGCAGTGTGAATTATCACACTCGAGGATAGGAGAAATAGTTAAATGAAAAATTTTGTTTAGGTGTTTTATGAAAAAAATAGATTTAGTTGTTGTAAAGCCCGCCCTATTAAGTAGTAAGCAAAAATCCGAGTATGTAACCCTTCATCAAGAGTATTTATTTTTAGACAAGGAGACTTTGCTTGAATATTTGGCCCCAAGAGATTACGTACTACTCTTTTACGATAAGAAAACAAAAAAACTTGTTGCAACCATAGGTGTTTCTATAATACATCTTAAAAAGGATGTATTAGTTTATTTTGGAAACGTGGTTGTTGATGCATCTTATAAGCATTCGGGTATTATTTCATATGCCATGACAAAACATGTTTTAAAATTATTTTTATTATATCCTTTTAAAAATAAATACTGTTGCGGTTTAGCTTCATCATCGGGTACCTTGGAATATTCGCTGAAATATACTCCTTGTTGGCCAAACCCCAATGAAAAAACACCATCTCATATCGTTCAATTAATGCTTGATACTTTAAAAAAATTAAATATTGATAAATATCGAATTGAAAATGGTAATGTAATTACCTATAACTTATCTGAAAAAATAAATTCTACATTTCATAAAAAAGGACATTCTTCTACAAAAATGGACAAGTATTTCAATAAAATTAATCGTCATTCTGAGCAAGGAGAGCAAGTTTTTTTCCTGAATCCAATTACGATGAAAAATACATTGAATCTTGCAGTGCGTGGATTCCATAACCATTTGATAAAACAACCTAAACTTTATCATAAAATCATGAGATGTAAGACGACTAAACCTGTTTATACAATTGTGCTTCTAATGATAACAATGATAAAAATCAAATTAATTAAATAAAAAGGGAATTATAATTTAAAAGAATGATTTAATTCTAAAATGATAAGGAATTAATTATGGGGCACGAACAGTTTGATTATTTAAATGCGTTCAATCGTAACATCGGTTGGCTTACTGAAGAAGAGCAGATTTTTCTTAGAACAAAGAAAGTTGCAATCGCAGGGCTTGGTGGCGTTGGCGGAATTCATTTACTCACCCTGGTTCGTTTAGGCGTAGAACAATTCCATCTTGCAGAGATGGATAATTTTGAAATCCAAAATTTTAACAGACAAGTTGGCGCCACCTTAAGTTCTCTTCATCAACCCAAAATTGATGTACTTGTCCAAATGGCCCAAGATATCAACCCAAATGTCAAAATTTCCTGTTTTAAAGAAGGAATTAATCAGCATAATATCAACGAATTTCTATCTGGGGTGGATCTATATGTAGATGGCTTGGATTTTTTTGTTTTAGATATAAGAGCCCAGGTATTTAAACGAGCTTATGAAATGAATATACCGGCAATTACTGCCGGCCCCATAGGGATGGGGGCTTGTTATTTGGTCGTGATGCCAGGTCAAATGACGTTTGAAGAGTACTTTCAATTTAATGGATACAATACTGAAGAGCTTCCTGTTCGTTTTTTGGTTGGACTAAACCCTAAGCTTTTTAATAGGCATTATTTGGTTGATCCAAGTCGAGTTAATTTTGATTTAGAAAAGGGGCCGTCAACAATAATTGCCTGTCAATTATGTGCGGGGGTTATGGGCGCTGAAGCTTTAAAAATATTGCTTCATCGCGGTACTATTTATGCACTGCCAAGATATCATGTATTTGATCCCTACTTGTGTAAACATCGCATAGGATGGATGCCTTGGGGAAATCGAAATCCAATTCAGAGAATGAAAATTTTTCTAATGAAAAAACGCTTAAGTTCTTCAAGTTAAGACAAGGACGACTTTTTATCGGAGGATGCGACAACAGTCGGAAAAATTTTAGCACTTGCTCGATGGGCACCTAGTGGTGATAATTCACAGTATTGGCGATTTGCACTAGTTAATTCTTCGCAAATTAGAGTGGTAATGACCATTAAAACGCCAACGAATTGCTATGATTACTGAGGGATACCCACTTTAAATAAATTAGGTGCAATACAAACCAATCAATTGGAATTAGATTTTCTTCCAAGCTTATTTTGTGGTGCTCATTTTTTTCTTATTCCCAAAAGCTCAATTAATGGAGATGAGTATTACCTTAAAGTAGGTGCTGCCATGCAGCGATTCAAAGACACCCCATGAAAATTTAAGGTACTTATAAAGTTACTCATGGTTAATTATTTGTACATAACTTGTTCCATCCTCGCCAACAACAACACCATGAATTTCAGTTGCAAAACCTGGTAGTTCTTCTCCTATATCATCTAACATGAGCAAAAAATCGAGAATCAATTCACAATCGTCCGTGATTTGTTCTCCTGGCATAATTAAGGGAATACCAGGAGGATAGGGTAAGATCATTACAGCAGAAATTTTATCTTTTAATTGTGCTAAAGGTATAAGCTGCGTTTCTTGACGAATAAGTTTTTGATATGCCTGATGAGGCGTCATGACTACTTTAGGTAGCATGTCAAAGGCATGGTACATCATTTTTGGCAAATTATGTTTTTGCATCAAGTTATGGAGGGTTTTAGCTAAGGTTTGGATGGACATTTTTTCATAAAATTCAGGATGTTCTTGATGCAGTTGAGGGATTACGATTTTAACAGGAGCATTTTCATCATAAAGCTGCTTAAATTTATTTAAAGCTGCCAATAAGGCCATTGATTTGGCCCGGGTAATTCCCAAACTAAATAGAAACAGCATCGAGTATGGGCCTGTTTTCTCAACAATGATTCCATGAGATGCTAAAAATTTTTCCACAATAGAAGCTGGAATACCCCATTCATCTAATTCATCATTCTTGATTCCTGGCAAAAGAACGGTCACCTTGACTGGATCTAGGAATAAATGATCTTCGTCTACTTCATGAAAACCATGCCATTTATCGTTGGGTTTTAAAGCAAAGCAGGATGATTTGTTTTCTAAAACAGGTTGCCATATATCAAAAAACCAATCGGAACTTTGTTTTTTCAAGCGCTTTATTTCTGTTCGGAAATCTAACGCTAATTCAATTGCTTCATTGATTAAATCATACCCCTGATTTCCCGCCATTATTGCAGCCGAAACTTCACAACTGGAAATAAGAGGATAGAAGGGAGAAGTGCTCATATGCATCATGTAATTGGTATTAAGAATGTGTTCATTGAAATTGCCTTTCACATGGATCATGGATGATTGACTAAAAGCGGCTAATAACTTATGGGTTGATTGTGTTTCAAAAATCACTTGATCTTTTTGGGGAGTTAAACTGAGCCCGAATTTTTCAGCGTAAATAGGATGGAAATTAGTATATGGAACCCAGGCACTATCAAAATGTAAATGTTTTACTTTGAGCTCGTTTTGAAGATTTTCAACCTTGTAAAGTATGCCATCATAAGTTGAGTTCGTAATGACTGCATATGTAGGCCAGGAAACTGCTTCGGGATGTTCCAAAATTTTGTCGTGGATTGCTTTTTCTGTATATTCCGATTTGGGGATTCCCCCAAGTATCCCATAAGTATTGCGTGTAGGCTTCAAATAAATAGGAATGACATCAACCATCATTAAAAATTGGGCGATTGATTTATGGCAGTTTCGATCAATAATTACGGTATCCCCGGAAGTTGCTGAATACATGCCCACTATTTTATTGGATGTAGAGGTTCCGTTGGTCACTATCAATGAACGATCACTTTTAAATACATTCGCTATAAATTGCTCGGCGTCGCGTTGAGGACCTGAGTGGTCCAATAAGCTTCCAAGCTCTTCTATTGAAACTGAAAGATCGGCGTGAAAAATATTTTTTCCAAAAAAGTCATAAAATGCAGCACTGGTAGGATTTTTTTGAAATGCAGTTCCACCTAAATGTCCCGGAGTGCAAAATGCATAATTCAATTCCTGAACATAATGCATGAGTGCTTTGGTAAAAGGGGGTAAAATTGCGTGTTGGTATTTTTCTATAGCAAGCAATATGCGTTTAAAATCATCATGCGCCAAATTAGCATCATATTGTAAAAAATCTAAAGTAAGGTCAAAGTCACTTAGATTGATGTCAATCGAGGCATGCTTATTGGCCATGGCAAAAACAGGCAATAATTTATTATGACTCGAAAAATGATGTAAATCATCAAATCCAAAATCATCCCAATCATAAAGAATAGTAACAATTCGGGGATTTAAGCTACTCACATCATAGGCATCCTTTAATGAAGTGCATACGGTAAGCTCATAATTTCTTTGTGTTAAAAAATCTTCCAGCATACTGATAAAATGCTTTTTGTATGGTTCAATTTCTTGTGCATACACAATAAGAATATGATTCATTGGTTGTCCTTTACCTCAATTAGTTCTCTAAAATGTACTTTAGCCTATTCGTTTTAAATGGTACAGGACTTACGAAAACCTCAAGGTCAAGGCAATTTTTTGCCTCGGCCTTGTTTTTTTTCGTAAGTCCTGTGATATATTTTTTATGATCATTTAAAAACATTTTGATTAATGTCGGGAGTAATATGCCTCATATAAAAGTGAATGATATTTCCATGTATTATGAGATGCATGGCAAGGGAGAGCCTATTGTTTTTATTGCTGGATTTAGTGTGGATCATGTTGCTTGGTTTGAGGTTGTTGAACGTCTTAAAGATAAATACCAGGTTATTTTATTCGACAATCGAGGTGTTGGGCAGACAGATGTCCCTGATGGCCCTTATTCTATAGAACAAATGACGGATGATGTGGCTGCTTTATGTTCTGCACTTGGTGTTCTTCAAGCTCATTTTGTTGGTAATTCAATGGGGGGATTTATCCTGCAATGCTTGGCTTATCGCTATCCAAAATTAGTTAAATCTGCAGTAATTAGTCATTCAGCAGCAAGATTACATAACGTTTTTCATATCTACCTTGATGCACAATTAGAGCTACTCAAAGCTTATGCCCCTCTTAAATCATTGCTTAAAGCCTCATGCAGTTGGGTTTATTCATATCAGTTTCTTACGCAACCTGGTGTACTTGAGAAAATAATCCAGCTTGGCTTTGAATATCCTTTTCCATTTACTGTTAAAGGATACGAAGGACAATATGCGGCGCTTAAGCAGTTTGATTCAAGGGATTGGATTGACAAAATCAATGTACCAGTGCTTGTATTGGGTTCGGATCAGGATTTAATTTTCAGTGAAAAAGATACGAAATCGCTTGCCGAAAAGATTCCTAAAGCACGTTATTATTGTTTTATGGAGTGCGGGCATCTACCTCAAATGGAATATCCAGAGCAATTCACTAAAATAGTATGCGAGTTTATTGAAAGTTTATAAATTTTATAAATTGGACCCAGGGTACAGCGAAGCGGAGGAGTGCTTTTATTCAAAATTACGAACCTGGGTTTCGCTACGCTGAACCCAGGATACAATAAATCAAAATTCAGTTTATTAAGAATCAGTATGCATTTCAGTAAAGTAGTGAATTTCTGGAATAATAATATTGCGGAATTTCTTGCCATTGAACAATCCATAATGTCCCACGCCTTCGGCAAGAAAATATTTTTTCATAGAATCAGGTAAATTTTTACATAAACTCAGAACCGACTTTGTTTGTCCTACTCCAGTAATATCATCTCGCTCACCTTCTATTGCCAGAATAGATGTGTTTTTTATATCCTGTAAGCGTACATTATGACCGCGCGATTTGTAACGACCCGTTGTTAACAGTTTTTCCTGAAATACGGTGTTTATTGTTTGCATGTAAAATTCAGCAGTCAGATCCATGGTTGAAAAATATTCAAGGTAAAATTTTATTATCTTGAAGGCGGCTTCTGTTTGATTGTCGGCGTAGCGATCAATTGCTTTTTGCAATGATTCCACATGACGCTGAAAATTCATACTCATAAAGCCTGCAAGTTGCATGAACCCAGGATATACAAGCCGCATGGCACCTGGAAAACGAGAAGGGACAATCGAGATCACATTTTGTTGAAACCAGTCATCTCCTCGTGAGGCTGCTAATTCGTTTACCGAAGTAGGTGATTGATTCGTATCAATTGGACCTCCAAGCAATATCGCTGTGCGAGGAAGATTGGGTGAATTATTAGTAGACATGAGCGCAACCGCTGCTAAAACAGGAACAGTTGGCTGGCAAACGGCCATAACGTTTAAGTTAGGTGCGAGTAAATTTAAATAAGAGATGATGTAATCAATGAAATCATCCAAATCAAATGAGCCTTCAATCAAGGGTACATCACGAGCGTTCTTCCAGTCAGTAATATAGACATCGTATAGAGGAAGTAAATTTCTAACCGTGTCCCTTAACAAGGTTGCATAGTGACCTGACATGGGCGCAACTACGAGTAATTTTGGCAAATTCAAATGTTCACCATTTACTTTTTTAAAGCGAATTAGATTACAAAAACTTTTTTTATTTATAAGTTCTTCTTGAACATCGTAATATTCATCTTTAATTTTGACTTCATTAATATCAAATTTGGGTTTGTCGTACACATTGGTAATTATGTGAAAAATATAGGAATAGCCAGATAGCCTGCGAAAATGACCCGAAGATGCTTCCAGCATCTTTTTCAATGCATTTTGCTCATCCGCTGAGATATAAGGAATGTTTACGGGTAAATTAATATTGTCAGAAATTCTGCGCAGACGTTTTGCTACATTGTCAAAATAATCTGAGTACGGTTGAAGTAAACGCATATTAAAATCATAGATATTGTATAGATTACGATTATCAAGAGGATTAAAAAACATTTACGTGCCTCGCATGTTTTAGGACGATGCAAACAGGATAGTGCATCGCAATACTAAATTAATATACGCAAAATTATAAAATAGCAAATCTTCCTAACACTGAGAATAATAATAATAGTCCCTGATTTCTTCTTGAATTAAAGTTGCTGGTATTCCTGCTTTAAATTGCACAATGAGCATTTGGGTACTGGCAAGACGTTGTTGAAGAAGAGTCACCAGATTATGCGAGTTTTTTTCAGGTTTGCCATAAAACTCAGCATTCAAGTGGGTTTTTAACTCATTGGCTTGTAAGGAAGAGTCTAAAGTGAATGCGTCATATGCTCGCATTAATGCCTCTTCCAATAAATGAGGATTTTGAGCCATATTTTTTTCTGCGGCAGTAATTGCCTGACAAAAGCCATCGAGCATGGAACGGCTAATTATATCCTCCCCAGACATATTGAATAAATCAGCAATAATTGTATGGGGTAAAAGAGGACCCACCAATTTATCAAAGGGTAGGGCATAACCATGGCGATAATGATCACGATAGTTCTGCCCAAAAAATGAGTGGCTGATTTTCATAATCGGGGAAAAACTGGGATCATCCAACGCCAGCGTATCTGCATGACGACCTTTATAACTCAGAATACCTGCGCAACCAAAATCAACAATTGCAGCTCGTTTGGTACCATCACTCTCCACACAATAGCCTGAGTTGAGTAATTTGGAATTTAATAAATCCCATAAATTAAAAACTAAAGCCACTGCATACAATTGACCAAGAATTTTTGCTTCTTCTAAAGAGAGTGATAAATTGACCCGCTTAGGCAAGTATTCTCGTTCAAATAATGGGTCTGTTTTGACTGCTTCTTTTTGTGACAAAAATTCAGAAAAACCATTGATGAATTTGGAGATGACGCCAATTGCTCCGTCCTTATCCACATGTAGATGGTTTTCCGGGACGACTAAAATACCCTCAAACATTTTTTTTGCCATGTGGGGAATCAATATCTCGAGGAAAGCACTTTCGAGTTTGATAGAGAAAATATGTTCCATGGTATTAAAAGAAGGATTCTTCAGTTCTTCTTGAGAAAGATAGCCTTTGAACACATCGTTCACAGTTAATGCATCAGGTTTTTTTATCAGATAATATGCACCATATTGGTCAGTTAATATTTTTTTTTCGGTGATTCCTTTAGATAAAGATGATGCAATTTTAGCGGGTAACACCTCTTTTTTTACTTCCCTAAGCTCGATATTATGAGGAAGCTTTGGCATGATTGTTCTCCCCAAAAAAATACAATGAGTTTGTCGTTATTAATTTTCAGGTTCATACTAAAGTAAAAAATTTTTTCTAATTTCCATCTTATTATACAACGCTAGAAAAGGGCATCATTTTGTTTTTAAAGCCAAGATCGGTAAATCGCATTCTGACTTGAATGCGATTTGTACCATGAACTATGAAGGACTAAGCCCCCATGTATTGACCACCATTAATATCCAGGTTAGAACCGGTGATGAATCCAGCTTCTTCGCCGACTAAAAAGGAAACTGCATTGGCAATTTCTTCTGGTTTACCAAGCCGCCCTACAGGAATACTGTTCGTGATCTTATCGAGGACTTCCTTTTTTAAAGTAGTTATCATCGATGTTTCAATATAACCAGGGGAAATGGTATTAACGGTGATCCCTTTATTTGCAACTTCCAAGGCCAAGCTCTTTGCAAACCCAAATAAAGCAGATTTTGTCGCAGCATAATTGCATTGACCAAATTGACCTTTTCGTCCATTAATTGATGAAATGCAAACAATTCGTCCATAATTTTTCTCAATCATAAAAGGTAGAACGTTACGTGTTATATTGAATGTACTTGTTAAATTCGCATCAATGACTTGTTGCCAATGGTGAGGTTCCATTTTTTTTAGGTTGACATCGCATGTAGCTCCAGCGTTATTGATTAAGATATCAATACGACCAAAACGCTCCATAATCGAATTAGTGATCGCTTCACAATCAGAAAAATTCACCAGATTTGCAAAGAGAATTTCGATATCATAACCTGATTTTTTTTGTAGCGTTTGCCACTGCAATACTTCATCATGTTTACCGTTTTTAAAGTAACATGCAATTACTTTATAATTCGTTGCAAGACGCCTGCAAATTGCAGTACCTATTCCTCCGGTTCCCCCCGTAACAACTGCTATCTTTCTCTCCATGCATGATTCTCCTGATGAAATTGGATATTACTTCCTTTTAATGCTAGATTAAGTGAGTTCGATATTATTCAAAATTTTATTGTACGATGACTAGTTAGCCTTTACCTTGGATGAAGCTGGGGTAAACCCTAAATTAGAAAAGTAAAAGTAGAGAAGTAGTTCAAATCACTTTGAGGAATCATTTTGTAATGAAGGAACTTCCCTGAATTATTTTGATCTTTCAATTTAGTATTATTTGAGCAAGGAAGTGAATATGGATTTTGCTAATGCAGCTGTTTTTGTAGTGGATGATGATCCAGAGATTTGCCAGTCATTTCGTTGGTTATTTGAGTCTGTTAATATTCCAGTGCACACTTATGAAAATGCCAAATCATTTCTTGATAGTTATGATTACATGCAAAAAGGGTGTTTGATTATCGATGTGCGGATGCCGCTTATGAGTGGTTTGGAATTGCTGGAGCATCTTAATGCATCAAGAAATCAGCTTTCGATAATCATGATCACAGGCTATGGTGATATTCCAATGGCTGTACGAGCGATGAAAGCTGGAGCTACAGATTTCATTCTTAAACCGGTAAATCACCAGCATTTACTAGAAATTACTCAAAAATGCCTCAAAAAAATGCAATCTCATTCGTTCCTGCAGCCTCAATCTGATTTTTATGAGCGCCTTGAGCGTTTGACCAAACGTGAGCGACAGGTTATGGATTTGGTTATTGAAGGAAAATTAAATAAACAAATAGCTCATATGCTTGATATATCTATATCTACAGTAGAAGTTCATCGCGCGAACGTTATGCGGAAAATGGAAACTAAGACTCTAGCTGAACTCATAAAAATTAATCTACTTCATTCGCTGGCTACAGAGAGCTTGGGTTCTTTAGTCGAAACTTCATGATTAGGCACTAGTCATATTAAGTTTCCTGAAAAAAAATACCTCAGATCGTTTAATCGATGCTATGGAGCTAGGCTCGCAAATCACCATAATGATAAAATAGTTCCTATATGGGTAAAAAGTGATATTATTTGTTTTTTTTAATATCAGGATTAAATTATGGCAAAATTTCCACATAAAACTCCTTTTGAACTTCGTCAATATTTTAAGCAACAAGACTTGCCTCAATTAATCAGAATTAACCGAGAATATGAACCTCATTTTGTTTGGATTGACAACAGACTTGATCAACATAATGATGCATTAAAGGTTGCAGAGGCACGTTTAGCTCAGCTTTTGGAAAGTAAACGAGCCCATGAACTAACATATGAACACGTCGTAGATGAGGAGACAGGATTTCAGCAAACTCTTGGTGGGGTTCTTTCTGATACGGATCAAACGGATCGATACCTTGGAAGACAAGCGGCTGGTTATTCTCCCATGACCTCTTATGATCTTAAGTCACAGTATTTATGTACTCAAATTTCACATGCTTCTGAACAAGTTAGTAGCCTGAATGAATGGATTGCAGATTTGAAGCAAAAGAAAACAGCTGCTGTTTGTGAGCTAAGAATTTTAAATCAGGTTATTGGAGAAAAAAAACGAGCTTTAGAAGTAGAAAAAACATGTACGGCCGGACCATCATGCTGAATCAGTAAGTCGCATCTTTATCGATGTTTATAAAATGAGACAAAGTATGTTAATCAAATACTTTGTCTCAAACTTCTCCCTCTGGAATTTTAAAAATAAGGACGAATCGCTACTCTAAATATCCTCAGTATAAATAAAATTGTTCTTCGCCTTATTCATTAAGATTTTAAATTGTTGTAAATGTTTCTCAGTTGTTGCTGAAGAGTGTAAAACAAATTCAGAAACACATAATGCAAATAAAAGCCTGCGTATATCCCAAATTGTTTCTTGAAAGATGTCGACTCGTTTTTTGGTTTCTTGGCTGATTTTAACTTCCAGTTTTAAGTTTTCAGAACTAATTGTAATGGGCGCACAATGTTTGATTACCTCACCACGTAATTTCTCAACAAAAAGAAATGTATTTATTTTTTGCTCTCGGCATTTGACTATTTGTTGCATCATATCGTTAAAAAAACTGTAAACCATCATTTGATGAAATAAATAAAGTTTTTGGGAGTAACGATAAGCTTGAAATAAAAAATAATCGCCAACTAAAACAATAAAGATACCAATTAAAGTACATGTACCGCGATTCAGCACCATTTCAAATGGACCCTCAGGTGAGTTTGCTTCAGTGGTCTGCGCTAATAGTAAAAAAACCATAAGAGTAATAAAAAAAACACTGATGTCGTAGCGTTTTGTATTTAATGATGAAACGGCGAGTCCAATGATGCTGATTATAAATAAGACGGGAATTAATCGATAATTCAACTGCATGAGATAAATTAGAGGAATTAGAATCAGCAAGGCAGCAAAAGTACCTCCAATGCGATGAATTGCCCTTCTGATAATAAAACCTGGCTCAATTCCTGCACTGATGACGATTACTGTGAGTAACACCCACCATTTATGAGGAATAGTTGTAAATAAGTAAATCCACATGGCAACCATAAACATGATTGTTAATTGCGTAAACCGCGCATAATCAAGTTTTTTCTTCAGTTTTGCCGCAGAAAGCATAATTTATTCCAATGGATAAACGCTTGTTGTAAACAACGAGCAATATGATGTTGTAATTTTGTTTGTGGCTCTATAGGAAGCGAGGGTGCTCCACAGGGTATATACGTTTTCATATTGTGTCTAAGCCAAAAGAGATTGTTTTTTACACCGTACCAAAATACCTCATTTTTTGTCTCGTAATATAAATTGTCTAACGCGTGTTGAATATTTCGTATGTTTACTCCCATACGATAAGTTTGCATTATATATTTTTTAGGAAGTAGCCGACGATAATTTCGGACCATTCCTAAATGGAGAATTTCCTCTCCTATAGGGCTTTTATTATTTTGATTTATAGCGGAATCAATATCTTCCTCGAGGTACTGAATGAATTTTTGCAGGGCTTTATTCCATACGATCAAATACATATTGGGGAAAATTCTCAAACTAATCAATGCAAAGGTCATCGATAATGTTGTTGATGAAATAAAACCGTATGCGACTTCAAGGTTGGCTGGTGGTTCAGCGCTTAAAACAACAGCTCCAGTCGATATAAGCAACATGGTTAGATTTTTCAAAGCATAGAAATATTTTAAAACGTAAAAATAGGTTACCGTTAAGACAAATATTGAGAAAAAGAAAAAAACACCGCGAAATGGAAAGACAAGATAATAGGATACGCTGATGAGAATGACTGCAGCAGTGATAAAAATCAGTAAGTGTTCTTTTTCTTTAAACGTCGAAAGTACAGGTGCTTCATAAAGGGCGACCAAAAAAAAGGGGGAGAAAAAAGCAAGGAAACTGACAGGTTGAAACAACCAATAGACATACACTTCTATAGTCGCAACAAAGAGGCATTTATAAAGAGTAATGCGTTGTAAGGCATAGGGATCCACTTCATCAAGCCATTGCTTAAACTTTGATATAGACATACGCACTTGTTCCAAGACGGAGCGGATAATGAGAATCAGGATCTGTGATGCGAATAATGACGGGAAGTCTTTGAGGTAATAAGATCCATTGATTTTCATTGATTACGTTTTGTAATTGAGTTCGATTATCTACCAATTGTCGATTAGCCGCCCAATAATCTGAATCAATTACGCCATGAAACATTTTTCTCCCCAGATACATTCTGGGAAATACCAATACTTCTGCACCCTTATGTACTTGCCCCAAATCTGTTTCATTAAAGTTTGCTTGAATGTAAATATCATCAGTATCCACTAAGGAAAATAGTGGTTGATTAATATTTACGGGTGTTCCGACGCTAAAAAATAAATTTTGGATAATTCCATTGGTTTGTGCATAAACTTCTGTTTGCTCCAAATTCACTTTGGCATTTTTTAATCGTGCATGCAGGGATTTAATTTCATTTTCTTGTGCTTTTATTTGATGTTGATCAATTTCCAATTGTTTTAAAGCCGCGTCCCATTTGTCTTTAGCGGCTTTTGTTTCTTGTTGTGAATTTTGTAAGGTGATGAGAGAAACCGATTTTAATAAATAACCTCTATAATATTTTTGATCATCCTGTTTGAGTTTGATGTAATTTTTTTGCTCGTTTTCACTGAGTTTGAGATCGCGTTCATAAGTAGTTTTTAACGCAGCTAATTTTGCTTGAGCACTCGCTAAATCGGCGCTAAGTTGTTCTACCGCATAGATATAGGGTTTTTGAAAGACAGTAAAAAGCTTTTGACCTTTTTTGACAACATCACCATTTTGCACATAAAGATTTGTAATATAGCCATTCGCAAGGGCTGCAACTGGACGTACATTATTGACGACAAATGCGTTATCAGTGAAAGGAAATAAAAAAGAAAAAATATAAATAATGGTTGTTGAAATGCCAATAAAAATGATGACATTGGTGATGGTGATCCAACGTTTTAGCCGAACAAATCCATTTTTAACACGTTCACGATATCTGAATAAATTTATCATAAAATCCAAATTACATTAAAATTATATATGTAGTTCATTGCTGTTCCCTGGCTACAATTCGTTCCAATAACTACTTTTTTCATAAGTCCTGAACTATTTTTTGTAAGCATATCCACCCGCTAAGTCTTGATACAAAATAATCAATGACATCGTGAGTTCCAACTTGGCTTGATTTGTTGACAGAGCCATGTTATCCAAATAAATTTTGCTTTGTAATAATTCTTTATAAGAAATTAATCCTGTTTTTAGCAATCCTTGCTGTAGTTTGTATTTACGACGATACTCTTTTTCCGCATGTAAATAAGCTATATATTTTTCATTCATACGTTTATTGGCAGAATAGTCAGTATCAACTTCCTTTAAAATACGTCGGACTGTTTTATTAAATTCAGCAATTTTTGCATTATAGGCACCTTTACGTGCTGCAATTTTTCCAAGGGAGCTGGGGGCAAGCGTCCAATTGACGTATGCATCAGTTGTTTCAGCAAAATTACTGCTTGGCAAATCTACTTCGCCTAGAAAGTCATCTAACTGCAATGCCGGGAAAAAATCACTATAGGCAACATTAATTGCCGCACGTGAGGCATTCAATGCATATTGAGCCATTTTCAAATCTGGACGATTATTTAATACTGTAGCGGGTAAGCTGCCCGGCTTAAAATGTGAAAAGTCTATTTGGGCAAAATTATTTTTATTTTTTATCCGGCCAGGGTTTTCATTGATCAAATAACGAAGAGCATTTTCACTGTACACAATATTATGCAAAGCAGGTTTAATCTGAGCTGCAATCAGCCGTTCATCCGATTGCAATTGAGCCAAATTAATTTCATTCTCTAAACCAATCTTGATTTCGCCCTTGCTCAATTCAATTAATGATTTTAAGTCATTGTCTAATTGCTGCAATAATCTTAATTGTTCTAATTGAGCGATTAAGGTGAAATACGCCGACGCGACCTGGCCAATTAATGTTAGACGCATTCCTTCAATGGCCGCGAGACGATATTGAACATTATATGTGGCCTCTTTCTGTTGGGTATAAAGTTTCATCATGTTCAGGAAATAGTAGGGCCACACCCCATAAAATGCACCGGGCGCTCCAAGTGCGGGGTTCGTGGAGTAGCCGGCAAATATTTGTACAAAAGGAATCCAACTGAGCTTGATTTGCCGCAATTCGCCTTGTGCTTGTTGTAAGTTTCCTATGGCAATATGAATATCCATGTTGTTGTTCAAGCCAGTCTTGATCAATTGATTCAATTCTACATCATGAAATTGTTGCCACCAAGCAATGTAAGGCAAATCATCTACAGGTTTATAATCTTTTGTACTGGAAGGAAATTTTTTAGGTGGTGAAGAGATTTGCTGTTCAATATTTTTATTGCAGCTTAACAAACCTGTTACTATTAACATCAAGAACAGTATTTTCTTCAACATGAAAAAATCATCGTATGGATTAGAAATATTTCTATCATTGTAATTAAATTGGTTTTATGTCGTTACCTATTTTCCTTATATTCCTTGAAATGATTAGGTTTAGTCAACCTTGCAGTTTAGTCTTTATTGACATGCAAAAGGGTTTTCTCTATATTTTGTTTAATCCACGCAAGTTGATGATTACATCTATTCTCGATTCCCTCCCGATTTGTAATGATTTATTCAACTTGTAGGGCGAGGGATACTTTAATTACTTTTGTTAAGGTATCTCTATGCTAAATCACTCTCAAATTTTAAGACACCAACCTATTTCAATTAATCTGGATAATTTTCCTGGAGGAGTAGCGGCGTGGGGTGCTTTACCGGCTGTGTTTGATTGCCATAATAAAAAATTTGATCGTGGTGTTCATGTTCATGCAAGAATGGCTGATTCGGGTAAAAAAATAATTGACCAATCCTACCCCGAAGTTGAAATAATCTGGCAAGAAAAAAGTATGATACTTACTGAGGCGTGTGCTTTAAGCTACACCATGAGTTCGATTTTTGATTTTGATATCGTTAGTTTGAATTGCTGTCATTGTGGGATGGAACTTCTCGATCAGAATTTGGCCTCCGTTCTCCCTTCGTTTGAACATTACTGTACCTTCTGTGGTGGTTCAACTTTAACCAGTAAGCGTTGTGTAGTGAATCCGGTGATTCGATTCAAAGAGATGCTTGATGATAAATTAGTAAAAAGGCCATCAATAATGCCGCAACGAAAAATAATCTTAGATCACACACAATATCCAGGTGGATTTCAGATTTGGGGATCGAACCCCTCGATTATTTGGACTGCAAAACGTTTGGAAGAAAGTGCAATTCATGTTCATGCTTATAATCGTGAAAAAAAGCGAGTCATTGATAACACGTATAGTGAAGTTTGGGTAAATGGGATGCTTCTGGATATTGAAATGGTGCGTATATTGCAAATACAAAAAGCAATTCCGGAACTTCGATTTTGTTTAACCAGCATCAACTGCCCTGGTTGTTCCCATGCGCATTTTGATAAGGAGCATCTGGCAGTAGTGCCTCACCAACAACACCAATGTGAACAATGTGATGCAGTTTTTACTACTCCCAAGAGTGTTATTAGTAATCCATCTACAACCATTTTAAATCAATTAACGTGTTTCACGGATAGGATATTAGAAAATGAATCAATGTGTAAAAACGATCTTTAAAGCCGGTGCATTAATTTTTGATGCACAGCATCGAGTTTTGGCAGTACATAAACGCGGAAAACCAGCAAATGAATACATCGTACCAGGAGGTAAGATTGAGCCTGGAGAAACTGATGAGGAGGCATTAAGAAGGGAATTATTGGAAGAATTAAACGTCAGGGTTTTATCGGTTACACCTTATGATGAATTTCAAGCAAAGGCCATTTATGAAGATGCATTATTAGTGATGCGCACCTATTTTGTTGATATTGAAAGAACTCCTGTTCCAGGAAATGAAATTGATCATTTTGTATGGTTAGATGCTCATTTCAAGACGAGTGGATACCAATTTGCTTCAATTTTAGGGCAACAGATTTTGCCACGATTACTTGCGGAAGGACATCTTGGTCTGACCTAAGGCTATTATTCACTCCAAGTTGAATCACTTAAATGTTCATCCATTGCTTTACCACAGGAGCGCATTCTTTTGAAAAATAACCGTTATGGCGTTTTAGCTAAAAATTCTTATTATAATCAATAGCATTTTGTTTCTCGATATTATCTGGTAGCTCTGCTCAAACCAGCCCACTTTGACTCTCAATTTTTAGTAGGTCGGGCAAACTTGCCCGACCAATATGGTTAGAAATTATAACTCTTCTCTTTTTCCTTTTCCTGCTCTTTTTCTTCACGCTTTCTTGTATTGTTGACATTAGTAGTGTTAATTGGATTGAAAAAAAACAATGTTTGAGTAGTAGTACAAGGTCTAGATACAGGTTGTTGATAAATATAACCAAATGTTGCCGCTTTGTTTTCTTTAGGCGGGGGGGCGATTCTCTTTTTGATCAGTTGTAATTCAGGAGCTAACTCATTGAGTAGGCTTATGTACATAGGACAAAGTGTTTGACTATCGAAAATAGTACGATTAATAATAGGACTGTCTGATTCAGAAGAAACGGCACTCATCATGATTGCATTATCATGTTCAACATAATTTCTTAATCGCTTTAAGTTTGAGTAATTCTTTTCTAAGAAACTGGTTTTTGGATAAGCATGTAATTGACGAATATTTTGCAAGTGTTGCACAAGCTGTCCAAAATTATACTCAAGAGCAGCACGCAATATGGGTTTAGCCAGCAGCCTTAAAGCAAGGATTTCTCCATGTTTTTGTAAAGGATAATTTAGCAAAATAGATAAGTCCTCGGTTAGAAATTCTCTCATGTTATCTAGTGCCTCTATGGCCGCATTAATCCTATCTAAAGGACTTAAAGTATGTCCTTCATCTTGGATTTTTATAGCACTTTCAACGATACTTCGAATAGTATCCAATCCCTTTACTTTGTTTTTTTTCTCTATTTCACGTTGTTTAGCCTCTTCCTGTATTTTCCTAAGCATTTCTTCACGCTGGCTTTTTTTTAGCTTAGGTGGACTTAATGCATTCCTCATGATCTGACTTAGCCTTGTAAAACTCTGTAAATCTTCTTTCTTTGTGGGGAAGTATGTTTGTCTGAATTGTCCTTCTTCTTTGGTGGTCAGAGGTGATTTTTCTTCACCCCGCAATATTTTGCACCACAAATCTTCTATTTCTTGTGGAGCATTCTTCTTTTTCAGAAAACCTATAAAAAATTCTTCATCTTCTTTGGACGTTAAGAGGGTTGTAACATTTCTTTTGGCTTGGGATGATGCAAATTGTTCCAGAGCTTTTTTTTCTTGTGCGTTATAAATATTTGACCAATGTTCTTGAGGGTTTCCTTCTAAAACAGAAGTTTTTTGTTCACGTAATAGCAAGTTATCCAATAATAGGATAATGAGTTCTTTTAATTCTGCCTTAAATATTTGCTTTAACTGGTTAGGGTCTTGAAGCAAAAGATCCACGACATATTTATTACTATCCTGATCCTGATGAACAATAATATTCCTTAAACTGACAAGATCTTCCCAAGAGACGGTCTCGTTATAGAAACTATAAAAGTTCTTTCCTGTTAGATATTCTCCTAGTTTTTGCAAATACCTTAAAGCGGCATGCCGACCTACTTTTGAAGATAAGTAAAGGAACGTATCTTTGTATTCATCTATCCTTGGTTTAGAATTTCTTGCTTTATCAATGGATTGATAAAGAAATGTCAACAAAGATAAAACATTTGTATACGTATTGGTATCTATTAGACGCTGTGTTAAAGCTTGTATATTAAGTAAAGAAACAGGTTGGATTAAACTATCAGGCCTTTTTGTATTTAATTCGGCCCTCATTTTTTCTATGCATTCCTTTAAAATCGGAAGGTCTTTCTCGATGATATCAGGCAGTGCGTGAACAAGAATATCACCATTATGAGCCAACTCATTAGTCAATCGGTTAAGCGCTGAAAAATAGGATTTCTTTTTTTCTTCGTCACTTGAACTAATAGAGCATAGGTATTCTGTGTTTATTAGCAAGAATTTTTCCCTGCTATCTTCCCCCATAAAGCCACCAAATTGCTCAAATGTTATCCAGGTGAAAGGCGCAGGAATAAATAATTTGTTGTATTTATTCAGGGTGTCATCAGACAAATGGTATAATGTTTGGCACATCTGCAAAAGAAGCTCTCTAGCCGAAGTAATTCCCCAGTTTTCAAGAACCTTTGTATGAAACTCATCCAATTCAATATCCACAGGGGCCACAAAACCCTTTTTGCCGCGATATTTTAAAAGAAAATTAATGATTAAAAGAACATGCTCTAATTGTTTAAGATCGCGAGGAATATCTTGGGTTCCTTTTACTTTATGTCCAAATTTCAAGGCTTCATTCCAAGAGAAAAGTAAGTCAACGTCGTCATCATCGTAGGATGAGGTAAAATGTATTTCCAAAAAATCCCTTGCGGACTCAATTTCCTGTGGATTGTTCAGTCTATCTTCTATGCTAAGAGGTGTTTGTTGTGGAATAACAGATGAGGCTTTCTGAAATAACTTAAAATTTACCTCTTTTCGTAAATTAGAAACTGCCCGAACTATGGATTTACTTGTAAAATAAAATTCAGACTCTTCTATGGGTTTCAGCAACTTTAAAGCTGCTTGGTAATTTCTCTTTTTTGTCAATGAAAGAGCCTCTTTGTATGTTCGACCCGCTTCATTATTGCTTTTAGCCAACTTAGTTAACTCTTCAACGATTTTTTGATGCCGCAGATTGGAAGAGTTTGTTTCTTTCTTTGTAAACATAATATGAATCACCGAATTATTTTTAAAAAAGTATAACCTTTAATAAAATCCTTAAGAATTGCCTCTGGCAATACTTATGTTTCCATTCTACTTTCTTAAGACACTGCCGCTAAGTTAACAAACGTGCGGCCATACCTGT
Source organism: Legionella qingyii (assembly GCF_003990155.1). Taxonomy (NCBI): domain Bacteria; kingdom Pseudomonadati; phylum Pseudomonadota; class Gammaproteobacteria; order Legionellales; family Legionellaceae; genus Legionella; species Legionella qingyii. The sequence continues at coordinate 28,923 of NZ_RZGX01000006.1, forward strand.
TAAGCGAGAATGACATACAACCTTGACTGATAAATTTTCTTCAACAATACTGGATTTGCCAGCGATTAAGGATCTTGGAAAGGTATTATTGCCAAGAGAGAGCTGTGAATAGGATTAAGATCACATTGTAAAAATATCTTATCTTGTCCATTATGGATTTTTAAGGGGCACAATATTCCATAAAATTCCTAATGAGTCAATAAAAAGCCAACGTCCTAAATTCCAACTAAAATTAAGTACGAATTAAACTCACTTGTGCCAAACTCTTAATAAAAATGATTTACGATCAATATATTAAGATTTGTATTATCGATGATTCGGCCAAAGAATTTTTTCCTGCGTTTGAAAAAACTCAACTTGGGTTTGAGTTAGCACGAAGCCAAAAAACTTGCTCATTAAGCCCTATTTATTTTGCACGCTTTGCCAAGGCTTCTTTTTTTAATATGTTCTTCATGGTTTTATAACCATTTTTCTTATGTTGTTCTATAGTTTCTCTTGAAAAATCAGAATCCCATGCATACGGTTCATTTTTTCCTACTTCACGTATAATTCTGGTGATGGATTGAATGCCTGGATCACCCATTGTTTGAATATAAGTAGGGAATTGTCTTATCTCTTCAGCTATGTTGGGCTCACAATGATTCAAAATCTGTTCAATTAGTTTTTTGTAGTTATTGATAAGATCAGTTGTATGTATGTCTTTCCTTATTTTTTCTGAAAATAAAATCTCATCTTTTCTTGAAAGAACCTCAATCATATTTTCAGGAAGGGGGCGATTTCTTGAATAAAGCTCAACAATATAGATTTTTTTGTTGGATCGACCACAGACATCAAGTGTTGAATCAATAGGGGTATTGGTTATGATTCCACCATCCCAATAATGTTTATTATTAATTGTTGTCCATGGAAACCCCGGAGGCAGGCTTCCACTGGCAAGAATATGATCGGGGGTAATGTCATCTGTATAACTGTCAAAGGTTTCAAATTCAGATGTTTCAACGTTAACTGCCATCACCAGCAGGCGGACGGGGCTGTCTTTTAACTTATCAAAATCGATGTATTTGCGTAAAAGATCTTTAACATATGAAGTATCGTAAAAACTTGTCCAGTGAATTGGTAATTGATCGGCACTAAAAACTGGCATAGGCCATCTTGGAAGGAAAAAGTTGGGAGACCCCCAAATCATAGCATGCCAGGAAGAGAGAAGTCGTCTTGCTTGTTCATCAGCAACACTGAACATATCTAGAGCGAGATCATTCCAAAAGCCCTCCAACGCTTCAGTCGCATGTTTGGGATTTCCAGCAATAATTGCGGAATTAAATGCACCTATAGAAATTCCAGAAACAATATCCGGGTAAATCCCATGTTCTTCCATTGCTTTAACCACGCCGCACTCAAAAGCACCAAGAGCCCCACCACCTTGCAGGGTAAGGATGGTTTGAATTGCAATTTTTTCCAGAGAAAAGTTAATATCAAAAAGCATTTTCTTATGAGGCTCTATATTAACTCTGTTGATAATCAGTGATTCTGCCGCTTTAATTTCTTCTATAGGGCGTCCAGAAAAAAAGGCACCTTGCAACAATCCATCTTTCAGATAAAACAAGGCACAGTTTTTTTCTTTAATTGAACCTCTTACTATTCGTTCCGTAGCATCAACGGTATCACCGATTATGACAATGTAATTATCAAATGCGTGGAGATTGAAATAAGAGGCAGTACTGTAGCTTTTTCTCATTCCCATCATATTTAATGCAGCAATTTTTCCTTGTTTGATGGCGTTATCTACTCCTCCATTTCGATGATATCTTCTAAATACTGGATCAAAAAAGTTAGCAACATCACCGGCAGCATAAATTCCCTCTTTATTGGTTTGCAGATATTGATCGACAACAATGCCATCATTGATCTGAATTCCACTCCCTTGAAGAAAATCAGTAACCGGAAAGTATTTATCGGTTATGACTACAAAGTCACACGCTAAATTTTTTCCTGTATTTGTTTCTACTGATTGGACATGCTTTTTACCATTAAATTGTTTTATCGTTTCATGAAGAAGTACTTCAACGCCATTGTTGGTTATAAAAGCAGCTACCTCAGCTGAAGAACTTACATTAAACAAATGGAACTCTTCTGCGATAATGGTTACTTTTATATTTTTTTTAATCAATAAAGAAGCGAGCTCGATGCCAATATAACTTCCTCCCACGATTACTGCCTTTTTTGCATGTTCTATTTCATGTATAAGTGGCTGTGCATCAGGGAGCGTTTTAAGATAATAGATTTTGTCGAGTTTACTTCCTGGCAGCTCAACTCGTTTAGGGTTGCAGCCTGTGGCAATAAGCAATTGTTTAAAATAGAAATTTCCAGTATGGTCTGTTCTCACAATTTTATTTTTGGGATCAACAGACAAAACTTTTGTGTTGAGCAATACATCAATATCATTTTTTTTATAGTAGCTTTCGTTGAATATAATGAATTGTTCTTTCTTGCGGTTTCCAGTCAGAAATCCTCTGGCGAGCTGAGGGCGAAGGTAGGGAAGGTAATGCTCTTCTGATAGTATGGCAATGCTCCCAGTAGCGCCTTCTTTTCTCAAAGTATCGGCGGCAAGTGCCGAAGCAAGGCCGCCGCCAAGAAGTAAATAATCTACTGTTTTTGTCATCTTTGTTTATCCTTTTAGCCAATGACAAGTATGCGGTTTAGTACAGCGAAAGCACCTGCTACCAGCAATTTTTATAAATATACTCAATGAGGTTCTGAAATAAGTATTACCTCAAATTATATACCTTGGGAATATGAGGAAGGCGAGTTCTAAGAGAATTTTTATTTTCAATTGTAAACACGCCCAAGTAAATATAGAAAATTCGATCAAAGAAAAGTGAGTGAAACAAAGTACTGTCTTTATGAGTAAATGACACGATTACTTTAAAGACAGTTCTTATGATGCTTGTTAGGCGTGTAACGTAAGGCTTAAAAACAATCCCTGGAATGAGAAGTTATTTGTCTCATTACCAACAATACGTTGGGGCCTAAATTATCTATACCAGTTGGACCTACTATGAGGCCAGTAAATCCTCTAAGCGTGGTACAAACAGGTCCATCTTTATCAAGGTATTTCGGAAGAGGGGCGGAAGCGGAAGAAACTGTATTTACAACGCAAAATCCAGCTAAAACTAAAGGTAAAAACTTCAATGTCTTAATTTACTCCTATATGATTGACGCAATACCTTGCTTTTTTTATCGATAAACTCAATAGGAATTAATTAAAATCAATAGGATACGCACTTGTATTAGAGTTAATGGGGATAAAACAAATTAATTAATCGAGATGATCCAATGGAAGTGTAGTTGTTTCACAAATAGTTCTTAAAATAAAGCTTGATTGTACGCTAGTAACCCCATTGATACGTGTCAGTTTGTCTAATAAGAACAATTGGTATGCGTTTAGATCGGGCACGATTACTTTTAACACGTAATCTGCAGATTGACCTGTAATTAAATAACACTGAACTACTTCAGGAAGAAAGCGAACAGCTTCCTCAAATTGGCTCATGACAGCGGGCTGATGACTATTTAATCCAACTAAAACAATCACAGATAACTTTAAACCCAGTTTTTCGGGTTCAAGAAGAGCAACTTTTTTCTTAATATAGCCATTATCTTCCAACAATTTGACGCGACGAAGGCAAGGCGAGGGGGATAACGCTACCATATCAGCAAGTTCTTGGTTATTAATTTGACAGTTTGACTGAAGGATATCTAATATTTTCTTGTCTGTACGATCCATAATTTTTTAAAAATAACATGAATATTTTAAATATTAGCATTTTAATCCAAAAAATGTTAGTAAATTAAAATTAGAATCTAAATAATTAAAATAAAACCCTATATTTGCAATAAAATTTCAAAACAAATGCATTACAATATTCTCTAATGCATAGGTTGTAACCAATGTGCGTATATTAGCTGCTTGTATTTTCGAGGATTTTTATGTCTACATCACGTGTTGTTGCCTGGTTTGTGTGGCTTATTGCGTCAATATTTTACGCATACCAATATGTTCTTAGAGTGATGCCCAATATTATGATGGATGATATTACGTCGAAATTTCATATTGATGCGACGGTATTTGGACAATTTTCTGGTGTTTATTATCTTGGCTACTCTTTGATGCATTTGCCAATTGGGATTATGCTGGATCGTTTTGGCCCAAGAAAAGTAATGACTTTATGCATTTTACTTCCTGTTCTTGGCTTGCTGCCGCTGATTTTTGCTGATCATTGGATGTATCCTCTTATAGGAAGAGCGCTTATTGGCATTGGATCGTCAGCTGCAATTTTGGGTACGTTTAAAATAATACGTATGACATTTAAAGAACAGCATTTTTCTCGAATGCTAAGTTTTTCAGTGATGATAGGACTTATAGGCGCTGTTTATGGTGGTGGTCCAGTTAGCTATATGTGTCATGCAGTGGGTTATAAAATGGTCATTGAAGTATTTATCGCTATTGGCCTCGTGCTTGCCTGCGTAACTTATTTTATAGTCCCCGATGAGAAACCTACTTATCACACATCAATCCTTGCCAATATCAAAACTGTTTTTACCAACAAAAAAGTCATTTTGATGTGCTGTTTTGCAGGGCTAATGCTAGGTCCTTTGGAAGGATTTTCTGATGTATGGGGTTCTGGCTTTTTAAAACAGGTATATGGTTTGAATACATCAACAGCAAACTACTTACCTTCAATGATTTTTATTGGCATGTGTTTTGGCTCCCCAGTTTTAAGTTTGATTGCAGAAAAATCAGGATATTACCTGGGAACAATCATCGCAGCAGGAATAACCATGTGTGTTGTTTTTACTGCACTTGTTGGAGGTATGTTAAACGTATCCAGTATCACGATATCTTTTATATTGGTCGGAATGTGCTGTGCTTATCAGATTCTAGCTATTTATAAAGTTTCTACTTATGTTCCAGAGCATCTTGCTGGCCTCACTACGGCAATCGCCAATATGATAATTATGATTTTTGGCTATGCGTTCCATACAATTATAGGTTATGTTGTCAATGTAAATGGCGGCATTCGTGAGGCGGGAGCTTTTGTTTATGGAATAGGAGTTATCCCTGCCACCCTGGCAATGGGGGTTATCGGTTTTTTACTTCTCGCATATCGAGAAAAAAACACAGTCACAAAACTCTATCCTGTAGAGTCTCCAAGTTAAGGTGTGATCCAATCTTCAAAATAAAAAGTGGAGTAACTGTCATGAATTTTATCTCAAGACAGATTACTACACTTATTTATTCAAGTTGCAATTGTCTGTTAAAGATCGAGGTGAAAATATTGTTTTTCATATCGTTCTGTCTAGATGTTGGAAAATCTATCGATATAAGCTAATATTTTAAAAGTTAACAATCGATTACAAAAGTTAACTGTTATCATTTAAATGGGCCGTTAGCTCAGCTGGTAGAGCAGGAGACTCTTAATCTCTTGGTCATAGGTTCGATCCCTATACGGCCTATCAAGTTCTTTTTACTAGCTCATTTTTATAGTCTCAAAAATATTAAGGACAGTTTTAAGACTGGTTGTACTGCAATGCCTATTAATGTGAGTTTCGCTTGCAAAAATAAATCATAAAATATTCAATAGTAAAAACGAAACGTCTTTTACATGATGTAACTACTTATTTTATCCGTTACTTCATTACTTTCATCTAACCAACCCATTGTTTTCATAATTTCTTTACTGCGTTTGCCACTACCATGCTGTGAACGTCCTTGAGCATGTTCCACCAATTCTTTTAAGCTCATATCTTCATTGGTATAACTTCTAACAAAAAATGAATACATACCACACCATGCATTTTTGTCATCGGTCAATTTTTTATTGTAGCGTTGCAGAAAATCGTTTTTTAATTGTTCAGAATCTTTGTGGCGCTTTTCTTCTGCTTTTACTTTTTCTGCCTCTTGATTGGCTTTTTCTTGGGCAAGACGAATATTTTTTTCCATCTCTCTCTTGGCTTTTTCTTGAACAAGATGAATATTCAGATAATCAATGATGGGTTGAACCTTGTATTTTTGTGCAAAAAATGTAATTTTATCGATGTCTTCTTGAGGCATATCAGCCGGATTTTCAAATGATCGAAAAGCGCGTAGGAATAAATCAAATTCGCCTACTGAAATAACAGATTCCATTAATAGAATAAAGTCCTCATTATTATCTAGCTTATTCTGTTCATTTTCTTTTAATAGGTTTTCAATAAATTGGGACGCTAATTTTCTTGCATGAGCCAGGGCCTCATTGAGAATATCATCGTCGTTTAAAGCGTTGAGCAGATCTGCAGCTAAGGAATCCACATTGAAGTCTTCCTTTGCGGGGGTACTCATTTTAAGTATGGGGGACGCAACCTGATAAGCAAGGTTGATTAATCCTTGAAGAGGATCTCGAGTAGAAGTGGTGGAAGGTTCTTCCTTTGAACCGAGCTTTAACTCATTTAATGTGGGGACTATAGGAATACTTACGCCTCTAAAGTCAGATAGAACATCCCAAAACATATATCGTGCTACGGGAGGTTCTGTAGCGTCCTTTGGTAATTCAAAACACAAATGTTCACTGTCATCAAGAACGTATAGAATACTTGATGGTAATGTAAATGTGAATGCAACTGCATATTCGGCTATAATTTTTTTGACTACCTTTTGAGCAAAATGTTTCTCCTTGAATTGCTTTTGCATCGCAATAAAATTTGGAGGAGTACCAATAATCTCCTGCTCCTTTTTATTATAAATAACAATAGATTCTTCTTCGCATAGGCTTTTAAAATCTTTTGTAACAAGAACATTAAGGATATAGGACGATTTTCCTGGATCTTCAATTTTTAGGGGTAAGATTTCAAAACGTTGTGTTTTTAAGCCAAATGTACTGATTTGATCGAGTAAAGCTTTTTCTCTTTCAATTTTACGATTCCAAAGATCTTCACTTGTTTGTATTTTTCCATCCCAAAATATCTCCCGATCCGTTTTATTGGGAATAAAAAAGCATTGGTTTGTCTCTTTAATTTGATACACATTTTTTTCAGCTCCACCACCGAGCTTTTGACAATCGGATTTTTTAAAAGTTTTGCCATTTAGGGTTAAGAGGATAGCGTCACTTTTTGCAAAAAAGAGTTTTAACCAATCTTTCATCGAGTCAATAGAATGTAATATAATGTGGTCACAATATTATCATCCTGATTGTTGTCAATCAATTATTTAAAAATTTATGCAAATTATTGTTCTATTTTGAAATTCGATATCAATATTTTTGCTGGCTACCAAATGACAGAAAGTTGTCATTTTCTATATTTTTTATCGCATCGCTATTTTGTTCTTGATGCTTCGTCTCTTTTTTTCTCATTCGCATCAATTGTTCATGACGTGCTTTTTTTCGGCTTTGAAAGACTTCATCAATGCGCTTTTGTTTTGCATCTGAAACAAAATTAAGGATAGTTAATGTCTTAATATTCAATTTTTCATCTGAATCGAGGCAAGTTTTTATACGTAAGGAATTTCGAACATTCGAACAGCAATACCACTGACCATGAAAAAATGAATACTTTTTATGATTTTTTGAAGGACTAAAAACCGTACCGGCATAGTAATTTATGGACGCATCAAATAAGACTAAATTTTTGTAGAATAATTCTGCTATATCTTTCTGATTTCCTTGATTATTGCAAAAATAAAGCTTTATATTTTTAATTCTAAAATGCAGGTAGACAAAATCAGAGTTAAAACGATCTGCTATTTGATCAATACTAAGATAGGTTGTTTGACTGGTAATAGGGTAATGGCTGCTCAGATGAAAATGTTCTAATAATTGATTAACACCATGAGCGAGGATATAGATGGTGAGTTGTTCCTGATTCAGTAAATTATAATCAATTGGATTACCATGTTGTAAGATGAGTATGTTTTGATCTGTAAGCGTATTTTTCCAATCTATTGCCCGGGCAATGAGATCATTATTTTCATGGAATGGGATATAGAGGATTATCATGTAATTTTCTCACCTTGTTGAAACAGAATTATGAGCAGTAACTATTTTTTATTCAGTATTTCTAAGAAATGGTGATTGTACCATATTGAGTATAAATTGTTCACAACGATGTAATTGTTCTCGCCCAACAAATTCATTAGCACGATGAGCTTGTTCAATACTACCCGGCCCACAAACAATAGTGGGTATTTCTGCTTGTTGAAATAATCCTGCTTCGGTGGCGTAAGCGACCTTTGATTGTTTTTCATTCTGACAAATTGATTGGGCAGCACGCACAATTGGTTCTGATAACGGTGTATCCAATCCAGGTGCTTTAGCAAGCGTTTCCAGAATAACGTTTGTATTCAATTGTTCTTTGCGCAGAGAAGGGAGTAGTTGGGCATCCAGGTAATCCACTATTTGTTGATGTAGCTGTTCCTGGTTATCTGAAACTAAGTTTCTAATTTCAAAAACAAATTCACACAAACTAGGAATTGTATTATAAGCGTTTCCACCCTGAATGAGATTAGTGGAAATTGTAGTGTAGGGTACATCATAAGATGCATCATGATGCCCTTGTGATTTAAACTGATGCGCCATATTGCGAAGAAATGTAATAAATGATGCAGCATGTTCTATCGCATTACACCCTTGAGGCGTTAATGAAGAGTGAGCCGCTACTCCATGAATTTGGCAGCGATAGCATTGTATTCCTTTATGCCCAATGACTGGCTGCATTGAGGTTGGTTCACCTACAATGCACGCTTTGGGTTTATAATTTAACTTCATCATTTTCTCAATAAGGCGTGGTGCGCCAAGGCAGCCAACTTCTTCATCATAAGAAAAAGCAAAATGTATTGGGAAATCGAGATTAAGTGCTTTCAGTTGTGGAATGAGGCTCATGACTACAGCAATGAAACCTTTCATATCACAAGCTCCTCTGCCATATATTTTCTCATCTTTAATCGTTGCTTGAAATGGATTACTGTCCCAGGCCTGTCCATCAACAGGTACTACATCCGTATGGCCAGATAAAATAAGACCGCCATTGCGTTGACCATGGCGATTAGGGAGCGAAGCAAGTAAATTTGCTTTAAGGCCTTTATCATCATGGATTAAAATAGAATTAATATGATAATCATTTAATCCATTAGCGAGCGTTTCTATTAGTGATAAATTGGAATTGCGTGAGGTAGTATCAAATGCGATAAGTTTTGTTAGCCACTCCAGAGTATTCATAATATTTCCTATAATTAAATTAAAGCGGTAGCCATCCAAGCTACGTTAGAGAATTATAATCTTTCTCAATGTGTAAAACATCTTATTGTAGAGCTTAGTTTGATCCACTTGAAGTCATGTCAACTCAGCTTATCGGAGGTACTCGCTCAATTAAAGGTTGCCCATCTGGTTGTGTAATTGACATGCTCTATTTCGCTCAGTAATCGTACCGCAATGCAATTAAGTGAATATTATTGTTCTATACTTAATCAGGGTCGTTTAAATCATTTCAAGGAGTGAAATTATTATGAAAAAATTATTATTAATTTTTTTTTCGCTTACGATGCTTAATGCAGTTTCCCATGCTACCAAAATTGTAATTACCGGGACTCCGATTATTTTGGAAAAACAAGGGGATGTTTACTATGTGCCTAATGATTATAAATCGACTACATCTTATTACTATGTGAGTTTAAATGGGGCGCGGCAAGTATGCTATATAGATAAGCAACCTGAGTTATCTGCTTTGAATACTACGACGCTTGAAGTGAATTACAACGGCTCAACTTTAACTTGGGTTTGTTATCCATTCGATACTAATTATTTTGAAACCCCATAAAAATATCGTAGTCTAGGCGTCGCTACGCTTCACCCAGACTGCGATATAAGATTTTTTGCCCAAAATTAGGGTGTGTTTACAATTCATCCCCACCGCACCCTGGGTGGCGTGACCTATATGAAGAAATTTGCTGTTGATTACGAGCATCTGGATGCCGCGAACAAGTCGCGACACGTAGGCGGGACGCCCTATTTTTCTTTTTTTGAAGACGCTAAATTGAGTCCATTAACTACTTCCTGGAGCTTTTTTAAATGAATGGGTTTAGTTAATATTTTATTCATTTCTGAACGCATGGGATTATTTTCTGTTTCACCTGAGGTATTAGTAGTTAGGCCAATAATAGGTAAAGGAGTTTTCCCAGCACGTTTTTCCATATCGCGAATACACTGAATGAGGTTTTTGTCCGCAATACCGGATATATCTATATCAGTAATGATTAAGTCAAAATCATTCGTTTCTAACAGCTCTAAAGCATGTTCGCCATCGATTGCCGAATAATATTGATATCCTCCTTGTTCTACAACATTTTCAATCATATGAAGGGAAATGATGTTATCTTCTACCAGAAGAATAAGCGGCGTATGAGATACTGTTTCTTTGTTCAGTATTTTTGTTTCATTATAAGTGAGGGTATTGTCCTCGTTATACCCGATTTTCATTGTGAGGGTAAAATAAAAAGTAGAGCCTTTTCCTACTTCACTTTCCAGATTTATTTCTCCACCCAGAAGGCTTAAATATTTTTGTGCGACATGAAGGCCAACGCCATAACCACCGTGCTGGCTTTTGTATGCAGGAGTAGCGCGGAAGAAGCGATCAAAGATTTTATCCTTTAATTCCGGAGGTATGCCAATTCCTGTATCAATCACACTGAATCGAAGTTGTGCATAGCTATTTTCATGTGAAAGTGTCTCCACTTTAATTGTAACAATACCTTTATCAGTGAATCGAATTGCATTTCCTACTAGATTTAATAAAACTCGATGTAATTTTGTACCATCAGTGATAAAAGTATTTGGTGCTGTATCATCAATTTCGATATTCAGCTGAATTTTTTTCATTTCCAGAGTAGGTTGTACAAGATGTGCAATATCTTTAACATTTTTGCGTAATTCGAATAGCTCCTCATGGACATCACTGTCTCTGAGATTATCTGCGGCAACGATTTCCATTACACCATTTAATAGATCCAATAATTGTTCACCACTTTCATGAATCCAACGCGCAAATTGTTTTCTTTCTGGATCTTCTGCTTTCTCTTCCAAAAGTCGTGACATCCCAACAATACCACTTAATGGGGTATGAATATCATGGCTCATATTTTCAATAAATTCAGTTTTTGCCTTGTTTGCAACTTCAGCATTTTCTTTGGCACGACGCAAAGCAACTTCCATTTTTTTGTGTTCTGTGATGTCGAGAGAAATACCCAAAACACCAATAATCTCATTGTTTTGATTGTGTAAGGGAACCTTTTGGGAATAGTAAATACCCATTCCATTTGTCATGACTGCATATTCTTCTACAGTATGTGGTATGCCCGTTTCCATAACTAATGTATTGATTTTATTTAATTCTTCTGCTTGATCTTTCCATGGCATATCGTAATTGGTTTTTCCAACAATTTCTTTTCTTGATTGCAAACGGGCGCTTTTTGCTTGTCGATCGTTACAACCTAAAAAGACATTATTCTTATCAAGCCAGTATACATGTCCTGGCATTAAGGCAATTATATTTTCGTAATAATCACGAACAGCGTGCAATTCATTTTTATAATTAAGTTTTTCTTCATCCAGAGATAGGGTCAGTTGACGAATCTCTTCATTTTTTCGATTAATAATTTCGTGTAATTCTTTAATTTTTTCAGAATCCATTTTCCACCATATAAAATGACTTAATAACCGAAGTACGTGCGTTATTGAGTAAAAATATTGTTGATCGACAGTATGTTAATGGACGGACACGTAAAAGAATATAGTAAATCATCCAAAATATCTGTCTATTATAAATAAATAGTGAGAATATTATAAACTATTTTAAAAAAATTGGTTATTTTTTTTTCAAAATGAATTATACTATGTCTATATTTTTGACTGAACATTGAAAATAATTCGATTTTTAAAACCCCAAAATATTAAGTTAAGTACCTATCATCCCGACTTAAATAATTTTTAAGTAGTTGAGTGAATTGATAGTGTGCAGAAGTGATAAACATAACGCTAAGGAAATATTAGATGCCCAAAATCAAAGGTCCGAAAGACGGCAAAATTATTACCGCAAGTTTTGATTCAAAAGATAGTAGTAAAAGTCGTTTTCCTTCGTTGAAGACTACAAATGATTTAGTTCTTTTAAGTATTAAAGGAAATGAGTACTGTGCTGGTGGATTTTTAGCAGCTATTGTGAAACAAGCTGTTGATATGCATCAAACCGGTCCTGATTATACTGGTGTGAAGGGTAAAGCAACATTTTTAATTGCCGATGAAATTTATTGGCATAATCTTAAGGAAGATTCCTCATCCGGTGATAATGAAGATGCTCTTAAAAAGAACGCCATAGAGTTAGGGGATCTATATTTTAAAGCTAATCTTGGCGCGTTCTTAGCTCCTTTGGGGCTTACTGAGAACGATTTCGATACTAGGTATCCAAATAAGACCGTGGATGAAAAAATTGAGATTATCAATAAATTAGCTGCGGATACTGGAAAGAATTTTGAAATAGTTCGTTGGCATAATTGGGTGTCTCAAAATAATTTTAATGAAATTTTAAAAGAAATAATACCTCTATATAGTTCAGTAGAAGGTCTTAAGGTAACTATTGACAAGGTAAGTTCCGAGTTTGCAAGTCGTCATGCCGGGGAAGGAGATAATCGCGAGTTATGGCTTCATCGTTCTGAAGGTTACCTTACCGAAGAAAGTCCTTCTATTATGCTGTTAGCAGCTGCCTTAGGTTATAATTTTATCATTTATCCAGGGAGTATCTTACCTCCGTTTGAAGCAACAAAGGGATACTTTGTGGTTGATAATCATGTTGCTCGCATCGAAAAAGGTGAGAATATTAAAAATGAATGTAATCATAATAAATTTTGTATTCATGTGGAGAATCCTTCTCGATTGGTCAATTGGTTAGAAGTTAATTTTAAAAGAAGCCATGAAAACTTACCTGTAAAAGAAGCAATGACTCGTAGTAACATTTCTTTTTTCGCTTCTAGAAGTGGACCTAAAGCAAAAGAATCACTTCATCGTGAGCAAGGGGTTCTAAAAAACATTTTTTCAGCTAATGAAATAGAGGAGCATGCAAGTGCTTTGGCTCTTTTACCTCAAAATAAGGCTGATTCTTCCTCAACAATTCGTGGAATTAATCAGGTGGCTCAGCAGGATATCCATTCCGGTAGGAATCAAGCAAACTCAAATCCTTCTTCAGCTTCGTTAACTCAAATCTTTGCCGGTATAACTCAAGGAGTTTTAGCATCTGATCTGCCAATGGCAGAGAAAGTTGGTTTTTTGACAGAACTTGTTGATGCCTATGCTAAGCGACCCGATCCAAACTATTATAACTCCCAAAAAATGTCTATAATGTAAAAAATTATCAGCCCCATATCGGTTTGTGATAGGGGCTTTTTAAACGTAATGAAGCAGAAATTATTTTAGCATAGCGGGAGCAAATGGCCGGCCATTCACAGTAATTTTTTGGTTTTCTAATTTGAAGGTAAAGACATAATCATTACCCTCAACCTTTAAAAAACCTTTGCTGACAAAATCTTGTAATATTTTTTCTGCTTTGTTTGCAGCTTCATTATCAGTAATAGATAAGATTTGTGTTGGGCTTGTTGAGCCAGGTGAAGGTGCTTGAGTCTCTTCGTTCGCTTGGGTATTGTTGGCGAGATCACTTTTAATTGATGCGGTCATCAGCTCTTTTACTGTGGCTATCGGTGCCTTAAAGTAACCTTCACCTTGCATCTTTTGCATTATCTGTGATAGATCGTTTTCTTCGCCTTTTGGTACTGATAATTTAAAATTTCCTATAATTTTCCCACTTGGTAAGTTCAGGGTCAATTCTGAAAGCTCTAATACCGCACCTTTGGCAAGGAGTTTTGGTAATTCTGTTGCGAATGCAAGCGTGGCAAGATTAGGGTCGCTATTATTTTGAATCATATTGAATTCTTGTTGATTGATTTTCGCTACAATTGCTGGATCCAGATTTCTAAAATTCAAGTGTAAAATCCCTGGTCCAAAATTTTGATTATTAGTAAATAGTTTTTGCAATGACAGTTTAAGGTCGATGTTCAGCACATCATCACGAACATCAGAGCTAGCCGAGAAATCAAATCCAGTAAGCTCGAAGTTTTTTGCACCAGCTAGATTGAATGCAATAGAAGGAATATCAAAATAAGTTTGACCAAGCCATAACCATTCTTGATACCGTTTAAATTTATAATCATAGGTGACTTCGCCAATATTGAAGCTAACATTACTTTGAGCATTAACTGGGTTGCTAGCTTCGCCATTTAACCCCCAAAGCCTTAAATTACCATTGATATGATCCAGATTAGAGGAAACGCTGAGCAAAGAAGTTAAACCTTGCCAATTGAGTTGAAAGTCTCCCTCATTTTGTCCAATCTTGCCTTCTAGGGAAAAGGAAGGAAGCGTGTATCTGAAAACAGTTTTATTCAGATAATTTATAAAGGCTTCATAATGTGTTTCAGGTTGCGTTGTAATGAGACCTAATCCAAAACGTATTCCATTAGGTGTCGTTATGAATGGTCCGTGTTTGATGAGAATAGGTATATCCATATTCAAATCAACCGGTGGTTCTGTTTTAGTGACTCCATCTTTATCTGTTGTACTTTGAGCGGGAATATACATCTTAAGTGTTAATGTTGCTTGAGATGAAAACCATCCACGATGGTATTGAGCAAGATGGACACTAAATGCAGACGATTTAGGTATTGAGTCTATATTTTTATTTAGAGTGCTTTTGATTGTTAAACCAATGAAATAGTAAGCTACGAGTATAAGTACCAGCAAAAATATAATAAATCCAGACCATTTTTTCATAAGTACCCAAATTAAAATCCCTTTAATAATATTATTTAGACTAAAAGTTTTATTTTGTAAATTAAATAGATATCGTTCTTGCTTAGAATTGGAGTTGGAATTTAAGCCTTCTAAAGGACTCAAAGTAAAAGACCAGAATGTTCTGGTCTTTATGATTTAAAGATTAAAATTTAAAAAATTACAGAAGGTATCTGGAGTTGATTTAGGAATTGGTGCAAAAAAAGAATGATACATTGTCTTATGGAGATAGTTCTGATAACCAATTGATTCCGATATGTTTTTTTGAAAATTTTTTAAATTCATCAGTTTTAACTGAGAGCCTTGCTCTAGCATATCGATGAATTCAACATCATCTATACTGGAATATAATCCTCCTAACTCTGCCCATACTTTTTGAGTAACTTCTTTTTTTATTGTTTGCCAGATGGGCGATAAATTCTTTTCAAGAAGCAAAAATAACCGCATTAACTCTTTATATTCATGGGCTGTTTGAGGATTGGTAAAAAGTTCAAGATGTTTCATTGCTACCTGTTCAATTATTTTATCCCTACGTGTAGAAATAGCAAAACCCAATGCTTTTTCAAGTGGAACAAATTCATCAAAGCTAGACTCATAAACAAACACTTCACCTGTTTCAAACTCATAGAACCATCCATGAAGAGTGAGTTCTTTACGTTTCAATTTTTCGGCAATCAATGGATATGATTTTAAATGTTCCATCTGAGTTAAAATGTTTAGCTTGGTGGCTTGAAGCACTTTTAAACTGAAATCATTAGGATTAGATTCTTTAGAATCATTCATTTTTTTTAAGACCGAATGTGAATGAGTAAGCCATGAGGCGACTTCGGGCAGGCGTTCATTGAGGTTGGGAGTTAATAAACCCTTCATGGCACCACAGTGTGAGTGGCCACAAATAATAATGTCTTTGATGCTATGAAGTTCACTTAGAGCAAACATAAGCCCCGCAGCTTCACTTGATGGAATATGAGAAGGAGGAATGATATTTCCTACATTACGAATGACAAATAAATCACCTGGTTTTGTTTGTGTCAGAAGATTTGGCAATAAGCGTGAATCAGAACATGTGATGAATAGAATTTCAGGGGTTTGACCTACACTCAATTGCTTGAATATGTCTTCCATTTGTTTAAATGACCCATCTTGGAACTGACGTACCCCAAGCATCAATTTAATTAACATAGGCGCTCCTTTTAAAGTAGATATCAATTTGTTATATGCGCAGTAAGAATGGACATCCTATTCTTTTTTATATCCAACAGGACTTACGAAAAACCCCAATCTCTTTGTTAAAAAATGTTTTTAATTCGGTCATTTAGCCTATCTAAACTCCCTCATTAAAAACATTTTTTGCCTCGACCTTGAGATTTTTCGTAAGTCCTGTCCAAGTTAAGACATTATTTCATAATCGTCAATTTATATAACAAAATCGTAAAGATACACTTTAGGGATATTAAGGAGCATTCTGGATATTCCACGAATAAATACTATTATCTTAATAAGCTGCCGAACTTTTCAGAAGGATTCTTTAATGGACTTTCCGGGTGTTACGAGCTCTGAAATAGAAAATAAGCTTATAACCGAATCATATAAAAAATTTTACGTTCTAGTTATTGCGGATTTTTTTGCAACCATCATTTTTGCTTTAATCATTTGGGTGCAAGTGAATAATAAACTTCTGGTAGTGATTTGGGTACTAACGATGGTTGTTTTCAATCAATTATTAAGAGGGCTATTTTTATTTCGTTATCATCGGGAAACAAAAGAAGGGGGGGTATTGCATCCCTCTTTTTGGAAAAAATATTTTGTAATTAATAATCTTCTTTCGGGTATTTTATGGGCTTTAGGAGGATTGTTGTTCCTCTGTATAGATGATCCTCTTCATCGCATGGGCATTTTCGTCTATTTGATCGGATTGCTTGGAGCACCGGCGGCTAAATTGCTAACCATTTATAATGCTTATATTGCGTTCATGGCACCAATATGGCTGCTCCTGATTTTTTTATCAGTTTCCATTACCCCTTCATTATCTGTAATCTTATTTATGGCGATTTTGCTTTATGCTCTTATCGTGATTTATAGCACTGCAGAAGTAAATCAATTTTTAATGAGATCAATCTATCTGGAAATATACAGCTCAAATCTTTTATCCGATTTAAGACATAGTGAAGAGAGCTTTCGCAATACCATTGAAAATGCACCTATTGGTATGGCCATTGTTTCACCTGAAGGTAAATGCATCCATGCTAATCGTACACTGCAAGAGATTTTGGGTTACAGTGGTGAGGAATTACATGGTAAAAATATGATGGATATTACTTATGTTGATGATGTGTCTATGACTCAAGATGCCATGAGTAAACTTCTGCAAGGCGAATTGCGTATTTCGCATATGGAAAAACGTTATATTCGAAAAGATGGCAGTATTATTTGGGTGATGGTCAGTGCAACGTTAATTCGTGATGAGCATGGGGAGCCGATTAATTTTATTGTGCAAATGAAAGACGTCAGTGATCGAATTCAAAATGAAGAAAAAATGAGAGAGCTGAACGAGAAAACGATGGGAACTTTAAATGAATTGAAGTTATTGGAGCATGATGAGAGCTTATTAAATAAATTAAATCGTTCATTGCAAATTTGTATTACGACAGAAGAGGCTTATCCACGAATTAATTTAATTGCACAAGATTTATTCCCTGATTTAAGCGGCGGCTTGTCGGTTTACAATAAGGGAGTGAATCAAATGGAAACTGTAGTTCAATGGGGAAAAGAACAATTAATGCCAAAGACTTTCCTTCCCATCGATTGTTTTTCAATTCGTGAAGCGACTACCAACGTGGTTGATGATCCGAATAAATCAGTTCCTTGTTCCCATTATAAGACTCCTCCTCAAGGAGGGTATATGGCATTACCGCTCATGGTTCAAAATGAATTAATTGGTGCTATCCATCTACTTGCACCAAAAGGTAAAAAATTAACACAACACCAACAAGACATGGCCAATTCATTTGGTAATATTGTGAAGCTTGCCATTGCTAATATTAATTTGCGCATATCATTGAGTGAATTATCATTACATGATCCATTAACTAATTTATATAATCGACGTTATTTAAATGATATTTTATCGCGGGAATTAATTCGCATTGCTCGAGATAAAAATACATTATGTGTTGCGATGCTAGATATCGATAACTTCAAGAAATTTAATGATATTTACAGCCATTTAGCGGGAGATGAGTTACTTAAGACAATCGGGAAATTATTGAAGGATAATTTCCGGGAAAGTGATATTTCTTTTCGCTTCGGTGGCGAAGAGTTTGTTGTTGTATTGTTGAATGCAACTTTGAACAATGCTATGAGTAAAATGGATGCACTTCGCGAAAAGATAAAAACGATATCCATATATTTTAAAGGTAATCCCCTGGATAACATTACTATTTCAATTGGCGTAGCAGAAGCACCAAAACATGGCGCTACTATTGACGAGATAATCAAGGCTGCTGACCATGCTCTTTACGCGGCGAAACAGGCCGGTAAAGATAAAGTAAAAGCCTACAGCCAAAATTCATAGTGATTCATATTTTGAAGCTGCACTCCAAAATATGAATGTAGAACAGCTCTAATAATTTTCTGGCCTGGATGCTGAATGCGCTGAGTTCTTAAGCTCCTCCTCAAAAGCGCTCTTCAGCATTTGCCCTATTTCAGGACTTGGGTTGGCGGTGATTGCGCCTTTAGATAGCTGCTCCCCAATAAAGCAGGCTAATTCGTCAATTGTTATTCGAAGTTTAGCCGGCTGATTCATTAATAGGCTTTCTAACTGAATTATTAACTCTTCAAGTGCCTGACTAAAACAATGTTTTGCTTCTGAAATTCTAGCAGTAACAGTTGGTATAGGACTTTGAGGTCGATGACTATAGAATTGATATGAGCTAATCAATCTTAGGTGTTGAGTGCGTATATCTTTCAATTTTTCACTGGCTCTGTGATGCTGAGGATCTATTTTAAATACCTTTTGATATAGATCATGGGCTAACACAATCGCATTTTGTTTTTGAACGTAACGCGCTTTGTATTTATTGAAGAAATCTGCTACCAGAGAGAGTAAATTTGCTATAAATCTTGGATTCTCTGAGTGGGTGGTTATTTTTTCCAGTCCCTGCTGAAGAGCTCTGCTATGGGGAACTTCATTTTCTAATGATTGCACTTGAGAAGGGGAGCTAAAAATAGTTGGTAGTGCCGTTTGCCAAAAACTCTGACCACTAAACGAAGAGCTATATGCCATTTCCTGATCCGAGGACAATGGATTCGTTGATGATGAGGGTAATGTACTTCCCTCAGTGGTTTCGGAGCTTAAACTTTGAAGCTCTGCCAACATATCGACAGGACAGGCACGTTCATCGATCTGATCTAATGTGATGGAGTCAACCGAGAGGTCTTCTAAGCTGCCCAATGTAAAATTTGTATCATCCATAACCTCTGGATCATTATTTTCCACTTCATAATCATCTTCCTCTCCATCTTTTTGAGGTATTAGATGAAGTAAACTCTGGAGATCGTCCAGGATGGGATTGTCTCGTTCATCTTCAGGAACTAAATCATAGAGTGTTTTACATTCAAGAGTAAGTTCACTAATATCTTGATGATTAAAAAGCGCCACTCTTGCAACATAGCTTAGTAGTTCTAGTTTCCGTAAGGGCGATTTCATTGTTTTTTCCAAGAGATTATGTTCAATAATATACTCGGACATTACTCGAATATGAGTTCCATCTTGTGTTCTTTTATAGAGGCGCTCAAGTAAATTTAAATATCCCAGGCTGCTTGATAGCTTAGTAGCTCCTTCTGTTTTTACCTGAAAATGTATGGCTCTCTTCATCCACTCAATGGATTGTGTAAGTACTTGAAGATTTACTTCAGCATCATCTTCTTCTAATTGATCTACCAACTCGTCACTTACCTCTTCACAAATTTTTGCAAGTAATGAGTGTACTTTTGAAATTACTTTTTCTTTGTTACTAAAGGCGTGCTTGGATGTTTTAAGATGCTCTTTATGAGTAAGTTTCATTTCATGCAACAAGCCGGGAATATCCTGCCAATGGCTTATAACGACAGCAAAATTTGCATTTTGGGCTTCACGCTGAATAATGAACAGTTTGGTTGTTAAAATTTCGGAGAGTACATAAACCAATGCATCATAAAAATCAATGTGCCGTGTTGTTTGAGTAGCAGCATGCATATGCAATGTTTTTAATGCTTCTGAGTAATGAGTGAGGGCATCCTCATATCTTTGCTCGTTGTAAGCCCTATCACCTTCTTCTTGTCTGTACGTATTAAAGTAAAATCCCATGATGGATATCCGAAAAAATAGCTATTGTATCCAAGTAAATTTTTTATTCAATAAGCAAATATATAATTTCAATTGTTCATAATTGGAGAGAAGATTTTATTGGTCATCGAGAAATGATTTTTACTAGTAGTTATAATTATTTAAGCGTATTCTCATTATGAAGGGCAAAAATCATTATATTTATGGTCAAGGAATCGTGATGTTTTTTACCAATAATCTTAATAAAGAAAATGAATTAAATGCACAAGGACGAGTTTACTATCGCTCGGATAAGCGACCACCAGAATTCATTTTTAAAGAAGGATTTTCTCCGAGAATTAAAGAGTTTGAAGCAGATTGGTGGAGAGAAGCAATTCAATATAGAGGATATGATAATGATCGAGGAATTAATAACCGGGCTGTGGATGCGGATCCCGCGGTCTGCGTCTGTATGAGTACCAAATTTGAGAGTGCTGCTATTTTTCCCCTCAATAATGATGATACTTATATTTATGCAATTGCGCTTCCAGATCTTACGCAAATTGAATATGTCGGCTCAAAGGGAGAAGTCAGTTTATCAAAGAATCCAAATACTCCAGCTGACAATAAGGAAATTGTTGTTGATTTAAATGGACTTCAAACGGTTCAGGCAAGAAATATCAATGAGTTTTTTAATTTTTCAATGCCTGTTAGTGCAGGTTGGCCACTTTATGCTTATGAAGCATTGGCATATCGTGTATTGCCTCGTTCCGTTATTTGTGCCATTAAATGCACTAGAAAAGAGGTAGAAGAAGAATTTAACAATTCAGATTTAAATTTAACAAAGTATTTGGATAAAAAAATTATCCTTACAGGCCCGGTAATTAAAAATTTAAATTTTTGTGAGGCACAATTAATGCGAATTGGTTCAGCAAATCAAGTATCGCTTAAGTTAATGGACTATGGTCCACAAAAAATTCAGGCAATTCAACACATAACTGAATTGAAACAAAAAAATGAGTTGCAAACCCCCAATATTTATTATGGGTTAGGAGGAAAAACTTTTTAGCATATCCCAAGTAATTAGGGAGCACTTACTTCAATGAACTCAGTTATTTATGAAGTATGATGAACTTCATCTTATTCAGAAAAAGTCCATGCATGTATCGATTCATTATCTTAACAAAAGCAGTAAATCAGTGCGAAGAAAGAGGCTATCATCCGTTCAAATCATTTTTTAGTTATTGTCTATTACCCAAATTATAGTTGATTAAAAATGGATCAATATGGCTAATAGTTGACTAATTGCGCTGATCATATTAAAATATATCCACTTTGATTAAGAAAAAGTCATTTCTCGGAGAGATTTACTATGCAGGCCAAGTTATTATCGTTTTTTAAAAAACAAAGCATTCCAAAAACTAGCCAAGAAGCCTTTGATATTTTGGCCAGTTTTGATGATTTATCCAATATTGAAAAAATTGTATTTCATTTTAAGCAGTTGGTTAACACTGAAAAAAGTGTTCTAAATTCTCACGCTCTTTCTAATGGAAGGATAAGTGATAATAAAGAATTCATCAATGGGCTAGACGAGCGTTTGAAAAGACTAAAAGATGCGGTAAATGAAGGTAAACCTTATCAATCTTTTTACGGTGATGTTTGTAGATTAAAAGAGGATCTACAGGTAATTCTAGGATATTATCAATCTCAGATTAAAAGAAATCAGCCAATTGTGAGAGAGTATCTAAGAAATACTCAATATAGAGACAGCGACCTTGCGATTTTAGCATCTTCAATTGCAGCTGAAGATACCTCCTTACTTGATGAACAAGACTCAAAAGTCTTAACCAAGTACTCCATTAATTTTTGTGCACCTTCTATCATGAAGGAAGATATAGAAAAAATTGGTCAAATCGTGCAAAAATCATTTTTGGCTGATCATCGCCATGAACCAGAGTTTTCTTATATGTAGTAGGGGGCTTTTCTTACATGTCGCGGGTTGTCCGCGACATTCAGAAATGCCCAATTTTAAATCAATTTAAATAAAAAATCTCTATTTATAACTGCCTATATCAAAACGATAGATTACTCCAAGATTACCCATTTGTGCCTGCAGGGTTTTGCCCCAGTTACCCTTATTGGTTGTTGCTGTATAGCGATAGGCCGCATTGATTGCAAAATGTTTCTTAAAATTATAAGTCAACCCAGCAGTTCCTTGATAAGCAAAAGAGTCCAGGTCTGTGTTAAAATGAGGCTTTTTGAAACGGCTTGTACTGTTTAAAGTGGCATGCATAAAGGAGTAACCAATACCCACTCCAAGAAAGGGGGAAATTTTACCCAGCATTTCAGGAAAATCATAATAAAGATTTGCCATAAGAATATTTGCTTTAGTACCACCATCGATATCCAATGCTTTTTTATGATTCACACTATATTGATTCGTATCAACATATAAGTAAGTATATTGAAATTCATACCGAACAGGATCACTTTGGTATCCAATGCCGCCACCAGCATTATAGCCCCAGCGATAATGCACATCAGAGAGCAAGTAACCATAATAAAGCCTTTCAACATTTGAGGGGGCGTAAGTGTAACCTCCAAAACCGGTGGCATACCAGCCATTAACTGCAGTCGAGGCAGACACGGATCCAGCAGCTAATAAAGCGGTGGTAAATAGTGCAAGTTTCATGACACTCCTTTGTTAATTTTTTGTAGATTATGTTATCGAGTTACATTAAATTTGCAATCCTTTTATGCCTAAAACGTTCGAATTTTTGGTTCTGCAAGCTATTGCTATTTTTACCTTGAATTTATTCATTTGACGGTGCCTATTTGTTTGTTATGATTCATGTTATTAACGCCCTATTATCTTAATGAAATATATGATTAAATTTTCAACCCAACTAGATAAAGAGTTCTTCTCAAGTCCGCCAGATCCAGCAAATATTTTTTATGCAGGAAAAACAGCTGTTAATTGTGAAGCTAATTCTTTTTCTATAAAGTCTTTATCTACTTTAAAACAACTGCTGGCACAAGAAGAAGAAACCATTTTTCGCTTTTTAGTAGATATGGAAGGTAAGTTGTGGTTCGCTTTTGAAACTCGCCCTCATAATATAGCACCGAAACATTTTCAAATGACCGGTGAGCCTCTTGAGACTGCATGCTGTTTGACCGCTGGAAATATAAAATTTACAGATAAAACAGGAACTGTTTTAAAAAATATCAGTCACCGCAGTGGCGACTTTTACCCTTCATTCCTTTCGCTACGCTGGGTAATGGCAATACTTATTCTCAACGAAGAGTTCCTGCCCTTTAAGTTGCCTAAGATTATTGTTATAAAAGAGATCAAGAATAAGAAAATTTATAAACATATATGGCGTCTAAAAAGGCTCAAAAAATGGGTGGATAGTTTTCGTCACAATGAAACACTTATAAATCAATTACGCCAGGCGGACCTAAGCAGCAAAACAGTTCATTATGAAGTAACAAGACACTTCGTTGAAACCAAATTTAACTGCATGAATACCGTAACGACGTGAATTATCAAATATAGAAAAAGCTGATAAAATATAGAAGGAAATTAAAGATATTGATTCTGCAAAACTATAGTGCGTGTTGATAATTATCGTGATCGCTATAGGTGTAACTTTAGTTTAATGTGAGCTAATTTTGAAACCAAAATCCTCATGACAAAGAAAATCGAATTACTTTGTCATGAGCAATTTATCCATCAATCAAATCAGATTACCAATTACAAAGATCTGATACATGAATTTTCTGATTCATCTTGATGATCAACAGAAAGAGACTGTTGAACAATTTCTCGAATAGTTGTCATATCCTGCTCCATAACATCTTGAGCGGTGACATTAATGATGTGTTTTTTTATTATTTTTGATTCCTTGGGGTGAAACGCATATTGCTTTTCTGTATAAGCAATTTTATGTAATAACGTTGCAACCTCACTATCTTCACTTCGAATTTTTCTTAGATAATCCTTTGCAATTGGCTGGCAGAGTTCAATCTGAGTTTGGTAATATCCAAAAATTACTTCAAGCCCTTCTTTTAATTTACAAACGTCGTTAAATAAAGATCGATACGGTTTTCCATGCTCAAGAGCATTTCGCAGCTTATTAAAACCAGCTTCTAATTCCTTAAGGAACTTTTGATTATCAGATATTGCCGAATTCGGATGAGTCAAAACACTTTTTTCAATATTAATCAGATGAATAAAATTAGAGAGAATTGTTCCAACAGTACTCAGAGTATCAGAGTTTAATAATGCAAAAGCATTTTGGCTGGTTTTCGGAATAGGTTTTTTGTTAAAAAATTTGGCTCTCATAATATTATCTCAGGTACAAATGTCGCTAATTTAATCAAAGTGGCCTAATAATATAATATTTTGTGATGTGTAGTCAAATTTTAACTCATCATGATGTCATTTTGATCATTCGATGGGATGGTAGATTTCGCTAAAAGTCGGTTTAGAACGAACCGAAAGACTATGTTCAAATGGCTTGGTTGGGCCAATGGCCCAACATTGTATTGCTATAAGAAAATATATTTTGGTCAAAATACATTTAAAAAGGATTAGATAATTGGCAATCTAGACCGACACAGCTCATATTGCTGGGAGGGGGATTTTTGCACTTTACTGATCCAAAAGTGATTGAGGCGGGAGATGGCGTAACTTCGAGAGCTGTCGTGGTGCAAGATTGTGTACTGGTAGTCGAAGAAACAGTAATCTTGGCTCCTTTATAAATTAAAAATTGTGGCCATGGTGTCACTGCGCTGATATTGGGGTCGGTACCGGAATTAGCAGGTATCGTCACGTTAATCGTTGGATGTTGTCCTGATGGATAAGTAATTTGCACCTTAAACGATGCCTGATCTGGGGGAGTAGTACCAAATATGTTCAGTAGTGTGCCACTGGTAAATCCTTGGCATCCTTTTGCGGATACTATAGCATTGTTAGGAACAAGACCAGCTCCTTTTTGAACACAATTCGAATTAAAAAGACCGTAATTTTGTTCTGCTGTAGGTCCTGCTTTTGTTGGCTCATCATAAGCTTCGAATGCAAGAACTCCTATATTATATCCAGATGATTTTATAAAATTACTTGTATTCAACTGATAAAGGGTTTTGAAGTATGCAGTAGCATTTGCTACGGATGGTTGACATGGCCCAGGGGAATTACATGCATATCCTGTAGTAGTTCCTGCTGTTGCCCATCCTGTTTCTGCTGCCAACAACACACGCCCAGGGGTATAAAATGGCTTTGGATTAGCTTTGGGTAGTGCTGGTGGGTTAGTCGAACCTACAACTTGGATGTAGTCCCATGCTAGTGAATTAATATGCTGTATCGTTGAACTTAATGGAGGCGTCCATACGGCTGTAGTTGCTGGTAATACTCCAAATTGAAAAGGGTATGGATCAAAAGCCAAGGGGGCAGTAGAGGAATAGGAATTAATTAATTTTATCATATCTGCAGAAATTACAGGGCTTGGGGTAACAAAATTTCCACTGACGACTGCAGAGCCTACAGGAGTTGTCAAACTGTGTGTCGCTAATGTTGTTTTCAAAGCAGAAACAGCACTAGTTAAATAATTAATATTCGAGGTTCCGGTACAGGGAGGAATTGTATCGCCTGCACTACAATAATTTTCGTGTCCTGCAAAGACAAGAATGACGGTTTTATTAAATACTGAAGGCGTCACTGCCTGAATCACAGAATTTAATGTGGCTTGTGCACATGGAATATAATCTTGGGCGCCAAATGGGCACTTTGGATAAATGGTGTCATTTGGCTGCTGGGGGATGACTGCCTCATAAATAACTTTCATTCCCAAAATGTTAGCTTGTTTAATAATATCTATCCAACTATACGGTTCTGTTTGATAGGAACGAACCGTTGTAAATCCTGCATTTTGCAATTGTTGTAGTTCTGCGTAGACATTGGTAGCTGTTGCGTTATTGGGTGTTCCTGTATAAAACACATCGTGAAAATTGAATGGATAGTTACTCGTATAATGATTAGGATTATAATCAACACCAATTAGTTTATTGAATGAGAAAGATTGTACGGTGGTTGATGTAGTGAGTTTATTAGAACTTAGATTTCCAATTAATTCAGCTGCCAGAGTAAACGTGCCATTCGTAGGTGAACTGAATGTGCCGGCAATACTGCATTGTTCGCCGCTTGCTAAGGTTCCCGTTGTTCCCGATGGAACACAGCTATTGCTCGTAATTGAGAAATTAGGATGGAGCGAATTATTATTTTGAGTGATTTTTTGTGTAAAACTGGTTGCCGAAGCATCATAGTTTTTGAACGTAAACGTTACAGCATAATTGGAGTTTGTAAATGCTTGACTTGGTAATGGATGGGCAGTAGGAAAATCGGCTGTGCCAAGAAGGCCTGCTGGAGTTGCAGATGCGGTCGTTGTTAATGCGGGTTGAACGTGTACTACGTTATTGTCGTACCCGCTGTAAGCCACCAAAACAGTTTTTCGGCCAATGCTATTAGGGGTTAGGGTAATGCTATAGGTGCAGCTTTCTTTAGGTTTTAATTTTTTACCAGAACATCGATCGTTGTATTTAAATTCTGCTTCGGTAGCAGTACAGGCTTGATTAGGAGATGGACACAGTATTGGTATTACTCGGAATGGCTTTGTAAAAGCAAAGGGAAGATTATTGGTAAAAATATAGGTTGAAGTGACACTTCCTCCCAAGGTGGAACTCTGTTTGGGAAATGGTTGGTCTAAAGAATGAAGGACCGGATTATTTGCAAAGACTGGACTCATCATTAAAAACAAAGTGCTTGCTAATTGGAATTGATTCATTTTCACTCTAATGTTCCCTTTTAGTAGTAATAAACGCAACAATAAGAAATGCCATTCTAAAAAATGGGCTGGGTTGCTCAATTGGTACGACAATTATGGCACTGCATTCATTTTGTATAATGCAATGCAGCGTTTCTAATTTCATTTTATTTTAAAGCACAGACACAATACTAAATAATGCAATGCAAATTTGCTACATTTAATTATTCAAATCATTAATAGAATCAATGAAATTCCACTTCGAAAAACAGATATGTAGTTCTATGGCACATGCCTCAGTCTCGTCTTAGAAGGCAATCGTACTATTTTATAGGTATGCCGCGAAAGTTTTTAATGAAAATCCTCCGCTTATAGGTGTTAATTTAAAGTATTTTTCAACAGGATTTTTGTCGTGCATGATACGTCAACAAGGCAAAGTGGCCTACCGACCGTTATTGATTACTCATATGCCAAAAGAAATTGACAAATTACAGTTTCCTCTGGTGGTTGGTGGTGTATTTAAAGCCACGCTTTCATCTACTTTTGATACTTTAGTGCTCAGTCCTATTGAGAATATTAAAACGGTACAAATGAGCGTTATAGCAAGCCAGGAACAATCTATAAAACCTATCCAGGCAATGCATATTATTTATCGACAAAAAGGATTGCCAGGTTTTTTTGCCGGTAGTACTGCAACACTTGGAAAATAATTTCCGAGTTGGCTCTATTTATACATGACTTATCAGGCAATTAAAACGAAACGAGAAAGGCAAAATTTTTTATCAACGATTCTATGGGCAACAACAAATATGAGCCATACTTGGATTTTAAAAAAAACAAACAATCAACCTATATCATTGTCATCCATATTTGTGAACATTTTAAATATAGAGATGGATTTTCTCCTTGAGATATGGTTCAAGACTTCCATCTTACTTTAAAATAATTTGAGAGTATTTTTTCATGGCAAAGTTAACTCGGATTAGCTACGATCGTAACTCGGTTTTTTTATAAAAAAGATTGCTTTGAAGGTTGATAATTAGGAACTATTTATTATAAATGCCGAGTATTTCTTAGTTTCAACTAAACCCAGGCTCTGTTGACAACTTCTTGATTAGACTACGTTCTGTGCTTTATGCGTGGGAAGTAGACCGAATGAAATGCCAACAGACTCTAGTATTGATAATTGATAAATTTGTTTGCAAGGAGCATTAATTGAAAAGATATCCTCTTTATTTCATAATATTCTCGAGTTTTCTAAATCATAATGCCATCGCGGATACTCGTTCTACCACTATGGAGCAGGCCTCTAGTCCTTTGTGGACATTTATCCCTGATGCAAACTTTCCTCCTACGGTCACTGTAAGCCCAACAAGAACGGCTACGATAAAATACACCGTTACCAATCAATCAAAAAAAACAAAAATTTTGGTTATGAGTCCTATTATCGGAATCAATCAAGTGACTTCGGGAGCAGGGAACTGCATGAATCCATTTTCATTAGGATATAAACAATCGTGTACTTTAACCTTAGAAGTGATTGGTTCCGAATTAGTGAAGAACATATTAGGTGGTCCTGTGGTTTGCAATCAAGGCAATCGCTTGCAATGTTATCAACCAGGCTCTACTAACAGCTTGAATATCACTAAAGGTGAAGTGACGAAATTTTATGTCAACGGCAGGAGACCTGCAAATGGTAATGGAAGCAGTTGGGTCAATGCATTTAATAATTTAGAGTCTGCGCTAGAAGCCGCGGATGCAGATCCTGGCTCTGTTGAAATCTGGGTAGCCCAAGGCGTTTATAAACCCACTCGAGTCTATGTGCCACAAGGAATTGTTGGGGGAGCATATGGAGTGAATACTCCTAAACTAAGAACTTTTAATGTACCAAGTGATACCGCTATATATGGAGGATTTTCCGGGAAGGAAACGAGCCGCGGACAAAGAAATGCCCAGCTTTTTCCCACTATTTTATGTGGTGACATGACTTCAACTTGCCTTACTCCCTATGTAGTTAATAGTAACAATGACAGGGTTTGGCATGTGCTTATGGCTGGAAGTGATGTTCCCCCAGGAGAAGGGGTTAAAAATATTAAACTTGATAGTCTCATTGTTCGAGGAGGATATGCAGTTGGTCCAGATAGAGGGGTTTTAGGACCTAGAAATATACTCGAGAGTTTGGATTATGAACATGCTGCAGGCGGAGGTCTTTTGGCGCGCTATGGTTCAACAATTGAGCTTAGTAATATGCTTTTTGAGCAAAATATAAGTGATGGTTCCAATGCAACAGTGACTGAAATTCTTGATGGAGAATTTCTTTCATTAGCTTCGGGAGGAGGGGCCGTTGCAGCAATAGATACTGATACCTCAATTACTATAAAAAATTCCAAGTTTATTAATAACCTCGCTGTATTTCCAGGTGGTAGTGGAGGTGCTTTAGAAAATTTGATTGATGCTGCATATACTATTACTTCAAGTCAATTTGAACAAAATATTGCTTTTCGTAATGGTGGAGCGATTCGTGGTAAAGATGGTGGTGATATCACCATTGCTTCAAGTAATTTCAAAGGCAATGTTTTGAATGGCCCAGTACCCGACGCAAGCGGCGGTGCTCTTGGGGTGATTAATACTAATTTATCAGTATCCGATTCGACGTTTATGCAAAATCAAACGACACTTACCGGTTTTGGTGGGGGGGCGATTTTTTTCCACATCCCTTTTAATGATGGCACCCCTTATTTTTTAACTGTTGTAAACTCAAAATTTATAAATAATGTTGCTGCTGCATTTGGAGGCGGTGGTATTAATGTTTTTGGAATACTTCCTAATCCAGCTTCGCGCGCCAAGATCATGAATTCTGAATTTACTAACAATTCTGGTGGGGTTGGTGGGGCAATTTACTTAGACTCAATAGAGACAACAGTAACACAATCTATTTTCTCAAATAACAAAGCAGAGTTGGAAGGAGGTGGAATTTTTGCTTCTAATTATGCGAATGCTGTATTTGCCTCTCCGATAAAGACATTGGCACAAATTTCAAATAATAAGTTTTTACATAATTCAATTGAGGGAATACCTGCCGGTACTGTTTCACCGCTATTCTTCTTTAATTCAATCGCCAATTTCTTTAGTGGAGGCAGTTCTTCAGTAACGACTATGGCACCAGGAGGGGGAGCAATTGCGGTGGAGTTTTCTGGAAATGCCAGGATTGTTGATAATATTTTTGAAAAAAATACTGCATTGAAAAAAACATTGGGAGAGGATAATAGGGGCGGTGCGATATTGGTGGGAGGCTCTGCAGGAATTCCACTTGCTATGAATTTGGCTCATGCGTGTGTCTCTTCGAATAAGTTCTTCGGAAACCAGGCAAATATAGATAATGATATTGCGCTGTATAATCCGGGAAACATACCTGGTGGCGTAACAATAGATGTATGTGCTTCCCCTTTAAAAAAATTGCAGTAGATCGATAACTCGGATGAGGCATAGTTCTAATCTGAGTTTTTATCAATTAGACGGGTTAGGAACCTATAGATTTTGCTATATGGGTTATGGAACTGCCAAATGAACTTCAATTGGCTATTTACAAAAAGTTTTTTGATTTCATTCTATGAATAAATTAGGATGATTGGTTTGTTAACTTGTCTCATGCAAGGAGTTTTGATGAGGAAACACTGCTATTTAGTTTTATTGATGAATATTTTAAGCGGTAGCACAATTGCCGGTACTATGGGGGAATCTGTTTCGCACTTTAACTATATCGCCGAATTAAGCATTGGTCCTGTATGGGAAAGCGGGGGTGCTACTCAAACCTTTTTTTTGGCACCTGAGATTGAAAAAACTTATACCGCGGATAAATCGACACATGCACTTGCGGATTTTGAAATACTTTTGGGTTTGCAAAAAGCATTAAGCCCTACATTCTGGGGGCAGTTAGGAGCGACGGTTGCTGCAACGACCAATGCGAGTCTTTCAGGAGACATTTGGGATGATGCTGATCCGGAATTTGATAATTTTACCTACAGTTATAAAATTCAGCATACTCATATTGCTTTGAAAGGGAAGTTATTGGCAGACATGGGATTTGTAGTGATGCCTTGGGTGAGTGGGAGTATTGGTGTAGGTTTTAATGAAGCGCGTTCTTTTCGAAATATACCGAAGATATTTGAAGCCTTACCTAATCCTAATTTTGCATCTCATACCCAAACCGCTTTTACCTATACTGTGGGCGCTGGAATCCAAAAGGCCTTGAATCAGAATTGGCAAGTGGGGGTGGGTTATGAATTTGCCGATTGGGGTAAAAGTCAACTTGGTCGTGCCTCAGGCCAAACAATAGGAGAGGGTTTGGAATTAAATCACTTCTACACAAATGGGGTTTTATTCAACATTACTTATCTTGCATAAAGTAAAATGGAACTTGAGAAATGATCCCATTAAATCCTTCTTTGCCACAAGTTGATGTATCAAGCTCATCCCTGAAGGGATAAGCTTGATTTGAAGATTAAGGCTTAAATGTTCTTTTTGATAAGAAGTCTAAACTGTGGAGATCTTTTGTTTTGGTAGCGGTTGCCGCCGCAAAGTCAGAACCAATACCAAATTCATCTCGGGATAAGATTTTTTGTTGACTGCTATCAAAAGCCGGTAACACCCAGAAAGGGTCATCAAAAGCCCGAATCTTTGCCCCAAGTAATTTTGCCAATTTTTTACCAAAAGCATCGCTAACAACATCGGAACAAGAATATAACCAAATTTCAGCGTTTGAGGCCCAGGCTTTTTTGAGTTTCGCTTGTAACGCTTTAGTAGCAGATTTTTTACTAATGGCAGTTATCAGAGCTGAATCTAATCCCGCTGATTTAATATCATTGCCAAGTACTGCATCCCATTTTCCAGTAGTAGTTAAAATGCCTTTAAATCCTACATTTCCACTTTGTGCATATAAGAACAGATTAAGTCGTACTATTGTGGATGCGTGAGTTGTGCCAAATCCAGGTACTTGTGGTGCAAAATAGATTACGGTATTAATTAAATCTTCTACAGAGGTCATGACTTGACCAAATGGTTTAGTGCCTTGATTATTGGCGCTTGTTGCAGCAGGACTAATGCTGTCAAAATCTTCCTCTGAAGGAAGCCATTTATTATTCGCTAAACCTTGGACCTCGTCTGCTTCAGTGGCCCATGGTTTTGGAAAACTTGCATAGAAAGCAAGCTCAAAGCTAATAACAGAGGATGTGGTAGTACCTGAGCCACCACCACTGCCTCCTTTGTCAGAGTAACTGGCTGGAATAATCGAAGCCCCTGATTGACCTAAACTTCCCCAGTTCATTTTGGAAAGTACTTCATCTGCTCTGCTATTACCACCAAACATGCTACGAATTTCATCAGGCACTCCTGGCATAGTGGGATCGCTCGTTCCTCCAGAACCACCGCCCGAACCTTCGGTGGTTGAACCGTCACTTCCTGAACCTGTAGAAGAGGAAGGAGCTGTTCTTGGTGAACGCTTATCCATTTCTGTCGCGGTATTCAATATGGCACCACCTTCAGAAATATTTTTACTTGCGCCGGCATTTGCTGAAGGTAATCCCATTGCAGCTAGGGCCAGTTGTGCAGCGATTTTCTTTTCTTCAATGTCTTTTTGGGCTGCAACAGCTAAATTAGCTGCTGCTTGTTTCCCTGCCTCTATACCTGCACTGGTTGAATTACTTCCTAAGGCTTGAGCTAACGCAGCTGTTGATGCAAGTCCTGCCATATCGCGGAACATACTGCCGTTTTGTACCGCATTTAATATCGCTCCCACACCAGTTGGATCAGGAAGTGTTGTAGGATTCATAATATTTAAAACAGGAGCTCCCAATTGACCCGGGGTAACATCAATTGGTTGAGCGCGAGATTCCATTTGAATCGCTGCAATTTCAGGAGGTTGTAAAGGTATTGGTGAATCTTGCCAATTCCAAAAGCGTGTAGCATCGAGACGTTCTGCACAATTAGATCGCCCTAGTACTGCTTCGGCAAAAACACCTCCAGTTGGAATAGGAATAAGCTGTTCGACCGCTGCATTGGCACCTAATACTAAACCGCGATCTTTTAACCAACTGCGCCAGCTTTTATGAGACTCATCTTCTGTATCTAATTCAGTCGTTTCAATCCCTACTGCTTCAATAAAGCTTGGCATGCGAAATACCAAATAATTGCTTGCAACCATGACGGGATTGGGATCAATTAAATCTCCTATCGGTTTGCCTTCGAAGCTATA
Source organism: Legionella qingyii (assembly GCF_003990155.1). NCBI lineage: Bacteria > Pseudomonadati > Pseudomonadota > Gammaproteobacteria > Legionellales > Legionellaceae > Legionella > Legionella qingyii. The sequence continues at coordinate 62,211 of NZ_RZGX01000006.1, forward strand.
TGCTGATAAAAGGAGCGCAATTTGTGACGGATCCAATGCCCGCCAAACTGCTTGGCTATAATGCAATCGGTTTTGTTCAAGATGCATTTCTAATTCAGTTTCATCACCTTGATCGACTAAAAAGCGGCAAAGTTGTGATTCTACTGCATTGGGACTAATTTCAACGGGTAAACTAATAGGAAATTTTGCACTGTTGTAACTGAGTTGTAAGGTTAATCGTCCTGTTAGGTAACTTGTATTTGCTGAGGTGATCCTAATTGCAGCTAATTCTTGAATTGGAATTGATTCACTGGCAATCCAGTTAATCGGACTGATGCTGCTTAATTTAACTATAGTACCGGATTGCAAGTCTACGTTCACGGCAGTTATGGAAATGGATGAACGGTTTTGAGCGGTAAGATCCAGTGAAACGCCATAAAACGTTGTTTCACCCGGTAAGGATACATTGGTTGTTCCGGGCTTTGTTATGCTTGCTAGGGTAATACGAGACGCTCTTATTAACTCATCATTCACCCAATAAGGTTCGCTTGATGCTGGAGCTGTAGGCGGCGATGTAGGTTCCGCTGCAGGCGGAGGGTTATCTGTTCCATTCTCTGATGGGTTTTTTGCGTTACTAGACATACGCATAGAAACGTTTAAGGACGCAATACGATCGATTGCTGCTACTCGATCAAACACGGAACGTGTTGGGCGAAGGGGGCGGGTCGGTTGAATAATTACGGAACCAAACTCCCTGTTTAATAATTCTTTTGCACGTTGGCTTATTGCTGCGTTAGCAAGTACTCCTTGATAGCGTTTAATCGTTGCCTTATCAAATTGGATCAACTTCATCGGTACAAAAAGACAACGCTCCACTTGTTGTAACTGTACATTGACCCTATAAATTTCAATGACTTCATAATATTGTATCGTTAAGGCATGCATATGATTGTAGTTGGCGATAATTCGCGTAGATACTGATTGATGTTCTTCCTCTGAAACTTCTTTAACGATTGAGGCTCGGCGATTTCGCACTGAAGAGGCCGCTTGTTGTGTCGCATCAGAAACTCGTTGATTCATCGTTGCAGAAAGATTGCGGGTTCCAGATGAAGTTGAGAAGCTTTCTGCATTGGAACTTGATGTGGCGGAGGAGCCACTTCCTCCTAAGGTTAAGGGGCCTAAACTTAATCCTAGGCCGCCACCGCCTGCTGAAGTTGTTGAGCTGCCACTCGTTTTTGAAAAGCCAGTTTGTACTTCTGAGGCAACCGCATCCTGTACTTCACTTATTGCGCGATTATGAGTGGACGTATTAGTCAAATTTTCTGATTCAGCGATTGTTTCTTGTCCGGATGCTTTAACTTGTCGTGACCAGTCCATGACAGCAATACGTGTACTTTCACCCGGAGCTAAAGCGACACTATGTAATAAATTACCTAAAGTTACACCTTGGGCAAACCAAGATTGAGCAAAGGTTAACATCGCCCCGACCGCAGGTGCTTTAAAACCAAAATCAGATGAAACCGTGGGGGAGATATCAATTGGGCCTGCAGAGTTTAAATCAGTTGTTTCCTGAGGTGTAACCTGATCGATAACTACAGAACGATAATAATGCCGTTCCGTTGGATATTCGCCTAGTTTAGGAACTAACTCACTTCCTTTTTCTTCTTCCTCCTGGTTTAAGTCTGGAATTCCAACATTTAATATGACTTGGGCGGCACAAAATGGAGGCCATCGACCTAAATCACCAATGGTTTCAACTTGCAAGTTATTCTTTATTTCATTAGCAAGGGTCGTGCTAATATCTCTAAAAACATCGATTTCAGCTCCAACTAAAGCATCTGGCGTTTGTGGTGCGCCCGAATCAATAAAGCTCGATGAAATCTTTCCGGAACGAGCAACAATGGAGTTTCCTTCCCCATTTGCAGCAGCAGCAATATCCTGCGCAACTTGGAACAAAGAACAGGTTGCTAAATCGTAAACCGTTTTAATCCCTAATTTATTTAAGGTTTGTTCTGTTTGACTTGATATTCCTAGCAAAGAAGAAACAGGTTGACTTAATGCGTGCAAAGCATCCATTTTGGTAAATTGGAATTTTAATCCGTCGCGGTATCCCATTTTGAACTCCATTTCAAATGCGATGTGTTAACATTATACACTAAGTATAAAAATATTCCATTTATTAGTGATTATTTTAATGCGTTTGAAGATGAACTATTCTAAATAATATGAGCTTACAGTTGCTATGGATTTTTTAGCAGGTTGATGCAGCAGGTAAGTTTTATTTTAACTAACTTTAGCTTCATTGAGTAGACGAATTGTAGGTTTTTTGTAAGATCTACTTATGCTCCATTACTACTTCAGTATCCTCCTTTTTTCATGCTTATTTAATTGTTTATATCTCTTTCTTAGTTCTCAGGATCGACTGTTTCCATTGTTTGATTCGGTAAAATTATTTATGAGGTAATTCGAACAAAGAAACACAACTTGATTTATAGCTTTTTTTTGAATAATATGACGCAAAATAAATCAAAGTGGGAAGTTAAACTATGCAAGGCAAACAAGAATTAAACTTTGGGCAATACGTAGAGATTGGTGGGAATTTATTTTCTGAGGATCAAAAGGAAAGTGAAATAGCAAGGGGGCAGGCGAAGGAAATTTTAGTTAAAGCCGGGAAAAACGCATTTGGATTTTTCACTCCTTACAAAAGCATCGGGGATTTTGGTACTGCATTAGCTAGTCCAATTGCTACACCATTAGCTTTCAGCCTTGTGGCTGGTCTTTCCACAATCGCTGCTGCTTTAGCCACAATTACTGCTGCTGGAAGCTTGCTGGTTGCAAGTGGTGCTGGTACCATTGGTCTTTTCAATAAAAATGCAAAAGAAACGGCATTAACTGCGCTTGCTGTTGCAGGAACTGCAGCAATTGTTGCTGTTGCTTGTGCTGCAATTACAGTTGCGTTGGCATTAATCACTGCTGTCGTAACTCCTTTATTAGTTGCGCAAATCTTTACTCGCGCTGGAGCTAGTGTTATTTCTGCCTTCTCTTCCTGCTGTTCTAAGCCAGAAAAAAAGGATGAATCGATAGAGCATGCTAGTTTATTAGTTCTCTAAGCAAGTTGCTTAAGCTAGGCTATTTAGCCTAGCTTATTTAAGATGCCACATTGATCTCATAATGTTTAAACTTTTAGGCTACTAAAAATTATTCAAAAGATGAAGGTTTTTTCCTCAGTACTTTTATTTCACTTTGTCTCGATTTTTCATCCAAGATCTTTTGCTTAGCTCGCCTGGAGCGCCTTTTCTTTTGGCGTTTTAATTTCTCAATTTTTTGCTGTTCCTTTGTTTTTTCATCACTCACTATCGAATGTAATTTGTGACAAAGTCGCATTCTTGCAAAATACCGATTGTCTTCACGACTTCTAGATTCCTGACATTTTATTTCCAAGCCTGAAGGTATATGCTTCAAATAAACGGTTGAAGCAGTTTTGTGCAATTTTTGGCCTCCTTTACCACTACCAACGATAAATTTTTCGATGAGATCTGCTTCATTGATATGAAGTTGAATCATTAAATCGTTTAATTTATCCCATTTTTCTTTGTTAATCATAGTGATTATATATTTTCTTGTGAAAATTCATCCGCAGAGCCAACATTTTTTGAAGGGTTCTAACCGGCATGTAAAATTGATTGCTTGATATTAAAATGAAAATCATTCTGGAATCCAGAATAAAAATCATCTTTTACATTTGAACTTGCTTGTCTATGTTAGAACAAAAGAGCATATCTCTAGAAATCTATATTTGGATCAAAATTACTTTTTCAAAAATCATTAAATACTATAATTAATACTTTTTGATCTGATAATGATTCAAAAGCATTGCTTATGGCATATTGATCGTATAGATTACAGGTTAAGCGAAATAAAATCTAAAGGACTAATGTTATGTCAAAGTGTTTCGTTCCCTCCGGAAAAAAAGATCAATTGCCAAATCAAAAGACTAATCTCTATAGTGTTCAGATTATTAAAAAAACAGTTAGTAATAAAAATAGATTTTAGGTTTAAACCAATTCCTGCTAATTCAACGATTCGTAGATTTATTATAAATATGCCCAATCATAAATAACTTTATGAAGGGGAATTTATCGCTGCCTATATGAGTTCACATAATAAAACGTGAAGGAAAATATAAATAAAAAAGGAGTTGATATGTTTCTTGTAGATAATAGTGGTAAAGGCAATTGTATGTATTACGCTTATAGCATTTCTTTAATGTATTATTTACGAGCCAATAATGCTCCTGAACGTACTGAACATGTTTTTAATAAGTTAAAGCTTAAAGAAGATGATAAAATTCAATTGCGAAAATTATTATCCAAGAATCCAAATTATCAATTTACATCTCGTGAAATCAAAACCATTATAGAACCCCTTCTTGGAAGGGCAACAAGGGATTTGGCAGCGGAACATACAAAATTAGAGTTTAAATTGTCTCCCCATGATACCCCCTTATTTTCCTCAGCAAAATACGGGTTGGAGTTTTGTTTCAAACAATCATTGCTGGCTAATGGTTCAGAATTATCAACATTAATTGACCATGAATTTATTAACCCGGATTTTACCGAGGCTGAAATATACAAGATTCGTAGTACAGATGTTGCGATGACGGAATATTCACTGTTAAGAATGCCTCACGTGATAGAAGAGTTTAATCGCCTGTGGTTAATTAAAGAAAGTGAACTAAAAAATGAAGAAAAACAGTTCACTGAACATGAAATTAAAGTTCAGAAAGAGAACCTCTTAGATAACATCATAAGGGATGAAACAGTGAATTTCTTTTTAGCAGAAGATGAAAAATATCTGAATCTCTATAAAGATCATCTGCAAAAGGAATTTGTATGGGGTTCAGAAGAAACACTCCTGGTGTTACATCGTGCGATACAGGGGGAGCGCATGGTGCGAAATTCAAACGGAAGGTTGGAGACGTTTTATGATACTGAAATAGTGCTGCATCTTCATAGAGATGGCATCGCTCCTTTTTATCAGTCCAATATTCCAGAGATGATACTGAATAATCAAAATAATTTGCATTGGACCTCTCTAATTCCTGAGTCAGTATTTACACCAAAATTAACAGACAAGGAGCAAATGCTATTTGAGCTGTTGGATGAAATGCATGCGATGCATCCCAGGATAACTGTTTTATTTGGAGAAGATAGGGGCGAGCGTGATTGGCTATCCATTTTAATGAAACAGATGGATATTATTTATACTAATCCATCTTATGCAATTAAAGAAAAAGCACTGGAGTCTGTCTTTCAACTTATTGGTAAAGTGATGCCCAGATTAGGATTAGAGCCTTCTTGGCGGCCGTTACTAAGTAATTTTCTTTCAGCATTGGTTGATTGTTCCCCAATATTTTTGGCCGATAAGCCAAAGGATTTAATATTGGAGTGCCAAACGGCTGAACAAAGTCAAGAACGCAACGAATTATCTGTTCCTAAACAAGTTCAAACGAGAGAACGAAGCAAATGTTCCCGACATACTTTGTTTCAATCTGAGGGACCTCGCCAAAAGACATATCCTCAAGAAATTTCTCGCTATGTTTCTGAGGGTAAACAGTCAGGCCCAAGAGTGGCAAACGCTCTTAGACAGATGTATCAAGAGGGCACTTACTCTCCTGAAGAATGTAGAGAAATCGCTTTACAGTATTTGAGTTATGTAAAATATAAGAAGCGTCATTTTGTTCTGACTGATGTGAATCACTTTATAGAAGAAATGAATGAAATTATTAAAGTGGATTATGAACAGGAAATAAGGTATTTAGATGCCAGAGATAGGAATACAGCAAGAGATGTTTTAACAATATAAAGGATTTAGTGCATATTGGACGACGGTTCGACAAGGCTAAAAGGTTGGGTAGTTACCCAACCTTCGAATAATTTTAATGAGCAGATTGGTTTGCTATATAATCATCATCATAATCATCTGAATCATCGGGGCTTGCTAAAAACTTATCTTCATAATCAATCACAAAGCCGGCAAAAATACGAATGATGCGATCATCAATTTTTTCAGGATAGTGTACTGAGACTTCCCAGGTTTTGTCACCGATGTTGCGATTTAATTCAGCGATTGGGTGCGGATTGCTTGTTGAGGTTAAAATAACAAATCGGTCAAAGCTTGGATTAGCATAGGCATAGCCAATTTCAGTTGATTTTCCTGACTCATCATAGTCATAAATAGTGAATTTTGCTGATTCGAGTGTCGCTAAATTTCCATCAATAAAGCCAATTTGCACTCCTCGGGTATCATATATATCAATTTCTTTAGCCCAAGGATAGAGAGAACCTAAAGAAATGATTCGAGTAATTCCTGTTGCTTGCCATCCATCTTTATTGGATAAATCATAGTTTGTACGGATACGAAATGCACTCTTTTTTATTGAGCCTGGATAGGTTTCTTTTTGAGGGGATTTAATCTGATAAATTTCAGAAAATTTATAAACATCTTTTGTAACTACAAAATCATAAGGATGGTCTTCATGAACACCATAACTATTAGCAAAAGTTGCATAGGATATTGTAATCAGGAAAAACAAGTACGACACCAATGATTTACGCATTATATGACCCCTTTGATTTAAATACTTTGGAAGATACCAATTTGACAACAATGAAAAATAAATAAAAATATAAATAATTCAATGTCGTTCATACACCTCGTGAGAGGTTGGGGTATAGTAAATCAAATTGATTAAGGAATAAATTGTTTCTACTCGTTTGATGATTTATTTTAATATAGATTGGTAATTGATAATCATGTAGAGCAATAGATTGTCAGTTGTTTGAAGTTTAAACTATAGTTAGCGCATCTCTTAATAAAAAGGGGCCCCGGGTTCCTCTGTATTGTGCTCAGGCTACTTTTTATCAAGAGTCTTGGCGTAATTCTTAATAGCACTAAAATATAATTAAGAGTCTACTTGGGACCACCCAGATTGGTAGCTTGCAGATCCTCATATTCGATTATTTCGTGTTCATCTTTTGGATTTGGGAATAATGAAGCAGGAGTTGCGATGTTGTTGTTATCAGACTTAAAAATGCTAAATTGAGTTAGATTTGAACCATTAGATTTATTTCCACGATGATTTTTTACTGACGTTACTCTATTTTCTGAAAGAGATATCAGATTGATTTCTTCCTGTATTTTTCGATGTCCTTGATTCACGGTAGACATTTGGGAACTTAATTCAGAAATCTTGGCGTTGAGTGCGTTCAGCTCTTCTTTTAATTGCTTTAGTTGCTTATTTAATTCTTTCCGCACTTTTCGTTTAATTGAATGATCTTGCTGTTGTTTATCAATAATGTCGATCTGATTCTTAAGCATTGATGCTTGCAACATCAAACTTTTCATGGGAACTGTCACTGCTTTTTTGGAGGCTTCTTTCATATGTTCCAGTTGTTCAAGTATTGAATGTCTCGTGTATGCTAAATGCTCCAATTTATCAGCATGACGTTCTTTAAAATCATAATTCCATTTTTCGTCGGTGATGTAAATCTCTAATATAGGGGTTAACTGATTTATAAATCCACTTAGACCCAAAAAGTCTGTCGAAGGGAATAGAGCCAAATCTTGAGTCAAACGGGGGGCCATAATAATTGCGAGATTATTGTAAGTCATGCGATTGGTATCTTGAAATCTACCAACTTGGTGCATTAAATAGCAGTAATGGTCAAGGATCTCTCCTGCGCGTTGATGATCGACTCTTTTTGAAAGCAGGAGATCACAAATAAAATCATCGAATAGTTGAGCTGCATTGAAAAGATTTTTTCTATCTTGAGAATCCAGTAGAGATTTTAATTCTTTAGAGAAGGTAAGTAGTAATTTGTCTTCTGAATCTAATATCTGGGTGCCTTTGAACATGGCGGGTATCATCCCTAAAATGTTATGGAGATGTTCACTATTTACTTTATTTTTTTCCATTACATAGTGACTTAGAGTATCCACATTAAATTGTTCACTGATAAGCAGATCAAGTAATCTCTCGGTTTCTTCTTTTGCCCCTGAAACTCGAAAAACTCCAGGGATATTTAATAATTTTGGATTTTGGGCTACTAATTGAACAATGCTTCGAAATACATTCACTATCACATGGGTATTGTAGGGGCCAGGCATGTAAATTCTCCAGATAAGAATACAATGTTTCGGTTTTTAAAATGTTTATTAAAAACAGATAGGACGTAAGTACTTTTATTTCATTGAATTCGGACTAGACATCTACAACAAATCCATCAACATAATTCATAAACAATCTCCCTTTAATTTATGAAATATAACCGTTTGTTAATATGGCACATTTAATTCAATTATTCCAAGTAATGAATAATGATTTCTGTTGTTCGCCCCCAAATGTGAGGGGCAAAAAATAAACCTCCTAAAATTATTTGACAATCTATAATTATGATAGGGAACAAAAAAATAGATATGCAGGAGACAAACACTATGTTTAAAAGAATCGCTTTATTTCTTGCTACGAACTTAGCCATACTCTTAGTCATTTCTTTTATACTAAGCTTATTTAATATTGGCCCATACCTGTCGCAATATGGTTTAAATTATAAAGCCCTGTTAATCTACGCCGCGATTGTGGGGTTTACAGGATCATTCATTTCACTTTTTATTTCCAAATGGATGGCAATTCATGCATTTAATGTTCAATTAATTGAGAGACCAACGACCGAAGCGGAGTCTTGGTTAATGAATCAAGTAAGCAATTTAGCCAAGAAAAGAAACATTGGAATGCCTGATGTTGGAATTTACGACAGCCCGGAACCTAATGCGTTTGCAACAGGATGGAATAAAAACAAGGCCCTTGTTGCTGTTTCGACAGGATTACTCAATGCAATGCAGGAAGATGAGATACAAGCTGTATTAGGGCATGAAATTTCTCATGTTGCGAATGGCGACATGGTAACCCTCACTTTAATTCAAGGTGTAGTCAACACGTTCGTCATATTTTTTGCCCGTATTGCCGCATTTTTTGTGATGCAGTTTTTCAGAAGAGGCAGTGATGAAGAGATACAAGGTGGTTTCGTTTATTATGGGGTGGCTCTCATATTTGAATTACTGTTTGGAATTTTAGCCTCCCTGATCGTCATGTGGTTCTCTCGCTATCGCGAATTTCGCGCAGACAGGGGAGCCGCGCAATATGTTGGTAAAGACAAGATGATCAAGGCATTACAACGTTTGCAACAACTCATGGATCAAACGCCAACAGACGATCGTGCACCAGCATTTAATACCATGAAAATATCAAGCCACGGGAGTTGGCTTGCTCTATTCTCAAGCCATCCTCCGCTTGAAAAACGAATTGAAGCATTGCAAAAATATAGATAATACTTTTTTTACTTTGGAGTCAATTTAAAATTTATAACCATTTTTTCTTTTTAAAATATCTGAATGGCAACCATGCTGAAATGACCATCATCAGTATCGCCAGCGGATAGCCCACATGCCAACGTAACTCAGGCATGGCATTAAAGTTCATTCCATAGATGCTTGCTATGAGAGTTGGTGGCAGGAAAATAACGGCGGCAACTGAGAAAATTTTAATTATACTATTTTGCTCGATATTGATCATACCTAAAGTAGCATCGAGTAAGAAGCTAAATTTGGTAGAGAGGAAACTTGCATGTTCTCGAAGCGCATTGATATCTTTTTGGATTATGTGGATCTCTTTAGAAATATCTGAGCCACTTACCTGTTCTAAGTAAGAAATTAAGCGAGTGAATGATATTAAACTTTCACTGGCTTTAGTACCAAGGTCTCCATTGGCTCCTATGTATTGTAATATATGCTTATAGTTTGTTTCAGCTGTTGTATCATTATTTTCTTGTGGATGAAAAATAATTTTCGATATTTCATCAAATTTGTCGCTTATTTTTTCTAAAATATCAGCAAGCCTATCTACGACGGCATCTAATAATTCTATTAATATAGCTTTTGCATTGTAATCTTTTGTTTTAGAACGCACTAACTTTTTAATAAATAATTTAAATGGATGCAACTCTACATAGCGCAAGGTAATCAAGCATTTTTCGGCAAGCATAAAAGTGACCACATCCGTTTTAACTTCAGGTAAATCGGATAGAGCAACCATTGTTGCTGTCATATATAAAACGTTATTGTCAGTATACAATCTACTGGAAGGCTCGATTTCTTCAACTTCTTCTTTAGTCGGGATTTCAATTTTTAATTGCTCTTCGACTAGCTGTTCTTCTTCTTTTGTCGGAGACAGTAAATCAATCCAAAGTGCATTTTGCAGGAGATCTTTATTCTCATCGTTAAGAATTCTGGACTGTATGCGAGAATCAGTTTGGTAATAAATGACTACCATGTAATTTATCCTTTTCGCTTTATAAAATGCTGTATCCGAGTTCTTATCTTATCTTGTTTTATCATAAATAAGTAGCGTTCCTCCATCGGGCGTTCAGTGTCCAATATATGTGGGTTTATGTTTAATGACTAATTTCAGATTTTTAATATCGTGCCCCACAAATTAACTCAATGCTTAATATTTGGTTAAGTTGTCTTGTGTAATATATAAGTATTCAGGCTATAGGATACTTTGAAATAGTGAGTTAAATGATGTTGTCTAAAGTAATTAGTGTATCTAAACATATTAAATCAAAAGTAAGAAAACCTATAAATTTAGGCGGTAACACACAAGTTGTTCGTTTCTATTCTAATGATTGGAAGAAATTTAATGAGGGATCTTGTGACATTGAGGGAGTGCTGCAATCAGGTAAAGAAGCATTTCCAGATATTTTTAAAGATTCAACAGTTGAATTTACTGCATTAAAAAATTCAGTACAAAAGAAAGATGAATTAAAGTTGATGATAACTGCTTTTGGACACCATAAGGGGCATCATGGTACATCGGTTGGTGATTTAATTCTATATGAAAGCCGTAGACGCTCATTACAAATGACAGGAGCTTTAATTCCTTTATTAGTAAAAACACCACCTCAAAATATCGAGTTTGGTTGCTTTGTCCGTGATTTCCACTCAAAACATATTGTTCCAGCGATTCCTGAAATAGATATGTTGTCTGAGCGACAGAAATATCTTGATTGGGTCTATCGTGTGTTAAATGATGCGGATAAGCGGCAACAACATCCGCAGATTTATAAGCATTTTCATAAATTGAAAGCAGAACTCCTAAAACGGAGAGAAGAAGGAATTATTGATGCATCTGATTTGGGGATAAGTGAATTGGCTATGATTCGAGTAGCAGATGATTTACTTAAAAAGGAAGTTGATGAACGAATATATACTGTTTCAGAGTCTGTTATTGAGTCACTTCTTAAACAATGCAAATATGAAGCGTTACCTTTAGTCTCGGCAGTACATGCAAATACATTTATTGGTGTGCCTGAGAAGGCACCTACAAGTTATCCTGACCGGTTCACAGTTTTGATGGCTGGAGGACCAGGCAGCGGTAAATCAATTACAACAGAAAGTTTTGCATTACAATTGCAACAACAAACTGGATATTCATTGGATGAACTTGCTCTACTTACTGTTGATAGAAAACGAACAATTTATTATGACGATGAGTGTGTCAAAGGCGCTCATAAAAAGCATATTGGTACATTAACACATGCAGAAGCAGTAGTGACCTATAATATGAGCGGTGAATTTTTAACGCGTCGTATGGATCAAAATAAAAAAGTGCCGAATGTATTCAAAGAAATGTGTAATGTATGGCCTAAGTGGCTTGATATAGGTTTAAAAAAAGATGGAACTTATTTGATAACTGTTTCGACAAGAAAGCCAGAGAATGCTGTGGATGGTGTGATTCAAAGAGGTATTGCGAATAACGATTTTATTACACCTCCCGAGTATGTATTAAATTCATATCGGAGTGTTAGTGAACGTTTTCCATTAGTTATCCAGGAAAACAGGTCGAATAAAGTAATTATTAGTGTCGTAAATAATGAGTTGGCGATTGAAAAAAAATTCAGTCGCCAGCAAGATCAAGAGTCTAATTCAGAAGGGAACAAACCTGCTATTGTAGTAGATTGTGAGACGAACACAATATATGTAATAAATCTTCCGCAATATATGGATTTTATCAATCAAAGCCAACTTAATACCAAGGCTACATCTGCACAAGAACTTTTTGCAAATGCAGATATTTCAATTGCTGCGGGTATGGCAAGAGTAATCGATCCGGCTAAATTTGAATCGGTTAAAATTGCATTTGTTAGTAAGGACATCAGTTCAACTGCAATTAATAAACTTGAGAAAAATATAGTAGCAACTGTCCAAGATGGTGTGCTCAGCGTTTCAGATGAAGAAGGATTTGAAGAGTTAAAATCTAATGCTCCAGAACATTTTGACGCATTAAAGAGCGCAACACTGCAAAGCACACTGAGCATAAAGTGAATGCCTAATGGCTTCTAGGTAATTAGTCCTCGTAGCTAGGGTTAAAGCGCATGCCCTAACCGAGCTTCGCTTTTGCTGCACCTAGGCCTACAAGCTTAAGTTGACGCCATTGTGTGAACGCTCCTTTTGCTTACTTAAACTTCGAAACGGGCCCTTGGGCATCCGCTGACGAAGAATTTTCGAGTTCGTTCACAATTACCTTTGTAGATTCATTTAATTTTGGTTTAGCTCCCTTTTCCGTAACTATTGACCAATCCACCTCTTTAAACAAACTGCTGGCAGTTGGGCTATTTTTAATTACTTTCTGAGGGCAGGAAGTAGCAAATCTTTTAAAAAACATCATCATCTATAAAATCCTTTTTTAATAAAACATGCTCTAACTATGATAGATTTTTATAAAAAATATGCAAGTTTTATTTTTTAATCAATAATAAAATGTAACTTATTGTTTTTTCTTTGGATTTAACTCACTCTTATCTGGTAATGGATTATTATCTAACTCTTGGGCAATCGTTCGTGTATTTTTATTGAGGGAATTTATTTGTTTTTTATCTACAGTAACACTCCAGTCAATCGATTTTCCAAAATTTTTGGGAATTTTTTTAGACATTCTGGTTGTCTCCTAAAATATTCAATCTACTTTATGTATATATTAGCAAAATATCCTACGGCAATCAGGTTAAAGATAAGTAACATTATATTTAGGCCCTTTTTTTATTTGGCATGAATCAAACAATTTTTTAACATGTGATTAATAATCATAAAGATGATTTTCTCCATTATCTAATCAGTCATCAAGAGACATAAATCATCATTATGAGTGCTCAAGGCGGGGCGATTGCTCTAAATGAACTATACACAAAACGAATCAAAGGAAGTGATATGTTTTCAAAAATTGATCAAATAAGAAAAAGAAATAGAAAAAAAGTGATAAAAGCAATAGCTGAGCTTGATGCTATAACTTATGAGACAGTTTCAACGTTTTTACCTGCGAAACTTGCTGACGGCTCATTGGAATTAGATCATAGTGTTTATATGCCTGTTGATCCTAGCACCGTGAAGCCAAATGGTGTTGGTCGATATCTTATCTATGATCACCCTGATGAAGCAAATCCTTTTTCCATATGGGCATTCGCATTCGCACCAAGACAAAAAACAACAATTCATGACCACAAATATAAGGGAACGGTGACTGTTCTGGAAGGGCCAATATCTGAGAAATACTATCGACCCACAGGCGAACTGACTGCACGATTAGAGACTCGCATTGACCGTTATCGCTTTCATTGCAATCGTGATGATTTAAGTGAGATATTTGTACATCAGCTCAAGCGAAGGAAAGGTTTGGGGGAAGGGATTAGTGTGACTTTACATATATATAATATGCAAGCTTATTTAGTGAATTTAGAGGGCGATAAAGTAGATCGAAGGAACTTAAAAACAATCTATTCTAAGGATAAAACGATCGATGAAGAGAATAGCGCGACTTATTCGGAAGCTTACCCTCAGTTAAAATTTGATTAATTAGATAATTATAATCTCTATCAAGGAGTTACTAGGTAATCCAATTGCGAATTTTATTAGAGAATTTTTTCTAGATCGGCATAAATCGATAAGCCAGGATATAATTAACCTGGCTCGATATATTAATTATAAATTTAAAAAGAGAAGTAGCGCTTTTTGTACGTGCCTCCTGTTTTCACTTTGAGTAAAAATTATGGAAGCAGGGCTGTCTGGCAAAGTCTTTGATACTTCTTTTCCTCGCTCCATGGGCATACAATGCATAAATACTGCTTCTGGCTTTGCATAAGCCATTAAGGCTTCATTTACTTGAAATCCTTGAAAGGCTTGATCATTTTCCTGACCTTCAAAGCCCATACTGGTCCATACGTCCGTATAAACTGCATCGGCATTTTTAACCGCTTCTTCCGGTTTAGAAAAAGTATGAATCATTCCTGTCTTAATGCTTTTTGCTTGTTTGACAAGCGAATCATTCGGTTGATGGGATTCGGGACAGCAGTAATTAATTGTTATTCCTAATTGAGGTGCAAGAAGCATCAAACTATGAAGAATGTTATTTCCATCACCTATATAAGCCACGGTTAGTCCATCAAGTGAGCCGAATTGTTCCCATAGGCTTAGTAAATCAGCAAGAATCTGGCATGGATGATGTAATGCCGAAAGACCATTGATTACAGGCACTTTTGCATAGGTAGCCATTTCCTCTAACAATTCATCAGCATGGGTTCTTACCATAATAAAATCGGCATAGCCGTTTAGAACTCTTGCCATATCTGCTGGTGTTTCTTGTTTTCTGGTATTGCCTACGCTTTCAATGGCTATCCCACCCAAACTTTGAATGGCCATTGCAAAACTTAATCGGGTTCGAAAAGAAGGCTTCTCAAAAATCATCGCAAGGCTTTTACTAGCTAGAGCCTGATTGTAAAGGGCTGGAGTTTGTTTAAGCGTTTTAGCGTTCTCCAAAATATGCATTAAATCCTCTGGACTTAATTCAGTTCCTGTCAGCAAATGCTTTGGTTTTTTAGCGGATGATGTATTAGTTAAGTCAGCTGATTCAGATGCAGGATCTTTGGTTTGGTACGAACCTGATTCAAGATCAAATATTGCTTGTTGTAGATTAATCACGAACGTATTAGTTGTTATTTCACTAATAGATTGAGAAGAGTTTTCTGCAATCTGATTGTTATTGACTGGGATAGTAAGGGACATGTTAGCCTCCATCAATTTATTTATAATGAGTCCTTTAACCAGATATGTTCCAGCTTTTGAATTTCTCCATTTTCTTTAAGCTTTTGTAATGCCTTGTTAATTTTAATTGTTAAAGGAGAGCCTTTTTTGACGACTAATGCATATCCATGATCTGCTTTGGCAATTACGGAATGAGAAAGATCCATATGTTTTTTGCAGTAGATCTTACCCTGAGATCCATCCATTAAAACGACATCAACAAGACCTGCAATTAATGCTTCAACCGCTTGATTGTTATTGTCCAGGACAGTAATTTCGACTTGAGGATAATTTTCACGCAACCAAATCTCCATAATACTACCGAGTTGTACTGCTACTTTCTTTCCTTTAAGTTGGTTCGGCATTGTGATTGGTTGGTTGGAATGATACACGGCGGCCATACCTTCAAAATAGTAAGGTTCAGAGAAGTCGAAATTGATTTTTCGAGTGTCAGTAATTGAGATAGTCGCTATGGCAACATCATCTTGCCCAGAGCTTATGGCTGGAAGAACAGTACTGAATTGCATATTGTCAAAAACAGCGTTTTTGCCAAGTTCCTTAGCTATTAGTTTTGCTAAATCAATATCAAATCCTTTTAGATTGCCGTGGTTGCTATATTCAAAAGGTGGATATTCCGCGGATGTGGCGAAATGCAGAGAATTCTCATTGCTCTTTCTATCGCATGAAGATATGAGAATTGTTGTTGTGAATGCCAGGAGCTTTAAAAATTGACTCATATGAATTCAATTCCATGTATTATCCGTTAAATGAATATATATGTCATTTGCTTTATTGTCAATGAGTATGAATATAATTTCAATTTATTGAATATGTGGTCAATTCGGAGGGTTTTGTTAACCAAAAAGATGCAGCAGTTATTTTTTAGAACAGCGTTTTTGGAATCTTTTGAATATTAAGTAAAATCTAATTGCCGCCACGCTTCATATAAAATAACTGCAACTGCATTTGAAAGATTTAAACTTCGGTTATTCTCACGCATTGGAATAGAGAGAGAGGGGTATTTTTGTAATACTTCTTCAGGTAAGCCGTTGGATTCAGGTCCGAACAAAAACATGTTTTCCGGTGTAAATTGAACCTTTGAGTAACACTTCTGAGCTCGGGCACTGAACGTATAAATCGTTTTTTGATGATGTTGTTGAATAAAGGTTTCCCAATTTTCATACTGGGAAATAGAAGCCCATTCGTGATAATCGAGCCCTGCACGTCGTAATGCTTTTTCTTGTAATGAAAAACCGAGAGGATGTATTAAATGTAATTTTGCCCCAGTATTAGCACATAATCGAATGATGTTTCCAGTATTTGGGGGAATCTCAGGTTGGTATAAGGCAATATGAAACATAAGTTTTATAGAATAATAAAAGGTTATAGCGATTAATTAAAAATGATAATGGCATATAGAATAGAGTCAAGAAGTAGCATTTTATCCTTGCTTATACGATGCTTATAACATAAAGAGATTTAAATCGTTACGCAACTCATCTTTATCCTTTTTATCGGCCTGATGAACATATTTAAAAAAGGAGATAATGCTTCTATCTTGCCGAACAACAAGCGCAGTACTTTGAGTTGAATTTGTCTGTTGATATTGAAGTGTTGCAAGGTTGACTTCTTCATATTCGATATCTGATTCTTCGTCTAGGAAAATTATTGACTGTGGCTCTTGTACCAAACTATTTTGTGTACTCTCAGAGTCTGAAATTTCCTCAATGATTAAAGATGAGACAGCAGAGGTTAGCTCTCTAAACATAGGTAAAGCTCGTGCTTTCGATTTTAGTGAATCAGCATCGGCAGCATGAGGAGATTCCTTCTGCATTAAGGCGTCTCTAACTTTTAGTGTATGTTTGTGCTCATGAGCATAACCAACTTTAACTGTACTATTACTGTAGAAGCGAGCTAGTTTTTTAGTTTCATAGTCAACTCCATTTAATGATACTAACATCGGTACATGGACTGTCGCTGAATAATAGTTAATGGTTACGTCTTTATAGTGTTGGCCTAAACCTTGAGCAAAATAGACTGCTAATTGATCATTGGTGTCATTCTCATCACATATAAATAAATTAATTGCTTTTGTATTCTGGGCTAATTCAGGTGTAAGACCACATTGTTTCATTCGCCAGGCCACCGCATGAATTGATAGCTCATAAGGTTCTTGCGAAAGATATTGATAATAGGCTTGATTAATATTTATGACATGATCCGGATCTCCAGTTCCATCAGCAAGAATATAAATTATTGCATTGTCTCCCAAATTTTCCTGAGTAAAATTAAATTGAGCTTGATCATAATATTCGTAATCTTCTTCGTTTTCATCAGGATGACGATAGATCACGATTTCAGGAGTTTTATCACTTTTCCCTATGGAAGTTTTTAAATTATATCTCCAGTCTAACGCTCTCATATAAAGAGAAAAATTATTTTCGCTTGCAGTGAACGGAATAAATAAGATAATTTTTTGCTTAGATAAATTTGAATCTAGATTTTTTAGCATGGCCAAAGTTTGTAAGCTAATAAATTTATCAAATTATATAATTTTTAAATTAAGAGATTATTAAATATGACAAATTATTAGTTCTTCATCAGGTCATAAGGAGTTGGGTTTGCAATTATCTATGCATAAAGAATAAAGTACATCCACATGCGATTGGGCTGATAAAAACCGGATACTCCACAAAGCGATCCTGGCATGGTCATCTAAAAACCTCCCATCAGTGAGTATGAGTGGTTTATTATTGACGATAATGAGGTAGTTATCAGTAAACCAGTTAAAAATAGTAAAGTCATTTAATAACGAAGGTGAGTTTTTGACATAATTGGGTAATTCTTGGGATGAAAAAAAAGGATAGCTTTTTACAAATTGACTCCTTGACTCTTTAAAAAGGGGAGTTACTGCATCAATGATATATAAGCGATTTGTTGTTAGTGCAATTCCTCTCCATAAAGTTGAGCTCAATAATTGAGGGAATACACGTACTTTTTGAGTATTTATCCGCAGCTTGGCAAGCTCCTTTCGAACTTCTGTCATTGCTCGATAATGTTGAAATCCATTAAATAGCATAAATACGCTTACTAATAGTAAAGCAATAATGACTGGCTTTCTTTTATTAAAAACAACAGTACAAACAACTCCTAAACATAAGGGTATTGTCACAAAGGGATCAATAATAGAAACAATATCCCAACTTATTCTGGTTGTGGAAAAAGGCCAAAATAAGACTGTCCCATAATTGGTACATGCATCGAGTAAGCCATGGGTTGCATAACCAATCAATGCTGCTAAAAAAGTGAATTTCCAATTAGTTCGGAATCGTTTAAAAATTAGCAAAACTAAAGTAACAATCAAAGCACCTTCTGGAATAAAAAGTAACGAGTGTGTGATGTGACGGTGATAGAGAAAGAAGAGCATTGGGTTGCCTGATTCCTGAATAAATATATCCAAATCAGGTGTCATTGCTGCTAAACCACCAACAAACCAGGCATTATGTTTGTCTTTCTTGAATAAAAATGATTGAGCACAGGCGGCTCCCAAGACTGCATGCGTGACTGGATCCATTTTTTATCCCTGTAGGTATTTTGTAGCCAATATATTTAATTCATTTTATTTTGAATCAAAGAGAGCAACATAAATTTATGAGTGTTACCTTTGTTATTTTTCGGAAATATCTACTATAGGTTATTCTGCCTGTTTTAAGAAGAGGAACACGGTGAGCAAAAAATCAACCTGTGAGTGCCATTCAAATTTCTTTACTCATGATCAAGGTTGATTCATTAGAACAGGACTTACGAAAAAGCCCAATCTCTTCATTAAAAAATGTTTTTAATTCGGTCATTTAGTCTATCTAAACTCCCTCATTAAAAACATTTTTTGCCTCAACCTAGGGGTTTTTCGTAAGTCCTGTAGAAGACTCATATTCAGCCCTAAGCATTTCTTTTATTTTTTCGGGGGTTGGTCTATCCTCTGGGCTTGGCGACACCATAGGTAAAAGATAATGAGTTATTGTATCTTTTTCGAATTCCTCAAGATAAATAAGATCGCTATCAAATGTACCTTTCTTATTTAAACGGTATATTTCTTTTATACCCCATTTAGGGCCAGGCGTGATCCTTTGCTCTCCAAAGAGCTCAGCAAGAATATGTCCTAAAGCAAATACATCACTTGCGGTGCTACTGCCTTCTCCTACAAATCGTTCAGGAGCCATATATAATGGGGTGCCTCTTATGTGAGGACCCGCATCATTTTTATGAATTTTCTTGGCAAATGCAAAATCAATAAAAGTGACAATTGGTTGCTTTGGGTTTGAAATATCAATCATTATATTTTTAAGTGAAATATCATTGTGAACCAAGCCCTTATTTGCGACTTGTTCTATATAGGCGTTGAGAATAGCAATAGCAATTGTTTTACGAGTTGCGATATCAAGTTGCATCTTGGATTTGTCATGTAGAATATCATGTAACGTGGTACCAGACGCTTTTTTAATGAACATATAGGCACATAGTTTTCCGGCGTTATCTCTAAAAAATACAGGTTTTCTTACACTTAAATGTCCTGCTTGCTTCGTTCGCTTATATTCTTTTTTAATGCTGTCACGCCATTGTTCTTCTTCTTTATCTTGTTTAAAGAACATGAATTTTCTCACTCTGTCTTTGTGAGGTTTTGTATGCGCGGGAACAAACTCGAGTTCCTTACTAAAAGAAATTAACTTTCCTTCAATGTTGTCCACTGTAGCGTATTTTCCAATGCCTGCGCGACTATTTTTCATCACTTCAAAACAATCACTGATACCATCTTTCCCTAAACGCCAATTCAGCTCATGGGTTAATTTAAATTGAACTTCCTTATATGTATAAATCGTATCCGGTAAAAAAACTTCGGGTTGATCATCTCCCTCTAAAAATTCTTTTAGGAATATACTTTGTTCTTGAGTTAAGTCAGTCGGGTTAATCAGTGTAATTGATTCATTTGTTTGGTGTGAGTTTTCATCTGTTGTAGATATTCGAGTCATTTGAAATTAGTTAATAAGATTAAATGAATTTGATTATACATATTAATTATTAATTAAACATTATGTCTATTAATTGACAAATGGAGGCGAATTTTTAATTCATTATTAAATGGCTGTTTTTTTGGGGCAACTAACATAAAGAAAACATTTTATTATAGACGATCTTCATGATATTTTAAATGATTAACAAATACCCTATAATGTCAAATTAAGATCTCTTAGAGAAATTTAATGGCACTTGAAAATACTGTTGATTTCAATATTAATCAATCGATTACAGTGGACAAAGAAAGCGAATTTTTTATAGCTATTGCTAAAAAAGATGTCCATAGTTTTATTATGGTGGGTGTCGTGGTGGATGGCAAACCTAAGCTTTTAGCGAAGGTAGGCAAGGGAAATATTATTGATAAAAGCTTTGGAACTAGCTGTGCCCAGCAATTCACCTTGTTTGGAAAAATGCTTAGAGGTCATTCAGATGCTTTATTAATAGATGAAGGTATTGGGAGTTCAAATCAGTTTCCAGTAATTAGCTATCAAGCTTATGCTATCTCCTTCACACAGTATTTAGAATTTTTAGCGATAACAAAAGATATTCATCTGGAGCAGTTAGAACTATATAAAGAAAGACCCAATCCAGTTGAGGAAATGAAACAATTGACCTATCCTGAAAGGGCCATATTAAAACTCCGCAAAGGTATCTATTGTTATATTCCTGATGAAGAAGTATCCCCAGGAAAAATTACTCTAAAATACCTTTGTACGGGACAATTTATTAAAAACAGTTCTCATTTAGACTTAGCCGAATACAATTTGCATATTTTGAGAAAGCTTTAGTATTGATTTTGAAATTTGTTAGAAGATCCCTGAGACAATCTAGCCCCAACCGGAAGAAACTCGATTGCGGTCTTTTTTGGTTTCGGAGTTTTTTTAATGGAATGGGTTTTAAAGCGGCTTTCCACTCGCCGATTTTATGGGCCCAAACAAACCCTACTGCAAGCAAAGCGATAAGTCGTTCAATTCGTTTTTGATTGACTATATGGGTTTCCTCAAAACGCCAACCCTTTGACTTTAGCGCACAGAACAGAGTTTCAATTTCCCATCGGCGTAGGTAACATGCAATCGCATTTTTCGGGTGCTTGTTAGTGACTACAATCATTAATTCATCACGTGAATTTTTACTACCGGCCAAATAAAGTGGTTGGCCAAACATCTGTACTTTCATGCCGAATACGTGTTGTTGATAAGGTGCAAGATGAGAAAATAACTGGGCTGATTTTTTAAACTTTTTTCGACCAATACACACATCCATGTTACCTTTAATTCGCATATAAAATGGGATGTTTTCTTCCACCAACCAGGCAATAAGCCTCTTATTAGGGAACTCACGGTCCGCCAGAACTCCTTGAATTTGCTGTTTGCCAAAGGTATTAACAAATTTTGATAGCAGAGCAACTTGCTCCTTGGCAGTGGTATTGCCTGCTTTATTTAACAGAGTCCAAAATAAAGGAATAGCAATGCCCTCATAACAGACTGATAGCATAAAAATATTGATTTTTGATTTTCCCCAGTACCAATTCGTTCTATCAATCGCTAGATAAACAGGCTGGGTTTCGGAAAAAAATAGATGATATATCCATCGCGAAATGCACGTAAAATCAAATTCAAAGCCCGAAAAAAACCGCTTCACACGTTTATAACGCGACTCAATCAAAGTCCCACCTTGCATGGCTACTGCAATTTCACTTAAATTAACACTTCGTACAGTGAATAAAGCCAATAACATCTGAGCAAAACAATCTATTCGGGACTTGTGCCAAAGGAGTTCTTCACCTAATATCTCTCGTAACTCGCTGATATATTTCATATTCACACCTTTTCTAGACAAAAAGATTATATGAAATTCTTTTGTTATCAGCGAGTTATTCCAACTCTATTCCTATATCTCAGTTTTTTTGTCCCGTACAAAGCTAAAATACCAGGAGATTGGAACGTTTAAAAATGAAAGCATTCACGATGATAAGCTAATTCGCCAAGATATAATTGATGAGGCAAAGGAAATTAATACCTCTAATACGTGTCGTACGACAGCGCGTTCCATTCTTAATTATACCTTACATTATACTGCAAATGTTCCTGCATTATTTGCTCTTGGATTTGATTACAAAGCAATATTGTTAAATGGAAATACGTTTCCGTCAAATGCATTTTATATTCTGCCTGAGCCACCAAATTGCTTTCAGCTAAATTCTACTCAAATGAAAGTGCTCGAGGAGCTGTATCAAAAGCTTGAAGATCTACCTAAAAAAGAGCCTGAGTCAGACGTCACAAGAAAAAAATTTAAAAAATTAAAAAAACTATATCTTGAGATAGCAGTTGAGCCTCAATTATCCCTGAGCTTGCTTTTAGATAAAATTACGGTGCATCGGGCAAATCATCAAAAATTATTTGATATCCGAAGGGGGCAAAGTTGTATTAGTAGCTTTGCTGAACTGCTTGGGATTCAAATTAAAACAGGGACTCAGCAAGCCTATGACCGAATGGAACACACTATAAGTAAAGAAATCGAAAGAGAGAGAAAAATTAAATCTGAAGCTAAAGAGGTCGATGAGAATGAGCAAGTCAGTAGAGTAAATATGATTCAATCAGTCTCTTATTGATTGCTTGGCAATATAGTTTAATATCTGGCCCATTTGCCAAATCGAACGCTGTGGCGCCCGGCGCAGCCGACCATCGGACCGCCTGCATACGCACGGCCGTGCCATGCGTATTAATGCAAAATCTAAAGAGATTCAACTCAATGTAATCATATCGTGACAGCGACAACTTATCCCCATTTTCTGTGGATAAGTCTGTGTATACACACTGGAATTCATTAGCAACTACCCTCGCTTGAGGACGTCGCTTTTTTATACGAGGGACTATGCAACAAATTTCATCTAAATTTAAATAATTAGAACCTTAGTCCCTGGATTGGCTTTTACCCAATTAGCCACATATTCAATGTGATTATTTTTGCCAACAGCAATGCATCCACGCGTTGAGCTTGGTAAGTTGTTTAACCAACCAAACAAATTTGATGACTGAGTTGGTCCATGGATCCCTACATCTCTGCCTGTATATCCTGCAGCTAACTGTTTTGTAGTCGGATAGAGAATTGGAATAAAAACTTTAAATTGATTCGATTTTCTTGGATGAGCTAAACCATATAAACCAATTGGAGTTTTATTATCACCAGCGTGTTTTTTACCGACGCCTTTGTATCCGAGAGCTACTTTAAAGGTCTTAATTACTGTACCGTTTTTACAAATATTTAAGATTCGCTTTTTGGTATGTACATTGATTCCGTTTGATAAAGGACAAGATACAGTACTCGCGAATAAAGCGACAGGAAAAAAAATAGAAATCATTAAAAAAACTGCTTTTATTTTCATACAATTAGACTAAATTTAATTAAATTGGCAAATAATTATCCCATAATATTGCCTTTATTCATAGGGGTTATCAGGTTAAATCGTAGACTTACTGTCATAGCGAGAATGCCTAATTGGAGCTAACTCTTTGATTTTAAATATGCTCCATAAGAAATCGCTTCCCTTAACTCCTCAGCTCAACATTTTTGCAACAACTTATTAGATTCGCTAGTTCATCTTGCTCGGTTTTTGTGCATAAAAATTGGCATGTGCTATGATTACATAATGAACCAAGTGAAATTTAATTGGTCATATTAATGGTCATGAGAAGAGCAAGATCCTTTGCATTGACATGTAACCTTGGTTTTCGAGCATCTGTAGCAAATCATCACTCTCGAACCGGTACGCTTTTTTCTAGCAAAAGATTTCGGTCTTGGTTTCAGACACAACCTAGAGAAATACTTATGTGAGGAGACCACTATGAGAAGAGGTTTCTTTGAAGTGGGCAAATTATCTGGACGAGGGGTTCCTTTTAGACGAGCAGTTTTAAGCCATGCAGCCCAATCCGGAGTATTACATTCAGCCAGAAACTATCCTATTAGATCCTCTGTGGAGCAGGATATTGGGCATGCTGAGTTATTGCACAGTTTACCAGTCGGAATGGATATTATTTATCGTGGTACAGCAGGCACAAGTGAAATAATGGAGATAATGCGGTCTGGTGAAATGGGCACAGGGAAATATGCTAAAAGAACAGAGACGTTACAAATTCCCGAGTTTATTGAGGTGAATGATAGTCGCTACCTTCTCTCTGCTTCGCCTTGCCGTCAAACAGTACAAGACTATGCTGAGGGCTTATCTGTGATACCTGCTAAAGGATATATTATTGTGATGGGTCTACCCAAAGTATTTATTCGTCCCCAATCAGTACTCCATCTCGATAGGGAGCTTTATGAAGAATACGCTCGGTCGAAAATTGCAAATGAGGAAGAGGGTATTCGGGGTGCATATAAGCCAATTGTTGCTACAGCTCAAGGAAATAATGAGGTGACCATCATTTTGGGGGCTGGCAAACGAGATAATTGGAGACCAGAAATTGGTACTGATGTTATGAAAATTGTTGAGATTACCGCTCCTGGTAAGATTCTAGGAAAGTATATGGCTGCTAAAAGGGTTCACAGCCAAACCTTCGATAATGAGGAGTTTGTACGACGTCCCTGGGCTATAGAAGTTGCAACTACTAGGCATTCGGTACTCCCTGAGTTTAAATCAGCTTATGAGCGAATGAATCATCGCGCCGATGAACTAGGTCTGATGACCCGCTCCGCATCTGAGAGAAGATTGCTGACTATTGATGATGCTGAGGCAATCATGAGATCAGGAATACTTGACGAGTTCGCACAAAATTATACTTCGGGGAAAACAATCGTATTTAAAGAGGTCCCAAAGGAAATTCCTATAGGTCACGCTGAGGCATTAGCTGAGTTCATAGTTTCTGAACTAAAATCTGAACCTACCCTGCGGGAAATGATGCGAACAGAAAACCCCTCACATTTTTAATAGGATGTACTATTTCTCCAGCCGTAGGCCTGCCCAAGGCTCGGCCTAGCCTGGATGAATGATTTACAGTCAGGAATTAAAAAATAAAAATAAAATACCCATCTTGATTATTTTAAGGTATTTTTGTTTAATAAAATCTTTATTACCCGGTAATAATCAATGGCTATTTATTTTTTATTTGGTAAAACTGGCTCAGGGAAAAGTTACATAGGAAGGCTACTCGAAAAACTAAACATCGTCCATATCGATGGCGATAAACACATCACCCCAAGGATGCTAGACTGTTTAATCGAAGATGAACAAATGACCCCGGAAATGATCGATGAATATGTCACTGTCTTGATTGATGTTATAAAGACACAAAAAGAAAAAAATCCTGAGCAGAGTTTTGTTATCTCACAAGCCATGTATCTCGACAAATACCGTCTTAAGTTATTAAATGCGATACCCGATCTTAAATTTGTAATGATTGATGTTGCCCCAAGAGTTCGAGAACATTTCATCTCCAGACGATTTCAAAATAAAGAGAGCAAAGTAAGTCCAAGGTATGCCAATGAGATGGATAAATTTTTTGAAAGTCCTACCCATGAAGTAATTCTATTTGAAAATAATAAAGAAGCAGATGACATTCTAATAGAGCAAATCCATGAAAAAATGCCAGCTCTTTTTAACATGGGAGCAAAAGAAAAATTAAGCTCATGCACAACTACACGTTGCCTAAGTCCAGCTCTGTAAGTGGGTTTGAACTAGATCTTTGCCATTGTATACTTCATGTATCAGTTAAACTGATAGTTCCGTTAAACAAAATAACTATATGAAGCACTAGTCTTGATAAAAAGACTCTATCTCTTGCTTATACATCAGTACTACGCACAAGAAGTACTGGTGTAGTGGCAATTCGAACAACATTCTCCGCCACGCTACCCAAAAACAGACGACTAAAGCCACGCCTGCCATGCGTGCCTATAACCAATAAATCAGCAGGCCATTCTTTTGCTGCTTCAACAATTACCTCGGCTATTCTCCCTTGCAATGGCTTTAATTCCAGGATTGATGTTTCAGGTTTAATGGATGATTGGCTAGCTATTTTTTGTGCAGCATTATTTAATAGCTTTTCACCATCTTCCTTACATGCAGCAATAAATGAAAGATAGTCAAAAGACGGCCCACCATAAATGACAAAATT
Organism: Legionella qingyii; assembly: GCF_003990155.1. Lineage (NCBI taxonomy): Bacteria > Pseudomonadati > Pseudomonadota > Gammaproteobacteria > Legionellales > Legionellaceae > Legionella > Legionella qingyii. The sequence goes on from NZ_RZGX01000006.1 coordinate 88,565, forward strand.
CTCATCAATAACATGAATTATTCGCACATTAGCGTTTTGACCGTTAGTTAATTTTATTACTTCCCCAATTAAGGAGTCAGATATTTTACTCCCATCAAGTGCTAGCATAATATTTTTATACATTATAATGGCTCCTTGCTCGTATAATTAGTGACATCTGTGAGCTAAGTCCTGTAAGTATCGATCTGACCGCCGTAATTCATTAGATACTATTTAATTATGTCCATGCATATTCAAGAGCTGAGATAAATTAATTATCACTGATATTATTAATAATAAAAATGCAAACACTCGTTAAAGAAGATAGTGTTTGCATTTGAAAAAACTTTATTGACGTCATTTATTCAGCCTTTTCAATTTTTATTGATTTCGAGTTGCCTGTACCTAGAGCTTTTTTGGGAATAGTTACCCATAACATGCCTTTTTTGAAAGACGCCGTTGCTTTGTCAACATCAGCAGTTAAAGGCAATGAAACAGTTCGCTCATAGCGACCATAAGTAATTTCTCGACTTACAAAATTTTTCTTTTCATCTTTCTTGGATGTAGACTTTTCACCTTCAATTGTTAACTTATTATCATTGAAAGTCACTGTAATGTCTTTTTCACTCATGCCTGGCATCTCAGCTTCAATTTTAAAAAATTCTTGATCTTCAATTATATCCAGAGCAGGGGAAAGTTTAATATTTTCAAATTTTTTCAAATCGGTGCTCATGGGCTCAAATAAATCGTAAAAATCATTCATTGCATGATTTACTTCTTGCTGAAGTCTCAAGAAAGGACTGATAACATTTTCACTTTGATGATATTTCTTTAAACTAGCCATTGACTTATCTCCTTATCCATAAATTAAATATGAAAGCTTCTCTGGTAGAATAATAATGCCATAGGAGTTATCAATATAATTTTAGACCAAAAAGCAACATAACGCACAAAAATTAGCCATATTGGGACATTCCCTATAGATTACCTCAGTATATGCTGATGCAAAAATTCAGCTAACTCAGGTTCCGTTAAATTAAGTATGTCATTTTTTATATTATGAGTTACTAATTCTTTTACGTGCTTATTGAGGTGCTGAAATAAAAGCCCATTCATATGGGGTGGAGCTACAACAATCAGATTTTTGTAAGCCTCAATATTCCTGTCGTTATTCAGCTCTTTAGCCACTTGTCTTGAAAAATCATCGATTTGTATTTCTTTAGGATCTGAGGGTTGCGCGAATGTTCCGTGAGCTGGGTTATCAGTCTTATAGCGCCCGGGTTTGTCTGAAGTTAATTCGATATCCCTAAGTTTGCTTTCAGGGTGCAGGATTTCTTTAAGTAAAGCTAGTTGATAGGGTTTTGTACTTAATTCATATATTCGGCATTCATTCGAATTTAAGATAAGAACCCATGTTGCATGTTGATTGGATGACATTATAAGTACTCCATTACTTTCATACGATTAATTTATAATTGTAGTATATTTTGCCATATTCGCTGGATTTGGTATGGTTTTCCATGTCATATTGTCAAGATGTCCCAAGTTTTTGGCTCAAATTATGATGATTTGAGTAAGGCTATTTATTGACGGGTTAGGACTTATATTCTTAATTTAATCTATCAAGGATTGATTGATGCGTAATAAGATAATCAAAAAAGAAATAATTAAAAGTGATGAGTTATTACCGAATTTACAAGATTATCCTTTATTTTGTTCTTCATTCAGTTGGGAAAATATGGCAAAAGAACTGGATGGGTTGCCATATGAGAGGGGAATCAATATTGCCTATGAAGCAATCGATAGGCATAGCCTACAAGGCAAAGCAAACAAAATTGCTTTACGATTTATTGGGAAGAACAATAATGTAAAGGATCTTACATTTCAAAATTTAAAAGATTTAAGTAATCAATTCGCGAATGTTTTACACTCTCTTGGTATAAGCAAAAATGACCGGGTCTTTACACTCTGCGGTAGAGTACCGGAATTATATATCACTGCTCTTGGAACCTGGAAAAACAGAAGTGTATTTTGTCCTCTTTTTTCAGTTTTTGGACCAGAACCTATTTATTCAAGGCTCTCGATAGGTTCTGGAATAATTCTAATAACAACTGAAGAATTATACCGAAAAAAAATAAGTGATATCCGAGCGTCACTGCCTGAACTCAAGTACGTTCTTGTAATTGGAGATAACAGTAAATTTAAGAACACATTAAATTTTCACGAATTGTTATCTAAAGCTTCATCACAGTTTACGATTGAACCTACTGATCCTAATGATAATGCCTTACTCCATTTTACCAGCGGCACAACTGGTAAACCCAAAGGTGCTATGCATGTTCACCAAGCGATTCTTGCTCATCTGATGACTGGAAAATTCGCATTGGACTTTCATGAGGATGATATCTTTTGGTGCACTGCCGATCCAGGTTGGGTTACGGGTACTTCCTACGGTATTATTTCGCCCCTTGTTAATGGTATTACTAGCATCATCGATGAGTGTGATTTTGATATTGAGCGATGGTTTAATATTCTTGAAAAAGAAAAAGTAAGCGTATGGTATACAGCTCCAACAGCAATCCGCATGATGATGAAAACAGGAACTGAACAAGTCCGTCAATATCAATTACCCCAACTTCGGTTTATTGCAAGCGTTGGTGAACCTCTTAATCCTGAGGCAGTTTGGTGGGGAATGGATGCATTTAATCTCCCTATTCATGATAATTGGTGGCAAACAGAAACAGGCGGCATCATGATAGCTAACTATGCCAGTATGGATATTAAGCCTGGATCAATGGGGCGTCCTTTGCCTGGAATCGAAGCCGCTATTGTTAAGATTGATTCAACCGGAACCATACATTTCATTAAAGAAAGTGGTGTTAAAGGAGAACTTGCATTAAAAGCGGGATGGCCTTCTATGTTTCGAGGTTACATCCATGAAGAAGAGCGCTACAAAAAATGTTTTGTCGAAGGATATTATTTTAGTGGTGATTTAGTTACCCGTGATGAAGACGGCTATTATTGGTTCGTGGGACGAGCTGATGACATCATCAAATCATCAGGGCATCTCATCGGCCCATTTGAAGTTGAGAGCATTTTGATGGAGCATCCGGCTGTTGCTGAGGCGGCGGTTATTGGTAAACCAGATCCAGTGGCAATGGAACTTGTAAAAGCTTTTGTTTCTTTAAAGCCGGAATTTCAGGAAAGTGAGGAGTTAAAACTTGAAATCATGGGATTTGCTCGTAAGCGCCTCGGAGCTGCTATCGCCCCGAAAGAAATTGAGTTTTTATTGAGCATCCCCAAAACACGAAGTGGTAAGCTCATGCGTAGGCTTCTAAAAGCACGTGAATTAGGACTGCCAGAAGGTGATACATCAACTTTGGAAACTAACTTATGAACGATTTAGATTTGCTTTATCAAATGATCTTGATTCGTAGATTTGAAGAAAAAGCAGCGGAACTCTATACCGAAGGTAAAATCCGTGGTTTTTTGCATTTATATATTGGTGAAGAAGCCATAGCTGTAGGTTCAATGAGTGTTCTTAGTAAGGATGATAATATCATAGCCACCTATCGTGAACATGGCCATGCATTGGTGCGCGGTATCCCTGCAAGTTCAATTATGCTTGAAATGTTTGGAAAACAAGAGGGGTGTAGTCATGGCCGTGGTGGTTCAATGCATTTATTTGATATCACGAATAAATTTTATGGCGGGAATGCTATTGTTGGTGGGGGGATCCCCCTGGGGGTTGGTCTTGCCTTAGCTGATAAAATGCAAAATAAACCTGCATTAAGTGCTTGTTATATCGGTGATGGCTCTATAGCTGAGGGCGTATTTCATGAGTCGGCAAATATAGCTGCTTTATGGAAACTCCCTGTTTTATTCCTATGTGAAAATAATTTTTATGCAATGGGTACAAAACTATCTGAATACGAATCTCAGACCGATCTCGCCAAAAAAGCGAGAAGTTATAATATGCCTGCAGCAACAGTTGATGGAATGGATGTTATTGCCGTAAAAAAAGCAACAGAGAAAGCAGTTAATTACATCCGTAATGGAAAAGGACCTTATTTCATCGAATTTCAAACCTACCGATTTCGTGCACATTCTATGTATGATCCCGAACTTTATCGCGATAAAGCAGAAATTGAGGAATGGAAAAAACGTGATCCTATCGATAACTTTTTTTCAAAACTGATGACACTAGGCAAGGCAACTGCTCATGATTTGGATCAGATAGAAAAGAAAGCCCGGGCTGTTATTTCAGATGCAATTGCCACCGCTGAAAAGGGGACATGGGAACCTATCGAGCATTTAACTAATAATATCTACCATGAGGGTGATGCAATATGACGACCCAACTAATGACTTATCGAGAGGCATTGCAGACCGCACATCGAAGAGCCCTGCAACGTGACCCAAGGGTGTTTCTTATGGGAGAGGATGTTGGTGCCTATGGTGGAACTTATGCTGTGAGTAAGGGACTTTTACAAGAATTCGGCCCCCAAAGAATTCGTAATACTCCTCTGTCAGAAAATGCGTTTGTAGGGATAGGTATTGGAGCAGCACTTGGAGGCATGCGTCCTATTGTCGAGGTGATGACGATTAATTTTAGTTTATTAGCTCTGGATCAAATCGTTAATCATGCCGCTACTTTTTGTCATATGTCGGGAGGACAGCTATTTATGCCCTTGGTTATCCGAATGGCAACTGGCGCTGGTCGCCAGGTTGCTGCGCAACATTCTCATAGTTTTGAGGGATGGTATGCTCATATTCCTGGAATTAAAATTCTCACCCCTGCGACTGTTGAAGATGCGCTTGGTATGCTTCTTCCAGCACTCCAAGATCCCAACCCGGTTTTGATTTGTGAACATACAACTCTATACAATCTTGAAGAACAAGTGAATTCCGAGATTGAAGAGGTTTCTATTGATAAGGCTGTAATTCGAAGATCAGGGACTGATGTTACTATTATTGCTTATAGTGCTATGGTGCATAAAGCATTAAAAGCAGCTCAAGAATTATCAGAAGAGGGGATCAATGCGGAAGTCATTGATTTGCGTATACTTCGTCCACTTGATACAGAGACAATTATTGCATCAATAATTAAAACTCATCGAGTCGTTGTTGTTGATGAAGGATGGAAAAGTGTAAGTCTTTCTGCGGAAATAATAACAAGAGTTATTGAAAATGCATTTTATGATCTGGATGCTCCACCAATAAGGGTCTGTACCAAGGAAGTTCCTATTCCTTATCCTAAACATCTCGAAGATGCCGCAATCCCGCAAGTGCCATCCATTAAGGAAGCCTGTAAAAAAGTGGTAGGTCATCATGTATGAATTTAAAATGCCCTCATTAGGGGCGGAAATGACCTATGGAACGCTTCTTGAGTGGAGCATTGCAGTAGGAGATAAAGTAAAGCCTCATCAAATTATCGCTGTTGTCGATACCGATAAAGCAGCCATTGAAGTAGAATCTTTTGGGGAGGGCATTGTCGAACAATTGATAACAATGCCTGGTGAAAAAGTTCCTGTGGGTACTGTGATGGCATTAATCCGCGAAAGTACAGATAAAGTGGTTTCTCCTCTTGAGCCTAAATCCGTCCAAAAAATTAAAATAACTCCTTTAGCCAGAAAAGAAGCAAAGGAATTAAATATAGATATTTCTCAAATTCAAGGCACTGGTCCTGATGGCGTTATTACTGAAGAGGATATCCGAAAAAAATGCAAGCCAACTTTAGTTAAAGAAGACCATACTGAGTCTATGAAAAAAGTGATTGCAGCAGCTATGGCTAGATCAAAACGGGAAATACCCCATTATTATCTATCCAGTGAAATTGATTTAAAAAAGGCTTTGAATTGGCTTGAACAATACAATAATAATCATCCTGTCACTGAACGCATAGTCTATGCTGCGTTGCTTATCAAATCAGTAGCTCAAGCAATAAAGGAGTTTCCTGAGTTTAATGGGTTTTATATCAATAATGAGTACAAAGCAAGCGAATCAATACATATAGGTATGGCTGTTTCATTGCGTGGCGGAGGACTCATTACACCAGCTCTGTTAAATACGGATAAACTGGGTTTAGCTGAGGTAATGAATAATCTGACTGATCTGGTGAGTAGAGCCAGAGCAGGAAAACTCAAAAGTACTGAGCTTTCAGATTCTACTATCACCATTACCAATCTCGGAGAGCTAGGAGTAGACTCTGTATTTGGCGTGATTTATCCACCACAGGTTGCCCTAATTGGTTTTGGTAGGATAAAGCCGGAACAAACTATGATTATCACTCTTTCTGCAGATCATAGGGTTACAAATGGCCATGTAGGAAGTCGTTTTCTTTCACGTATTGCTAAAATTTTACAGGAACCTGACCAATTATGAGTAATGATTCTAAATCTATTGATGAAATTAGAATGGTATTTTTACAGTCACTGCATCAGATTGCCCCTGAAATTGATTTTCAAAATGTTAGTCCGGATACTATTTTACGCGAAGAATATGAGATTGATTCGATGGATTTTTTGCGCTTTATCGTTTTACTTCATGAAAAACTAAAAATAGATATTCCAGAAAAAGATTATCCGAAACTGGCCACACTAAAAAGCAGTTTGACCTACCTGAACGAAAAAATAAATCAGCATTGAAACTAATTTATTTGATTTTTTAGCTCTTCTAATACAGGAGCTAGTTTCTGCAATGTCTTTCATCTACGCAGCCATGCTTTGCGCAATTCTTCAAGCGCTAATAGGATTAAAGCGAACGGTAAAATAAATACCCATACTGATAATGGCAGAGGGGCTGTGTCCAGTAAATAATTACCTAATGGCGTATAGTTGATGACGATCAACACGATGATTTCCACCAGGACCCCCCAAGTGATCAGGGCATTACCGCCTAAGCCAATGGAAAATAAAGAACGTCTTGTACTGCGGCACAAATAGACATTAACAATTTGCATCACAATAATCGTACTTAAATATGCCGTCGTAGCCTGTAAATACAATGGGTTATTGTGAGCTAATACCTGTCCGTAATGCCAACCACCACGTATGAGTACATAAAAAAAAGCGCCCATAGCCACAATAGCTTCCATTAACCCTAAAAAACAATAGGCACGCATGGCTAGAAATGGATTCATTAAACGCTCGTTAATTGGTCTTGGAGGTTTGCGCATTAGCTCCGGATTAGGCGATTCGACACCTAAGCCCAATGCAGTGAGTGAGTCAGAGCCCATATCAATAGCCAGTATTTGTAAAGGGGTTAATGCGAGTGGAATTTTAAACAATACAAAACCAAGATAAGGCATCAGCTCAGGCACATTATGTGCAAGTACATATGTCAAAAATTTACGAATATTAGCAAATACGGCGCGCCCCTCTTCGATTCCATTGACAATACTGGCAAAGTTATCATCTAACAAGATCATATCAGCGGTTGACCGCGCTACATCAGTACCACTCATTCCCATTGCAATACCAATGTGCGCAGATTTTAATGCTGGCGCATCATTTACACCATCCCCAGTCACTGCCACAATATGGCCTTTCATTTTAAGGGCTTGTACAATAAGCATTTTTTGCTCGGCTTTAACACGTGCAAAAATTATCTGTGGATTATCAAGTGCTAACTGTAATTGTGTCATAGAAAAATGACGCAGTTGATCACCTGTAATCACTAGCGGATTATTGTCATGGAGCAAATTAATTTTTTGAGCAATAGTTACGGCAGTACGAGGATGATCACCCGTAATCATAATAATACGTACACCTGCCTCTAAACATCGCGTGATTGCCGCTGGTACTTCAGGGCGTGGTGGATCATCTAGTCCCACTAAACCACAACACGTTAATTCACTTTCGCTCGCATGATGAACCTTGGCAGCCTCTATATTTTTATAGGCAAAGGCTAGAACCCTTAGCCCTTTCTCCGCCATTTCAAGCTGCAACTGTATCAGCCTGTTTTTATGTTTTTCGTCCAAAGGCATTAATTTACCATTTATCAAAATGGACGTGCACAAAGGGAGGACACTTTCAGGTGCCCCCTTACAGAAAAGTCTAATCCCAGCATCATATTGTTGCACTACTGATAAACGCATACGATCCGAATCAAACGGTATCGTATGCAAACGCACAGCTGATTCAAGTGTTGGAAGACAATACTTGGCCATTTGTAATAACGCAACTTCCATTGGATCACCCAACCAGGTTTCATTCTGGGACCCATGCAAGTCGTGGCAATAAGCTGCACATTCAAAAAATAAATGGTTTGTTACTACTTCAGGTGATGCTTTATTGATATCAGCCCGATCAACGCATGTAATGCCAAAAACGAGTTGCTCAACAGTCATGCAATTTTGAGTCAGTGTACCGGTTTTATCGGTGCATATCACTGTGGTTGAACCAAGCGCCTCAATGGCTGGTAAATGACGAATTAATACATTACGTTTGACCATGCGTTGCGCCGCGAGCACCAGTGACAAAGTGAGTGTCGGCAAAAATCCTTCAGGAACCATAGCGATGAGAATACCAATGGCAAAAATAGCATCCTGCCATAAGGGTATTCCTAGAAAGTGCCCAACAATGAAAAAAGAAATGCCTAGAACAATAGCTATTGCTGCAATCAGATAGCTAACATAAGCCACTTCTTTGCGAAGGGGAGAAACTTCTTCATTACTATGTTGGGTTAAATGGGCAATTTTACCGAATTCCGATTGCATACCGGTTGCAAACACGATGGCCTTTCCTTCTCCGCTAACTACAACGGTACCCGCTAATAAGACATTATTCGCACTGAGGAGACTATCTTGCATACACACCTTGGCATTGCGTGTCTGTACATGTGATTCACCTGTAATTGTGGCATTATTAACCCGAAGTGTATTCGCTTCAATTACCCTTGCGTCCGCCGGCACGTTGTCACCTTGTTCGAGTAAAATCACATCGCCAGGAACTAATTGTTCCGCAGGAATGATGGTAATGAGGTTATTTCGAATTGTTTTAACTCGTGTAGGCAATAATTTTTGCAATGCTGCCAGAGTTTTTTCAATCCGATACTCCTGCCAAAAAGAGAATAACGCTGAAATGATAATCACTATCACTACCGCATATCCTACTTTAGCCATCCCCTTGCCTGGGTCGGCCCATTCGCTTAAAAATGAAAGTGCCGCCGCCACCCACAGAATTAACGAAAAAAAATGGGTTAACTCATAAAAAAATTGTAACCATAATGGGGTTTGGCGAACGACTGGAATGCAATTTTGACCATACTCTTTTAGACGACGATCTGCCTCAAGTGGCGACAATCCTTCAGGCCCACTATGCAGACTAGCGAAGACATCAGACATCTCAAGCTGATATATCTTCATATTGACTCACACAATCCGTTTTAAATAAGTTTAGATATAAACTTAAGCGATTGCACAGGGAGAGCATTGCAATATGATTAAAATTGACTAAAATCTTTTTGTACTCTATTGCAGAAGACTTTCGAAGGATATGGAACAGCATTACCTAGAATTTACTATAATGTTATTTGACATAGTGGAAGTGATAGAGCGGATAGGTTCAGTATCCTTGTAGTGCTTTAGGTATTTTGCGATGTGAAAATGGAATATGAATATGGCAAACAATTTAAACGAAAGAACAATTAATTCTTTTTTAATCGACCTTAAAGAAGAAAAGCGAATTTTTAACCTGGTCAAAAATGGCATAACGATTACTGATGCGAATTCTACAATTATTTATATTAATCCGGCATTTACAACTATTACAGGCTACAATAAAAGTGAAGCCATAGGAAATAATCCTGGAATGTTGCATTCAGGGTATCATGGCAAAGACTTTTATGAACAAATGTGGGCAGACATTACGAATAATGGGGCATGGGAAGGGGAAATTTGGAACCGAAGGAAGTCTGGACAAATTTATCCTGAATATTTGACCATCTCAAAAATTCATTTTGCAAACAGCGAACAACTGTTTTATTTAGCCATTTTCTCAGACATCACCTATCTGAAGAGCGACATCAAGAACAAGTATCATTTAGCATTTTATGATCCCCTAACCGAACTACCAAACCGTAACCTTTTTCGAGAACGGGTGAGCAAGATTTCAGATAATAAATTTGATGAAAAAACAGCTCTTTTATTTATGGATTTAAATAAATTTAAATACGTCAATGACACATTTGGACATTGTGTTGGCGATAAGTTATTGAAACTTGTTGGAAATCGGTTTTCTGCCATTACAAGGAAGGAAGATACGATTGCCAGAGTTGGTGGGGATGAGTTTGTAGCGATTGTTTCACTCAATGAAGAGCCGTGGCTCGAGAACTATGCTAATCGTATTGTTAATGCCATTGAGCAGCCTTTTGCAATTGATGGAAATAAAGTTAATGTATCCATCAGCATTGGAATTAGCATTTATCCCAAGGATACAGATAATATCGATCAGTTGATTGAATATGCTGATAAGGCAATGTACCATGCTAAAAAACACGACTTACGTATTCAATATTATTGTGATATTTAACTGGATGCCTCCTGAAAAATAACTGTTAAAAGTAGGGATTAAATCAGGATACACATATCCCTATGCAATTTGAGTAAAACGCTTGCTAAATCCATTTTTCATTTGCAGTAAAGGCGATGGTTAGCCAACGTTGAGGTGTGTCTTTTCCAATGGCCAATGCGATTTCATTACGAATTTCATCCAGGGTTTCAATGCTTGAAATGGGAAAACTCTTGGGCACTACTATATGTATTTCAATAAATTGTGCACGTCCTATTTTTGCAACGTAGCTTGTATAGGTTTTAAAATTACGCTGTTTGGTAAGCTCATCTAAAAAATCTCTTATCTTTTCATCAAGCTCCAAGGGTGCCATGCGAAATATGTCTCGCATTGCATCACGGATTGCGGCCATAGGCACAAAAATCAAACAAGCAGTAAGAATCGCTAAAATAAGGGGATCAATGTAGGGGGTAAAATATCCGTAAGCCCCACCATCAAGCAAGGTTGCGATACCAAATGCCAATAGAAGCGAAACGGAAATCAACGCAGACATTAACCAGCTTTGAATATCTAGTCGCAAGAATTCAGATTTAATTTTGCGATTTTTTTTTATCAAATAAAAATACATGCTGGTTGATAAAAAAAACACCAAAAGAGCAAATACAAATGCCCAATCAAAATTCAGCTCATGCCCGCCGGACATTAAACTACCTATTGCATTGATCATCGCATAAGTACAGAGAAGTATTAGAATACTTCCATTCAAAACAAGAACCATAGGTTCAATATGCCAGTAACCGTATTGAAATCTCCGATTCCCTTTTCTTGTTAAAAGGCGGGCAACAAAAAAGGCCAGGATTGACATAACAGTATCAACCATATTAAACATACCGTCAAAGACGATAGCCAATGAGCCCGACAATAGTCCAAATAATATACCTATCACGGCTAAGAGAAAGGTAACAGTTATTGATATTTTAAGAGCTCGTCGTTCATGAAGTCCCTCTTGTACGTTCATTTGAGTGATATCCTGATATTAAATAATGCAATATCTTTATATATTATTGCTTTAAAAGCTTTTAATAAATCCATAGACCTATATTATTAGGTCTTTTAAATAAGAACCCTTCTTTTTTTGTGGATTTTAGAACACTCAATTTATTTTACGCACATTAACTTTGCGTCCTTTTAATTTCCCACTTTGTAAATATTGGTACGCTTTATCAGCTTGGCTGTGGTGGATTGCAACATAGGAGTATATGGTTGTGATGTTAATTTTACCAATCGTGTTGCCGGCTAATCCTGCATCTTTGGTTAATGCCCCAAGGATGTCACCAGGGCGAATTTTATCTTTTTTACCGGAAGCAAGACAGAGTGTAACCATTTCTGGCATTAAGCGCGTGCTAGAGTTATTTTCTAACTCATGAATGTTCCCCCAATGAATGGGCTGTGGGAGGTTGTCTTCAATGATGCAAATTCGTTGTGCATCTGCTGGCGTTATAATGCTTAAGGCAATGCCTTTACTTCCGGCTCGTCCAGTTCGACCAATACGATGAATATGGACGTCATGATCATAAGCGAGATCAAAATTAATCACTGCAGAAAGTTCCTTTATATCAAGTCCTCGCGCCGCAACATCAGTGGCAACAAGAATAGAACAACTTTGGTTGGCAAAACGCAAGACAGCAAGATCACGATCGGCTTGTTCCATGTCTCCATTTAAAGCGACTGCACTGAATCCTTCGCAGATGAGTTGGTCTGTAACTTCTACAGTTTGTTGTTTGGTATTACAGAAGATTAATACTGAAGCGGGTCGATAGTGCAATAGTAATGCTTTTAATAGGGGAAATTTCTGAGCTTGTTTCTCGACTTCATAAAAATGTTGTTCAATATTAATTTCTTCAGGATGCGTCTCTACATAAATTTCTTTCGGGTTCTTCATGAATTGTTTTGATAGCTGTTTGATCTCTTCAGGGTAGGTTGCGGAAAAAAGTAAGGTTTGTCGTTGTTTCGGACAAATCGAAATAATGCTCTTAATGTCATCAAAAAATCCCATATCCAGCATTCTATCTGCCTCATCTAAGACTAAAGCTTTTACCTGAGATAAGTCTAAAGAGGCGTTTTTTAAATGCTTAAGAACTCTCCCCGGTGTTCCTACAATGATATGAGATCCATGCCGTAATGAATCTAGCTGAGGCTTCATCGGTATGCCACCAGATAAATTAATAATTTTGACATTGGGCATGAAACAAGCTAAGCGACGGATGGCTTGACTTACTTGTTCTGCCAGTTCCCGAGTAGGGCAAAGAACCAAGCTTTGTACTGCAAAAAAAGAAATTTTCAAATTATTTAATAAAGACAAAGAAAAAGCAGCGGTCTTTCCACTCCCTGTTTTTGCCTGAGCTATAATATCTTCATTTTTAAGAATGATGGGCAGACTTTGCATTTGAATCGGAGTCATACGTTCATAATTTAACGAAGCAAGGCTCTTTATTAATTCTTGACGAAGGGGGAATTGAGAAAATGATAGGTGTTGCTCAGTGTATTCTGATTGATTCATGAAGTTGCCTCCCCATTGTGCTTAATTTGCTATTGATTCGTATAAGACTTGGTTCGTCGGTTTGCACCGTAATTATGTTTGCAGCTCTTTTCCAATAATTTTCTGTTTTCTTAATCGATAAATGCCGCCAGTTCACTCTTTGTAAGTAAAATGGGTAGATATACATAGGTACAAATACATTAGGATAATCTGTGTGCTCGCCAAACTGTTTAATATATTAAAAATTAGTATAAATTATCGAGAACGCCTGCGGGAGGTGTAATTCTCTTGGGTTATAACTACTTATAATGTCCTCAAAGTAACCACTACAACTACAGTGAGATATAGTGGTAAAAAAATATTAGCTATTTCAATTAAAGAGCTATTATATTTTGTGCTTGAAGACCTTTAGCTCCTTGCGTCACAATGAATTGTACTCGCTGGCCCTCTGTGAGGGTTTTAAAGCCAGAACTTGAAATTTCTTTAAAGTGGGCAAATACATCCGGACCGCCTTCTTGCTCAATAAAACCAAATCCTTTCGCTTCGTTAAACCATTTAACGACTCCATTTACTGTTTTAGACATAGTTGTTCCTAATTGTTTATTATAATGCCTGTATAGGCGAATTTAGCCGGAAACCGGTCAAGAATTAAAAACTACCTAACGAGGGATTAAATGAATAAAACGACGATTTGGAGAGAATAAAATAGACATTTTTCTAGCTGAAGATAGGTTACTACTCTTTAAGGTTATAAGTCAATCTTATTAGTAGGAAGGCGTTGTTTAAACCCTTCAACTACTCCATTTAGGCCATTATAAATAAAGAATTGCATCAACATTTTATCTTCTTTTTCTTACTGCATTTATAATAAATTGACGACCTTCTGTTGTATTTTTATGAGCTTAAGCTTGCTGTTTTGGTATCGTTCACGATTTCTGTCGATTAAGGTGATATGTCCAACCTTGCGATTAGGGTAAGGACTTTTACCGTAATCATGATAATGAACTCCTGGTATCTTAAGGCAAGAATGGATGGGAAACATCTTGCCAAGACAGTTTACTAAAAGGCAATTACTAATCAATTCACAATTACCTAAGGGTAGAGAAAAAATTGCACGTAAATGATTTTCAAACTGACTGGTTACTGCCCCTTCAATAGTTAGATGTCCCGAGTTGTGAACCCTGGGAGCGATTTCATTGACCATTAAATTGCCGTCTTGGTGAAAAAACTCGATGGTCATGACACCAACATATTCCAAAGAATACATAATCTTTTTGGCAATAGTTTGGGCTTTTTGTTGCAATAGATTATTTTCTAATGGAGCTTCAGACCATTGGAGTATGCCATGAGCATGTTGATTTCTAATTAGAGGATAAAAATGTATTTCATCTCGCTGATTTCTTACAGCAATGAGAGATAGTTCATCCTGAAAAGGAACGAACTGCTCCAAAATTAAATCGCAAGACTGTAGCCTATCCCAGGCTTTTGCCAAGTCAGGCAGCTCATTAATAGCATATTGTCCTTTGCCGTCATAACCAAATCGTCTTGTTTTCAAAATGGCGCGCTTATTCCAACTTGTAAACGTATCATGCAGTTCATCCTGTGTTTCAATCGCGGCAAAACGCGCAGTTTTGATCCCTAATGATCTTAAAAATGATTTTTCCAATAAGCGATCTTGAGTAATTTTAAGTGCTTTTGTAGTGGGGTAAAATGGAACTTTTTCGGCAATCAATTCAGCGCAAGCAAAGGGTATATTTTCCGTTTCAAACGTGACGCAATCCACTTCATTACACAACTCGATGAGTGCCTTCTCGTCACAGAATGGCGCTGAAACCAGACGTGTTATATCACGGATACAGGGATTGGGATCGGGTGATAAGCAGACAGTGCGAATCCCTAACGAGTGTGCAGCAAGAACCAGCATTTTTGCTAATTGTCCACCACCTAAGATACCGAGTTTCATAATAACTCCAATTGGGGCTGATTGGTTTCAAGAACTTTTTGACTTTGTTGTGCCCGATATTGATTTAAGCGCTCACAAATCTCTGTATCGTTATTTGCAAGGATTGCTGCAGCCAAGAGTGCCGCATTAATCGCTCCGGCTTTACCAACAGCTAAAGTACCAACAGGTACGCCTGCTGGCATTTGAACTATAGAAAGCAGTGAGTCTAAACCATCAAGTAAAGCAGAAGGGATTGGTACACCTAAAACAGGAAGCCTCGTCATTGCTGCCATCATTCCTGGAAGGTGTGCTGCACCACCAGCGCCAGCAATAATAATCTGTATTCCCCGGTCTGCGGCACTTCGTGCATAGTCATAGAGTTTTTCTGGTGTTCTATGCGCTGATACAATTTCTGTTTCAAAAGAAATTTTTAAACTATCTAATGTTTTTGCTGTCTCACAAAGTATTTTCCAATCACTTTGAGAACCCATAACGATTCCAACCAAGGTTTTATTTTGCATCTGAATTCGCTCCTAAATTGGTTATATTTCTAAGGATTACAATTATTACAATATTGAGGATCTGCTGAATCTAAACCGTCTTTTCGAGCGCGTGTGTCGCGATAATCACATTGGATACAACCCCAGATTTCTTGCTGGTATAACGATGTTGCTGAGGTACATACTTTGCAAGGGAGATGGCCGGATGTTTCTTTAAACCCAAAGCCGGGAGTACAACAATGGGGACAACAACATTGAATTCGCTCGGCTAACTTTTGGGCGAGTACAGAAATCGCATGCATCCGCGTTGGATTCATCATGGCTCTCATATCCGTTGCAAGAAAGAGTTCTTTTTCTTGTTGGAATCCAAGATCCAAGGCCGTCTCGAGCGCCTTGATGTCTCTAATCCCTTTCGCAATGACCTTTTTGTCACTATTGGTTTGTAGGGTCAGTGCATGCTCGGGAAACCCCGCTTGTTCTAAAAAGTTCCTTAGCTCTGTTTGTGGGGTTAGGGTCATCATGCGGTAATTTGTTTTGGGTGTAGTATATTGCTCTGTAATAACCCAATTGTTTTTGCGATCTAAAAACACCATGATTTCATGGTCACTGGCAATAAAGGGAAATGCTGGATGAGGGCCAAAACTTCCCTCGCTTGCAATTGCTAACTCATACCCATAATGTTCTGCGGCACGTCTTGCCTTTAAAACACAGGTATCATAGGGACTTAATGTCCTTGCTATTTCACCAGTAAATGTACCAAATTGGTCGGTATCAAATTCGTGCACATCAAGTGTGCACGCGAGTTTTTCAAAAAATACATCGGCGATTGCTTTTTCTTTCTCATGTTTTGAGGCAAGTAAAACTGACTGATTCTGATAATGCATGATTAAGCCCCTGTGGTTGAATGAAAATAATCCATTCGCGCTACATCTACATCGGAGACAAACATAACGCCCGAATTCTGTTGAAATAAGGTTTTCATTCCTAAGGCAAGGGTTGCTATTACCTCCTCAGGAGCTACGGCAAGAAACATAATCAGTGAAGCCCTGTCGTTGAATAATATTTTTCCCTCATGAAATCCATTATGACCTTTGCCTGAGATGTTTCTTAATAATGTAAATCCAGTGACTTTTGCTTCCTCCATCATCGAGCTGATGAGCTGCTCGTGCTCGCCAGAGACTATGATTTCTATTTTTTTCATTGGATGTAGGTTAATCCCAATATCTTTACGTTCTTGAACTTTAATAACATTCATTTTTTTCTCCTTGTTTTAGTTCGCTAAAATCCAATTGCCTTTTTGATTCAGTTTGTAGGCTAAACCAGTACTCGGTTCAATGAGGACAAGGTGAACCCATTCATTGAAGAACAATGTTTTTAATACCGCTTGTCGTTCGATGATGTTTGATACAAGTGCCTGTGGTGCATAAACTACAGTCAGTAAACGTTGCGGCTGATGGTAGGGGCTTTCATCACTGCTCATCACCGATTGCAGGGGAAGACCATGCATTAAATCGCTGCCATTACCTTGCATGATGCCAATTTTACCCGTGACATTGTGAGTGATTTTGCTGCCACTTCCATAAGCAACGTTATCGAGGGTTGAAAACAAATATTGGGTATTAATCCATTGAGCAACTACCATGGGTGCAGTCAGAATCGTTTCAAGAAAACTCCCTTCAGGATCTTGTTCCCAATCATAAGAATGCAAAAAACATCGACCATCAAGATTGATGTTTTTTGTTAGAGTGCGAGGGGCAACAATAAAAGCGGCATTACGTGCAAGACCCCATTCAGGTCTTGTTTCAGACCAATCCTGACTTCTTCGCTTAATGTCCTTTGCTGCATCGGTTGAATTTAATTTTCGACCTCGCTCAAAATTATTGCTGGATTTTGCCTCCTCCAAATCAATAAGCAACTGATTTAGTAGGCTTGGATAAATGATTTTACTTGATTTCAGATTATAAATTTCAACGGAGTCGGTAGTGGTATTATGAAGTGCACCATAAAACACTGTGTCGAGAGGAATATGAATGCCTTTAACCTCTAAAGCGCTTCGCACTTCTGTTTTATTAAGTATTGCGGCTAATAATTGGGCATTGACTCCACCATGATTCCCACCACATGCACCACAATCTAAAGCGGAAGCATAGGGATTATTTTCTGTAGCACTTCCATGACCACAAAGAATAATGAGCTTTGCAAAATCTGAAGTAAGCCCCATGAGGTGTAATACGGTTTCGGCATAGTCAATCTGCTCGCTTAGGGCGATGCCATGTTCCAAATTGGCCTCATTTAATTCAAACGAAGGCTCTGTTTGGATTTTGGGGGCAATGTAATGGTGTAATGCTTGGCTCGATTGCTTGGTCAAACTTGGAGCCAGCGATTGAAACAACATCTTCAAACCACACCAAGCGCCAAGTGTTTCAACTAATGCAAAAGGAGTTGCAAAATTATATTTTAATTCTTGATACATCTTGCTAAGGTTGGACTTAATTGCTTTTCCCTGTTGGTGTTGTTCAATAAAACTTGCATTTGCAGCACTTGGCCTTTCATCGATACGATAACGTGGTTTTAATAATACAGGACAGCAGTCTTTTGTTTTACCACTCTCAAATTCCTGAACACGAATAGGTAAACCAAAAAAGCCAGCAAATCCCAGTGTTTCATAATTGCCCAACCTCTCTATAGCTCTGCGAATGGGTTCGGAGCGAACATCAATACAAAACACAAGTTGCGCATCAGCTCTTTGAGGCTTCTTTGCCAATTGATTGACTTGAAGCAAAAGTATTTTCATCAAATTTTGCTCATAGTGCTTTTCAGTGCTTTTTATTTCTTCAAGAGTTTGTTGAACCAAAGAACCATCTTCTTCGCTTTTTTTTTCCTGGGAAGCTTCTGGCCAGAGCAAACACGTAATCACGAGGCGTACTGCAAGAAAATCCATTAGGGTAATGGGTTGTTTGTCTACTGTCGTTGGATTGTGCCAGTGAGTTTTCCATTTCACAAAGCCAGCCCAACCTGGTAAATGAAGAAAGGTTTGGGTGATGAACTCTTCTTCTTTTTCCTTGGGCACCTGGAGTTTATTCAGACAAAGAATAATTGCCTCTTCAGCTTCTTCAGGTAATTCCATTAACCATTTTTTTGCCTCTTTTTTATTACGATGAAGCTTTTTATCAAAACAAGCTAGTTTTAAAAATCCGAAATAGAATCCTTTATCTTGATGCGGCATTTCGATAGCACCTTGTCCTGCATCAAAAAAGCCGCCACACCATTTAATCATGTGCAGGTTGACGTCTTCTAAAGCACGATTGCGTGTCATTTCCTTTCGTCTAAAACCACCCTTTGCTAAGGCTTCTTCAAAAGTTTGTGCTTCAAATCCTTGTAAGGGGTTGCACGCTATAAAGGTTTCAAGAGGCCAAACTGGGGCAATCCGTTTGGCAGCATTGTCCACTAATGCACGTACTTCAAGTTTCTTATTTTTGGTTTTGGCTGAAATATTTTTTTTTATAGATTGCTCATTTGTCTTTTCTTCGTTCGTTATTACTTTTGCTGTTCTCATGGTTACTCCTCAGGATAATTAGTATTTATAACTAGACCGCAGTGTGGTTACAGTTTTTGGCGAAGGTTGGCTTTGATTGAATAAATTCATGTAAAGCCAACACCAGAAATTGGTTTCTTTAATTTTTTTCAGTAATCCAAGATTAAACATAAGCCAGGGCAATACCAGAAGAACCAAGATTATCAGATGCAGTATCGAAAGCTTGGGTAAGTACAGCTGGGTCAAATTAGGAAGTAACATCTCAATCAGATGAATACTTCCACCATAAAGCAAACCAGCTAAGGAAGACATAAATAATCCAATCGTTATATTAGTGATGGCCAAGCGATTGTTCATCAGTGTCAACATCAGTTGAGTTCCTGCAATGAATGCAAATACCAGTAAAAAGGAGGTTGCTTGCAGAGATAAAATAGGCTTGTTAGTCATGAAGGCAAAGCCCAACATGCCGACGAGGCCGCCAATACTTGCAATGATTAATACAATTGGTTTGTATGCGTGGATTTTAGGTTCATTATTTTTTTGCGTCATGACCGATCCAGAGCTCAGGAACAGATAAGCTTTGAATAGACCATGCCAACATAAATGGGCAACAGCTGCTGCAAATAGTCCTAGACCGCATTGCATCATCATAAATCCCATTTGCGCCAAAGTTGAGCAGGCTAACATTCTCTTGATGTCATGCTGCATGAGCTTCCAAATGGTTCCCAAGAATGCTGAGACGCCACCAAGAATAAATACAATCATGAGTAAGCCAGTGGATACTGAAAATAGAGGTGCAAACTTTACGATGATGATACCGCCGCCATTGACAAGACCTGCATGCATCAGAGCAGAAACAGGAGTTGGTGAATTTAAAGAGCTAATAAGCCAGCGATGAAAGGGCCAAATGGCCGACTGAGTTAAAGCGGTGAGTGTGATAAGAGTCATCACAGCTGTAAAAATAGACGAATTTACAAACTGTTTCTCTGCTAAAGCTTGAATGGAAGCAGTGTCACCACTTAAAGTGATTAGAATAACGGCTGCTAACAAGCTGATGCTACCTGGTAATAGGGTACTTAGAGCGAGCCGTCCTGAGTTTTTGGCAGCAGTCCATTCTCTCTTATGAACCATTAAGAAAATTAAGAAAAGGTTACTTATCGACCAGGAAATCCAGAACAGAAAGAGGTTATCGGCAAGAACCATAACTATGGCACTCAGAGTAATGGCTGCCAAGCTACAAAAGTAACGAGAATAGAGTTTGTCGCCATCCATATACCTTAGGGAAAATCGATGAACGGTAAAGCTTACCAATAAAATTAAAGTGGACAGTAATAAACTTAAGGGATTAAAACTGATAAATGGGTACGTTTTAGCTGTTTCTGAAAAAGTGAAATGACCTAATAAAAAAAGGCCGCTTATAAAACCAAACCCTACAAAATAACTTGCCCAACGAGCAGCTAATACAGCTTTTTTCCTGCCGCTGCCACAGTTAATTAGCAGCGCAAGTGCTGGACATGCCAGAAGCGCACCATATAAAGAATTTATTATCGTATTCACAGCATTCCTCATTAGAAATTGTTTTGCTACAATGTAAATATATAAGATAAACTTATATAAGTTAAATTAATAATATTAATGTTTGTCATTAGGAATTCTAATGAGTCTTGATACAGTGACTTTGCAATGCTTCCTGGCGGTAGCAGAAACCCAAAGTTTTACAAAAGCCGCACTCCGAGTGGGGCGTACGCAATCGGCGATCAGCCAGCAAATTGCAAAACTCGAACAGTTAATTGAAAAACCATTAATTCTTCGAGGACGTGAGTTGTCTTTGACACCAGATGGAGAGCTTTTTTTAGGCTATGCAAAAAAGATTTATGAACTTCATCGTGAATCACTGGACCGTTTTAAAGCACCTGAGTTGCATGGAGAGATTCGTTTTGGTCTGCCTGAGGATTTTGCTTCAATGATTTTATCGGATGTACTGGTTGAGTTTTCACGACATCATCCCCGGGTGATGCTCAATGTTGAATGCGAACTCACTCTTAATTTAATCGAGCGTTTTAACCAAGGCGACTTTGATTTGATTTTAATTAAAACCAATCAAATAAATCATATTGCTGAGGGTGTCAATGTTTGGAATGAGCCAGTAGACTGGGCAGGCAAGAGAGAACTTCTTACTCAACTCAACAAAACCACACCAATTCCACTGGTGCTTTCACCAACACCTTGTATTTATCGTGGTAATGTGATTGATTCTCTAGACAAGAATCATTTGAATTGGCGCCTTGTGTTTAGTAGCCCAAGCTATGCGGTGAAAATGGCTGCTGTGCGCGCTGGCTTAGGAATTACTGCGATACAACGGAGCATGATTCCCAACGATCTTGATCGCCTTGATGAGGATTTTTTACCTAAGTTGAGTGATATTCATGTATCCTTGTTAAAAAGAAAGAAACAGAACAAGGCTATTGAATCGCTTGAGTATTTCATAATGAAAAAATTAAAACATTGATGTCTTTAAATAAATAAAAAGGATATTTAGGAAAAATGAATTCGATCAGGGATGTTTTAGATAAGCCAACACTCTTATCCATTGCACTCATTAGTTTGGTTGCAAGCCTATTAACTTTGAGTATTCCGATTGCAGCGCAGACATTAATTAATTTGATTGCCTTTGGAAAGTTACTGCAGCCTGTTGTTACCTTGAGCTTTATAGTTCTGATTCTGATGTTGGCACTAGGTGCATTAAATATATGGCAAACGGTAATCCTGGAAGTAGTGCAACAAAAATTGATGGTGAAGATAAGTTTAAATCTCACGAGACAATTCAACAACCTCTCTTTGGATAATTTTTCAACACACAATGGGCCAGAGCTGGTTAATCGTTTTTTTGAAGTAGTAACCATCAAGAAATCACTTTCAAGTCTTTTACTATATGGAGTTAACTTAGGGCTTCAACTTTTTTTTGGGTTATTACTGCTCCTATTTTACCATCCATTATTCCTGATCTTTGATGGATTTATCATTCTAAGCATCATATTGATTATTTTCATTCCCTATCGTAAAGGACTCGCCAGCGCAAAAGAAGAATGTGCTCAAAAGCATCAGGTAGGTTCCTGGCTCGAAGAGCTTTTAATCAATCGGTTTCTATTTCGGTTTAGCAAATGCAGCCATTATGCTACCTTACAATCGGATAAGCGATTAGTTTCCTTTTTACATGCAAGAAATACTCATTTTAGGCAGCTCATAAAACATCAAATTGGATTTTATGTGCTTTCTGCGCTTTCCAGCAGCCTCCTTCTGGGATTAGGGGGATATCTCGTTATTAAAAATCAACTCAGTTTGGGGCAGTTAGTGGCTGCTGAAATCGTACTTGGTGCATTGATTTATGCATTTAAGCGATTTGGCGTACTTCTAGAAAATTATTACGATTTAATTGCATCAGAAGGTAAGATTGATACAGTACTTAATTTATCAGTAGAAGAAATTAAAATGGACCTTAATGCTCTATTTCTACCGATGAAATCGATAGAAATTAAATTTCCACATAAAAGTCCGGCAGTTGCTGCTTTGGATAAACCACTCTTTATTTATTCTCAAGATGCAGAACGCTGCAAAACATTTTCCGAGTCGCTTTTAGGGTTTGGAAAAAAATATGACATGGCCATTTTAGTGAATCAAAATTTGTGTAATGAAGAACATCGATCAGCACTTCGTCAATTCAGTTTATTGCTGCGAAAACCCGAGTGGTTTGCCGGAAGTATCTATGACAATTTAGTACTTAACCATAAAAATACACCACTGAAAATAATTATGGAGCAATTAGAACACTTTGGACTATCTGAAAAAATAATGCGTCAGCCCGATGGCTTAAAAACGATTATTTATGATTGGCAAAATGAGTTTACACAATTTGAACTGATTGCTCTTATGATTATACGTGCTGTCTTACTTCAACCTCAGTTACTCATAATTGACAGAGTTTTTGATGGATTAGAAAAAGAAAAAAGTGAACTTCTTATCACACCATTGCTGAACTTAAAGAATACGATTTTGATGTTGGTCACCCAAAACCATGAATTTAAAAAAATGACAAATCACGTGGTGCTTTCATGAAATTACATGCCTATGCAATGATAAAAAAACTACCAAAGCCCCAAAAAATTGCCAAAATAATTTTTATTATTGCCCTGATTATCACCCTGTTTTTAGCGTTTACGCCATGGCAACAGTTTGCTCTTGGCAATGGCAAAGTGATTGCGTTTTCTCCCACCGAGAGGCTGCATGTAGTTAATTCACCAATCAATGGACGTATCAAAAAATGGTATGTCGATGAGGGTATGAGTGTAAAAGCAGGAGACCCCTTAGTGGATATTACTGACAATGATCCCAAATTATTAACACGATTAGAATTAGAAAAAAAAGCAATTGCTCTTCGGATAGAGGCAGCAGAACAATCAATTGTTGCAGGAAAAGCTAATCTCGAGCGCCAAAAAAAACTGTATCAACAAGGTATTAATTCAAAGCGCCAATATGAATTAGCACAAATTGAATACTCCAAATACCAAAGCGAGTTAGCGCAGGCAAATATTGACATGGTGGATATTGACGTACGTATCGCTCGTCAGCAATCACAACTTATAAAAGCGCATGTAGCAGGGGTAATATATAAACGATTGACAGGCCAAGAGAGTGTGGTTGTCAAAGCTGGAGATGTTTTGGCTCAAATCATTCCACAAACTGAATCACGAGCTGTGGAACTATGGATCGATGGTAATGATATTCCATTTGTTCGAATCCATCAAAAAGCTCGATTACAGTTTGAAGGATGGCCTGCGATCCAATTTAGAGGTTGGCCTGCAATTGCTGTGGGCACTTTTGGGGGGACTGTTTCTTTTATAGACCCTACAGACAATGGTACGGGATTATTTCGTGCAGTAATTGTTCCTGATGAGCCCTGGCCTCAGTCACAATTTTTAAGACAAGGCGTACGTGTACATGGTTGGGTTCAATTAGGGGAAGTGCCTTTATGGTATGAACTGTGGCGCCAGTTTAATGGTTTTCCGCCAGAGAGTACTCCAGAGAAGACTCAGCCATGAAAAGATACTATACTCATAGCGGATTTAAGAATCAGTTGATCTTAGGATTTTGTTATTTGCTCCTTTCCACGGTATGTATCGCAAATGAACCACACAAATTAACTTTGGATAAGGTACTGCAAAGCGTCACCCTATATTATCCAAAAATTAAAATCGCACGCTTGGAAATTACTAAAGCTCAAGGTGCTCATTTGAGTGCATTGGGAACGTTTGATCCTTCTCTTGATGCAAGCTCTCGATCTCAACCTGCTGGTGGCTATATTAACAATTATGGAGATACCCAGCTTACTGTTCCTACTTTTTATAATGGAGTCAAATTGTTTGCGGGTTACCGAAATGGGAATGGGAGCTGGCCGATTTATTATCAAAATTACTTAACCAATTCGGGTGGGGAATATCGAGCAGGACTTTCACTGCCTTTACTTCGAGATCGATTGATTGATAAGGAGCGAACGAATTTATTAACTACCGCGGAGTCGATTGAAATGAAAAAACACGACGCGGAAGCGATTAAAATTAAAATTTATCAGGAAACAATTAAGGCCTATTGGCAATGGGTTGAGGCTGGATTGCAATTAAAAACGTTTAGACAATTACTAAAATTGGCTCAAAAGAGACAACATGCTATTGAGCAACAGGCAAATCAAGGTGATCTTCCTAAACTTGCGATTACTGAAAATTTGCAACAAATAGTCCAGAGAGAACAATTACTCAACCAAGGGAAGATGATATTTGAACAGGCTGGAATTAATTTATCTCTATATTATCGAGATGAACAAGGAAATCCCAAAATTCCATCGGAAAACAGTCTGCCTTCGCAAGTGTTAACTAATCCAAGACAATTGACATCTGGCTTATCGCAGTTAGCGCACCATCCCTCCCTTAAGAAGCTAGAAAATTATTCAAGAATTATTAAGCTTAAACGTGATTTAGCGCAAAATGAGCTCCTGCCCAATTTGGATGCTACGGCATACACGTTTAAACAAAATGGTACTGGAGGATATCCGTTGTTACTACCAGAAGCAGCATTTATAGGAGTTTCTTTCAAATTT
Organism: Legionella qingyii; assembly: GCF_003990155.1. Taxonomy (NCBI): domain Bacteria; kingdom Pseudomonadati; phylum Pseudomonadota; class Gammaproteobacteria; order Legionellales; family Legionellaceae; genus Legionella; species Legionella qingyii. The sequence continues at coordinate 113,719 of NZ_RZGX01000006.1, forward strand.
CCGGTACTCCAGAGAGAGGCAAAAGGTAAATTAATTCGCACCCAAAGTGAGCTATACCAAATCAGGGCGGAACAAAAATTTATGTATGAGCAGCTTAAGAATGAACTTACTAATCTTTATATTGGGATAAAAAGAATCCATCAGCAGGTAGCTTTCTTAAAAAAGGAGTATCATTTGGCATTTAAGGTGCAACAAGGAGAGACACAAAAATTCCATGAAGGGGATAGTACTTTGTTTCTCGTGAATCAACGAGAGCAGGCTACAACTCAAGTAAAGCTTAATTGGATTAATGCCCAGGTGCAACAGGAGGAGTTAAAAGATCTCGTCCGTTTTTTTTCCTCAGCGGACATAAATTTTCCTCTAAAAAAAGGCTTTGGTGCTCCAAAAAATTATGGACTTACCAAATGAACTTGTTTTAGTTGTAGAATTCAATAATAACTCATCTAATAGTAATCGCAGCGTCGGATTTTCAGTCATACAAAATATATAATACCCTTACTATCTAGTATCAAATATGGAGAGAAGAGTTTGAACAAAAAAAACGGGATGCAACTGGTTATTTGGATTTTATTTTTTGAACTAGTAGGGTTTTTCTTGGGCTTATTAACGCAAGCGAACATCTATTCTTGGTATGAGGAACTCCATAAATCAATTTTAACTCCCCCGGGTTGGGTATTTTCCGTTGTATGGTCAATCTTATATGCTTTTCTTGCGATTGCTGGATTTACATTATGGAAAAATCGAAACAATCCTGAAACTAAAACAATACTTAGTCTTTATTTAGTTCAATTAATGATGAATTGGATATGGACACCGCTTTTTTTTCAACTGCATTGGTTGGGTTTTAGTTTTTTATGGATAGTCATCATGGTGGGGTTGAATGCAGCCATTATTTTAATAACCATTAAAAGTAAAGAAAAAGGAATCCTTTTACTCATAATCCCTTACTCTTTGTGGCTTATTTTTGCGAGCTATCTCAATGGAATCATTTGGACTCTGAATATGCAGGCTTAAAGACTGCCTGAGTCTAAAGAAGATAAGATTTCTTGCGCCTTGGCATGAGTGGCTTCTTTTTTATCCAGGGTCATTTTTTGCCAATTCATATAAGCATAGTGAAGTCGAGGATTATCTTTAAGCTTTTCTTCATTTTGTTTCAGAAAATTCCAATATAATGCATTAAATGGGCAGGCTTTTTCTCCTAATAAATCATTTGGATTATAGGAGCACGATTCACAAAAATTACTCATGCGCTGAATGTATTTTCCACTGGCAGCATAGGGTTTGCTTGCCATTAAACCACCATCGGCATAAAGTGCCATGCCTAAGGTATTAGGGAGCTCTACCCACTCATAGGCATCAGCATAAACAGCAAGATACCATTCACAGACTTGTTTTGGATTTATGCCTGCAAGTAATGCAAAATTACCGGTTATCATTAATCGTTGGATATGATGCGAATAAGCTTCTACTGAAGTTTGGCGAACTACTTCCTTGATACAAAACATTTTAGTATCTGCTCCCCAGAAAAAAGCTGGCAAGTCTCTTTTAGCATGAAAGTGATTCATTTCTTTGTAGGCAGGCATAAAATGCCAATAAATCCCACGGATGAATTCTCGCCATCCCAGAATCTGACGTATGAATCCTTCTACTGAATTAAGAGGGGCTTTTCGTTCTAGGTAAGCTTGTTCTGCCATACGACATAACTCTATAGATAATAACAGTCCGGCATTAAGATAAAACGATAGTTTAGAATGATATAAAGTGGTTTCATTCGTTAACATAGCATCCTGATAGTCACCAAATGAGATAAGGCAATGATTAATAAAATAATTTGCCTCGGACAAAGCTTGAGCACGCGTCACTGCCAAGTCAAAGGGATGTAATTGACCGAAATGTTTTGAAAAATGTGCTGCCACCAATCTCAAAACTTCGACAGTAATCTCATCTTTGGGGTACTCCAAGCGTTTTGGAAATGAAGAAATGTGTTTTGCAGGATTACGATTTTGCGCATCATAATTCCAGGACCCCCCGATTGGATTTCCATTGCTATCAATTAAAATGCGATATTTTTGACGCATCATCCGGTAAAAAAATTCCATGCGTAGTTGTTTTTTTCCTTTGGCCCAATCGTTAAATTCATTTATGGTGCATAAAAAGCGATTGTCCTCATAAATCGTTAATGGGATCGGCAACTTACTTTTCAAATCATCAAACATTTTAAAAACTCGCCATTCCCCTGGCTCAGTAAGGCTTATGGCTGAAGGCTTTATTTCCTCAACGGCTCTTATCAGTTCTTTGACTAGGCTTCCTTGATTGTTAGGATCATCAAACTTTGTGTAGCGGACGCGATATCCTTTAATTTTTAGTGTTTGAGCAAAATGGCGCATTGCAGAGAACAAAAATGCGATTTTTTTAGGATGATGACTGACATAAGTTGCTTCCTCGGTAACTTCGCACATCAATACAACATCATCATGCATATTGATTTCACTAAGTGCAGACAAAGTTTCACTCAATTGATCGCCTAAAATAAAGCAGAGTTTTGTCATAAATTGATTTTTATTAGTGAGTTAAATTTTCAACTTGGGACGAACATGGCTTAAGCCCCCATCTACCGCAAGAACTTGCCCGGTTATCCAGCAATTTTCTGGACTAAGTAAAAATACAATCGCTTGAGCAATATCCTCTGGTGTCCCAATACGTCCTAAAGGATGCATCGCCTTGGATGCATTATGAGCTAACTGATTATTTAATAGAGGGGTGGTTAATGGACTATTGACCATTCCTGGCGCTACCACATTGACTCTTAAGTTATTGGCGGCATAAGTAGCTGCAGCTGCCTGAGCAAGACCTATAACTCCCGCTTTAGCTGCAGCAATGGCCTCATGATTTGCGAGTCCAACCAAGGCTGCTGCTGATGAAATCAATACTACTGAGCCGCCTTTTTTCATCATCAAACCCGCAGCACGAATTGTTGCAAATGCGGTAGTTAGCGAAGCATTAATGCAGGCTTGGAACTCTTCAAATGTTGTCGAATGGGCACTTTTCAAGAGTAATGAGCCTGCGCAATTAACAACACCATCAATGGCGCCAACCTTACGAAAAACGTCACTAACCGCATCAAAATCACAGGCATCAATTAAAAAATCCGGATTAATTTTATGATTATCCCTTGCAGTGGTAAATACCGTGTCGCCACGATTTCTCAACAAAGTTGTGACCGATTGTCCGATTGCACTACTTGCCGCAATAACCAAATAATTAGACATAGTACGATTCAGTAGAGAGGATTACGTTTAATATGATCGAAGTAAGTAAAAACTTCAATATTTTTGAATGAATTAACTCTTAATCCCTAGGTAGGTAACTGTATTCTCTAGGATAAATTTTGAAAGAACGAAGACCCATTAGTTGTTCTAATTAAGCTATAAGTAAGATTAATTTGATAATTTATTGTGCATATACGATACTTTGTCATTAGAGCAGTAATGCAGTCACTCTGCATTGTTAAATGCAGATAGACGCCATCGTGAATAAATTATTCTTCCTAATCTGGTTTTAGCGGCTGCATTACAAAACTCAGTTGGTTATGAGCGGAGTGATGAAATGCTTGTGGAAATTCTATCACGTATCCAGTTTGGTTTTAGCATTGGGTTTCACATTTTATTCCCAACATTGAATTTGGGTTTGGCCATTTTTTTGATCATTATGGAGTTATTTTGGCTAAAAACAAGAAAAACGGTTTATCTTGAAATCTGTAAACTTTGGACGAAGATTTTTGCTCTTACCTTTGGAATGGGGGTCGTTTCAGGCATTGTACTTGCCTATCAGATTGGAACAAATTTTGGTCCGTTTATCAACCAGTTTGGTAATATTTTGGGTGCATTATTTGCTTATGAAACACTAACCGCCTTTTTCCTTGAGGCTGGCTTTCTAGGTGTGATGCTCTTTGGTTGGAAAAGGGTACCGCCGCTACTGCATTTTATTGCAACTTTGCTTGTTGCTATCGGGACAACCATTTCTGCTTTTTGGATTATGTCGGCCAATTCATGGATGCAAACACCCAGTGGCTATGAGATGATTGATGGAAAGTACGTGGTCGCTAGCTGGTGGGCTGTAGTGATGAACCCATCGTTTATACCTCGCTTTATCCATATGATTTTAGCCTCTTATGTGACAACTTCTTTTGTCATCATGGGAGTGTCCTCCTATTATTTGCTTCGTAAAAAAGCAGTGGAGGCAGCAAAGAAAACCATGTCCTTTGCACTTTGGGCCGCTTTAATTCTTGTTCCTGTTCAAATTGGGGTAGGTGATGTTGTTGGGCTGATGGTTAAAGAGCATCAACCGCTTAAAACAGCGGCCATGGAGGGGCTTTGGCATACTCAAAACGGTGCTCCTTTGGTCTTATTTGCTTGGCCTTCTCAGGCAGAACAACAAAATAAGTATGCTATTGAGATACCCAAGCTGGCAAGTTTAATCAATACTCATGATTGGGATGGCAAAATGGTTGGTTTAGACTCGGTGACTGCTGACCAACAACCGAGAGTTGCCCCTGTTTTTTTCTCATTTAGAATAATGGTAGGCATCGGTCTTTTGATGTTCGCAACAACAATTTTAGGACTATTCCTCCGTTACAAAAGCAAAATTTATCAAGCAACATGGTTTCATTATTGGTGTTTTGCACTAACACCGCTCGGATTTATAGCTACTATTTCCGGATGGCTCACTGCCGAAATTGGACGACAGCCCTGGGTGGTTTATGGGTTATTAAAAACTCATGATGCAGTTTCAGCAATCAGTGCTGAAGATGTGATTATTTCTTCTGTTCTCCTCCTTCTTGCTTATGGAATTGTTTTTGGTTTTTATCTCTATTACCTATTGAAACTTATCCGTCTTGGCCCCGAGATTATTGAGCAAGACCAAGTTGAACATCATGCTTTTCAGTACATGACTGATTTAAACGTGGAGAAAAAATAATGCTTCCACTTATTTTTGCTGTATTACTTGCCTTCATTGTCATGATGTACGTCATTTTAGATGGTTTTGATCTTGGCATTGGAATTTTATTTCCTTTTACCAACAGCGAAAGTGAGCGGGATAAAATGATGAATTCAATTGCGCCTGTATGGGACGGTAATGAAACATGGTTAGTTTTTGGTGGAGCTATCCTTTATGGAGGGTTTCCCCAGGTTTATGGCGCTCTTCTTCCCGTTCTCTACATGCCTTTAATGTTCATGCTTATTGCTTTGATTTTTCGCGGCGTCAGCTTTGAATTTCGATTTAAAGCGGATCGTTCAAAACCGGTTTGGAATTGGTTATTCGCAATAGGTTCAGTTGCTGCAGCTTTTTTTCAAGGAGTTATTTTAGGATGTTTTGTTCAAGGGTTCTCAATGAATCCTCAAACAATGGAAATCAGTCAGGGTAGTTGGTTAACTCCTTTTAGCTTATTTACCGGTGTTGCCTTAATTAGTGGTTATGGGCTTCTTGGCGCAACATGGATGATTATCAAAAGCAGCGGTAAACTTCAACGAAAAATGGTTCATTATGCTCAGGGTTTATTAATTATTGTCAGTTTCTTTTTAGTCTTTGTCAGTATCTGGACTCCATTGCACAGTACTGAAGTTTTTCATCGCTGGTATCAATTTCCTAATTTTTTATTGTTAAGCCCACTTCCTTTAATTACCGTACTTGCAATTTATCTTACTTGGAGAAACTTATCTGTAAATTCTAATAACGAGCGTAAGCCGTTTATTTACAGCATTATCATTTTCTTGTGTTCTTATATAGGTATAGCAATCAGTGTTTATCCTTATTTGATACCACATCAGATTACGATTTGGGAAGCAGCCGCACCGTCTTCGACACTCACATTCATATTAGTTGGTGTCGTTATTATGTTGCCGATATTGCTTGCATATACCTTATATGCCTATTTTCTTTTTAGAGGTAAAACGGAGGAGCATTACCACTAGGTGCCTAAATGGCAGCTATAATTTATCTAATATAGTTTCATGAGGAATTGAATCATGGCAAATCAAACACGCGAAGGTTTAATTAATCAGGCTAAGAGTAGTTCTAAGTCAATCGCTTTGATTTACTCACCAATTGAGCTGCATGAATATATAGTTGAAATTATTGCTAAAGAATCCGATGAATTTATTCACAAAGGGAAAGAACTATTACATTTCAACTCTATTGACGATGCTATGTCCCGAGCCGCTGAATATGGGGCAGAGGAGTTTTTTCTGTGTGCAGATAATACCTACGATGAATGTGGCTCAGTAAGTGGCCCTCAAAATTTTGATTATATTCCTCTTCATTCAAAATATAAGCAAAATAAAAATAATTAGTTATTAATTGAATGGTGATATAAGCTAATAGTTGGAATTTAGTGAAGAATCAGGGATTAATTTGATGAAGTCTTTAGGATGTTTGATACGCAGTTGGATTGTAAGCGAAAATAATTACAGTCCTGATGAATCATTTGGCAATAAAATTGATTGGATTCGAGTGATTCCTTTCGTTATGATTAACCTTAGCTGCCTGTTGGTTTTTTATGTGCGCTTCAGTTGGATTGCCATAAGTACAGCAGTTATTCTATATTTTTTCCGTCTATTCACAATCGGTGCTTTTTATCATCGTTATTTCTCACACAAGGCATTTAAAACAAGTCGCTTTTGGCAATTCATTTTTGCAGCCCTTGCAGGAACCTCCGCTCAACGAGGTCCTCTCTGGTGGGCGGCACATCACAGGCAGCACCATATGGTTTCTGATACGCCAGAAGACGCACACTCCCCGGTACAACATGGATTTTGGTGGAGTCATGTAGGTTGGTTTTTAACAAAAAAACATTATCACTACAATCCGGAGCGAGTCAGGGATTTGGAGCAATATCCTGAGCTCGTTTTTCTAGAACGCTATGACATTTTGATGCCAACATTATTGCTTTTTTCTCTTTTCGTAATCGGCTGGGTGCTGCAGACTTATGCGCCTCAATGGAACACCGGAATTGGTGAAATGCTCGTCTGGGGCTTTAGTATTTCCTTGGTGGCATTGTTTAACACGACCGTTATTATCAATTCCCTGTGCCACGTGTATGGTACAAGATCTTATGAAACGTCAGATAACAGTAAAAACAATCTTTTCTTTGCCCTAATTACACTTGGCGAGGGTTGGCATAATAATCACCATCATTATCCTGCCTCAGCTCGCCAAGGTTTTCGATGGTGGGAAATTGACATTACTTATTACCTAATCAAACTTTTAGAATTAATGGGTATCGTCTGGGATGTTAAACCAGTGCCTAAATATGTATTAAAGCAAAACTTGACTCGAAAGTAATTGTTGATATTTATGGAGAACTATGATGAAACTTATAGGGCTTTTTTTCTTAACAATGATTTGTGTCTTTATACTGGATATGATTTGGTTGGGCTTCATTGCCAAAAATATTTATGCAGAACACATCGGCATGTTGTTACGTAAATCGGCTGAGGGGATGGCGCCTATTTGGTGGGCAGCGGCAGTTGTTTATGTTTGCATCACCTTAGGCATTCTTTATTTTGTTCTTCCGGGCGCACAAGGTAATTACCTGCAAGCACTAGCTGGAGGAGTAATGCTCGGTCTTGTGACTTATGGGATTTATGATTTTACCAATTACTCAATTCTAGCAAACTGGCCATGGAAGATAACCCTAATCGATTTTATTTGGGGAATGGTTTTATGTGGGTTGAGTAGTCTATTTGCGACCTTCATTCAGAATCGATTTTTTTCTTGAACCAAGGGAAAAACATTGAAGTTTGCTTTTGATATGCAATGTATTTTTGTCCCCTTGATTGTATGGAGCCTCTTTCGGTCAGGGGACCTGTTATATGGGTGAAAATAATGTAAAGCATTAATGGCGAAAGCAAGCTTAAGTACCCAATATTTGACTGTATCGCAAATAAGGCGAATCCCAGCCAACTTAACCAATCAAAAAAATAATTGGGGTGACGCGAATAATTCCATAAGCCTTCATTACATACCTTTCCTTTATGTCGAGTTTTGAAACGTTGTAGCTGTAAATCTGCCAAAGTCTCACCCATGATTCCTGCTAAAATAATGCAAAATGCAATGCTATCTAACAAGGTAATATGAGTCAGTCCTGATTTGCTAATAAGAAAAAATACACTTGAAATGATTAGAATCAATAGGCCTTGGAGTTGGAAGTTAATAAAAAAACCGAGAGAAGGGCTTATTTTCCAATTTGCACTCAGTTCGATATAACGCTTATCAACATGTCCTTTTCTTATTCGTGTGTACCATAGATAGAACGCAAGGCGCAAAGCCCATAGAATGAGAAGAGAAGCAATAATCAAAGTACGGGTACTTAAAGTAGTTAAGCTTAAATAAATTAAACCTGAAACCATTAACCCTAATGACCATGAAACATCAACAACTGAAGGATTTTTTAGAATGCGATACAATCCCCACATGAAACTCATTTGTAAAATAAGATAAATGACTACAATGCCAATAGCATACATTATTTATTCTCCTTTACTTTTTGGTAACAGTAGACGCAAAATGGCAATAAAAGTGACCAAATTAACCCAATCAAAAGGCAAGTTATATCGGTGCCATAAGGAAAAAAAGCAGCCCCCAAGCTTCCTCCAATGCGAAACGCTAAGGCAAAGCCTGCACATGACAAAAGCCCGAGCAAAAGTAGGTGATCAAATAGGCTACTTAATGTGGCATATAAAACAACCGTAAAACTTATCCATATAGTTATCATCCAAGGAGAGGTAAAATAGGGGGAAAAGGGGTTTGCTGAATAAATTACAATTCCTTTATAAACCAGAGTACTATCGATTAGAGTACTGATGGATACAACAATCGCTAATAAAATCCCTAGCCCTTGTAGCGGTTTTCTCGTTCGATGTTGCCAGTACAATTGCAGCAAAACACAAGCAGCTACGATAAGAGGGCTTATCCATGCATATCCCCGAGCAGCAAGCATAATGCATGCAAACCAAGCTACATAATAAGCAATTGTATGAATCAGGTAATGTAAGGTCTTCATCGTCTCTTTCGCCATAAGGCATGAATATCGCTAATGTAATTGGTCTGAAACCCTGCGGCACAATAAAAAAAATAGAATTCCCAGGTTCGAATAAAAGACTCAGTAAATCCTTGTGCAAGAATTTCTTGTTTGTTTTCTAATAATTTTTTATACCAATCATTTAAAGTAGAGACATAATGTTGCCCTATGTCTTGAAATGACAGCAATTGCAGGGTGGTTTTGCTGGCAATTGATTTATTTATGGAAAGCACTGAGGGCAAGCAGCCGCCAGGGAAAATATATTTTTTAATAAAATCAACCTCATCTTTTGCTGCATCATAGGCTTGATCATTAATTACGATTGCCTGTAAGAAAAATAAACCTTCAGGTTTAAGAAGCTGATTACATTGCTGAAAAAAGGTATCAAAATATTTATGTCCAACTGCCTCAATCATCTCGATTGACACTACTTTATCATATTGACCGGAAAGCTTTCTGTAGTCTTCTTTTAATAATTCAATCTGATTATCTAAGCCCAATTGATGGATTTTTTCTTTGACATAAAGGTATTGTTTCTCTGAAATGGTCGTTGTGGTTACTTTACATCCATACTCTTGCGCTGCATAACAGGCAAATCCACCCCATCCGGTGCCAATTTCCAATATATGATCACTGGGTTTTAGTTGCAGTGCACTACAAATAGCTTGAATTTTTTTCTTAGAAGCTTCCTCCAAACTGATATCCGATGGCTTATAAAGAGCACATGAATACATCATTGACGGGTCGAGAATTAATTTAAAGAACTCATTTCCTAAATCGTAATGGGCTAGAATATTCTCTTTAGCTCGATGAATTGAATTAATTTTTAATTTATAGTTTATTGTTCTTATCAAACTAGATAAACGGGCGATTGGACTTTCAATATTATTGAAGAGGGAATCATTTTTAATAAAAAGCGTGATTAATTTTTGTAGATCATCTGTATCCCAATCCCCATCGATGTAACTTTTCCCAGCACCAACAGACCCTCCTAGAAGGATTGCTTTATAAGCATTGGGATTATTTATATTGATGGTAGCAATTAAATCATTCTTTTCTTGTTCATGACCAAATCCATAGCTGCTTTCATGATCATTGACTTCGATGGCCCCATGTGTGATGCCATTTAATAACTTAAAAAAGATTTTCTTGCAGAATCTTGCACTCAGAGTGTATGAATAATTATTTTGGTCCATGCTATATCCTTTTATTTGATCTTGGATGGGCATGAAATGGAATACCCTTAATCCATAATTTTAATGCTTGCCAATAAATTGCAGTCGCAATTTTGTAGGTCATTAGCGGATGCTTCCAGAATACCTTTTTAATTGATGAGCTATCCTCAGCCTTTAAAACTAATGTCGCATCAAAATCCTTATTTCCCTCACTATAATTTTCCATATGAACAATTATTTTTTGTGTATTTAACTTTAAATTCATTCGATAGGTATAATTCATGGACATGAAAGGGGATACATGCAGTTCTTTTTGAAATTGATAAGAATAGATTTCATTTTTAGGTTTGGCCGAATGCCTGAGAATATAATTATGCCGATCTCCCCAAGGGGTGTTGGTGACCTCCAAAATTAAATACTCCAAATTTTGATTTGCTTCATCAAAGAGAAAATAAATACTGATGGGATTAAAGCAATACCCTAAACAACTGAGCTGGGTTAATAAATAGATTTTTCCTTTTGGGTAAGTTCCGTATCGACTCATTATTAAATGGCGAGCATATTCATCAAGAGGTATCGTCGATTCATTAAGATAATGTTTTCGTCTAAATGAAAACCAATTAAACTTCTCTATGGATACGTGTTTGATGTCTTTGAAGGTGGTACTTATGTTAGCTAGATCAAAACAGAACATAAATAATTTATATGAAAATTGATGCCGTTTTGGAAAAAAACGGCGATGTCGCACATGCCCTGTAAAAATTAGATGTTTCATCATCTAGGTTCCTAGTAGCTTACACGTATTTATCGCACTATTGACTCCATCTTCATGAAAGCCATAACCCCAATAACTTCCTACATAGTACGTATTATTCATTCCATTAATCAAATCAATTTGTTGTTGTGCTTTCAAGGAAGACACATTCAAACAGGGATGTGCGTATTTAAATGATTGGATTATCTGATTTTCAGCAATTTCATTGGCAAGATTGACCGATACAAAAAAATCATGGTTGGAATTAATTGACTGCAATCGATTCATGTAGTAGGTCAGTGTAGGTGCAGTGCTTTGGTTATCAAGGTAATTCCAACTTGCCCAAGCCCTTTTATTTTTTGGCATTATGCTTCTGTCTTGATGAAGTACTACCTCATTTTCATTATATTTGATTGCTGACAAAATGCGGGTTTCTTCATGAGTAGGTTTCTCAAGCATGGCTAGGGCTTGATCGCTATGAGTAGCGCATACAACGGCATCAAACAGGTGCTCTTGAGAGTTGGTTACTATCGTAATCTTATTATTTTCTCGTTTTATCAAATCTACTTTAGAGTTTAAGTAAATTTGCTCTTTAAGCCTCTCAAGCATGGGGGCGATATAGTTTTTCGAGCCCTTCTTAATAACATACCACATAGGTCGGTTGAATAAATCAAGAAGCCCATGGTTATTGTAAAATTTTAGTATAAAAGAAGCCGAACAATTTAGTGCATCTTCTTTATTTTTAGACCAAATAGCAGCCATCATTGGAATCAGATAAGATTCTCTAAATTGCTCCGAGTACTTGTTTTCGGTGATGAAGTCATTGATGGTTATTTCGAGATTATTAGTTTGAGCTAAGAATTTTTTTGCGTCGGAATTAAATAAAATAATGTCTTTGATGAGGCGATAAAAGTTTAATTTAATTAGGTTGCGGCGATCTGAAAAAAGTGTATTTAAATTATGACCATTATACTCAAGTCCCCGTCGATCAGAGCGATAACTAAAACTCATTTCACTAGGTTGAATTGGAACATTTAACTCTTCGAGCAATTTACAAAAGTTAGGGTATGTTCTTTTGTTAAAAACGATGAATCCGGTATCGATCGAGTATACTGCTTCTTCAGTTTCCACAGATAGGGTATTTGTATGACCACCAAGATAATTGTTCGCTTCAAATAATGAAACATCATAGTTTTTGCTTAAAATATAGGAGCTTGTTAAACCAGATATCCCCGAGCCAATCACTGCAATCCTTTTCTTCAAAAATAATCCTTTAATTATAAGTTTGGTTGTTAATTTATTTAAAATCAGTCACATTGTAAAGATGACGTCGCCAGAGTGTGGCGGTTTAGTAAATCAAATGAAATCACAGAAGGCTTCCATCGTAAAATCAAACTCATTCAGCGAAGAGCTTATGGTTTTAGAAATTTTGAAAATTACGGAGTGCGTGTTGATGCTCTAGTTTTAAATTCGTTATAAATCAATGCGTTGTAAGGCGTCAAATTCACCAGGAACTGCCTAAAACTGCCTATTACAGCGTAGTACCGCCACAGTTGAGACACGTTTTGGCCTCAGAAGAAAATTAATCATTATGTATTAAATATGCCCAAAATGAGGTTTTTAATTATAAGCTATAATGATAGATAATGAATCAAAAAAAGGAGTAAGTTATGAATATAAAAATACAGCAAGCATTAAAAGAGCATAACTATAACGATTTAAAGCAGCTAATTGAAAACGTAGATGATTTCACATCGGCTGTGGGTTCTTTCCAAGATTATGAAGCATCATTGGTGGAATTCTTATCCGAGCCTGATGTGTTCAACCGGTTGATCAAAGACCACAAGGACTTCATGATGATCACGCGTTATTTGCCGTCACATAAGGAAGCGCTGATAACGATGAGCCGGGTGCTATCCGATCCCGAGGCGTTCGACCGGTTGATTAAAGACAACAAGGAGTTTAGAGAAACCGCTAAGCAATATGCACCATATAAGCCAGATCTGATAAGGATGAGTCGGGTGCTATCCAATATCGAGGCGTTCGACCGGTTGATTAAAGACAAACATGATTTCGAATTAATAAAGGAAGCATTTAAAAACCAAAACGTATTCAAAGAAGACAACTTCGAATCGCAGCGCCTTCAAGTAGTACAAACTGTCTCCTCCGCTAAAGCATTTACAAGAGGAGCAACCGTAGGTGCTTTAGCTGGCGGAGAACTTTCCCAAAAATTGCCACCGGAAGTATCAAGCTATATTGGTTCTTTTCTTGGGCGCAAGGATGGAGCTAATTTAGCCCAAACACGAAAAGAGGCAAATGAGCTGGCTAAAGAAGAAGAAGAGCGTCAGAATACGCTTAAACCTGGGAAGTAGGGGTTCTAGCGACCGAAGGTTTCCATCGAAAGATGAAACAGCGCCTTCATCGGTTACTAATGAAAAAGCATCGCACCGCAAAGCAGTTAAATGGCGCGCTCGGAGGGACTCGAACCCCCGACACCTTGGTTCGAAGCCAAGTTAATCAAATATAAATCATAATAAAATCAGTAACTTGCGATGTAACGAATTTAGCTATTACTGCCTAGAACTGCCTGAAACAACAGGGGTTATATTACACTTTGTTACAAATCTGCTACAAGGTTATTTTAGCATTTAATCTTTGGGGCCTTGAATTTTTCCTCTTAACATCTCAATGTCTTTCATGTGCTCTTTTAATTCTGTTTTAAGCTCTTTTACTTTTCCTAAGTCTCCATTGTTTTGTTCAACATGAATTTTTGTCTGAAAGATCAGGGTTTGTTTTTCAAATTTACTAATTAACTTTTCAATTCTAGCCCTATCTTTCCTTATTGAGATTTGAGTTTCAGAGGCTAATCGCAATGTGGAGATATTCCATTTTCCACGAAATGTTATTCCGTACCAAGCGAAATTACTTTTATCTATATGCTTCTCAAAATCTTCTACTCTGGGGTTTAAAATTATTTTTTTTAATAAATTATCCCAAATTGAACTTGGCCAATAATCGCTTTTATATCCATTACAAGCTCTACAAGCATAAATAAGATTTTCATAATTATTTATTAAGTCTGGAAATTTACTTTTAGGTTTATAATGATCTATTTGAAAAGAATTTTTTGAACCACCTATCTCAGGCTCTCTTGTTTGGCAATATCCACAAGAATAATTAAAATTTTTTCTAAGCTCTGGTTTATATGTCTTGTAATTAGCCATTGTAATTATAATTTGTTGGCATTATGTATTATATTTTCTGAAAATATCTTAGTTCTCTCTTCTAATCTTTTCTCAAATTGAAGTAAAGTTTCATTAAGATCCAATCCATTATTTTTATCTAAAGTTTCAAGCTTATAGATTTCCAATTCTATTCTATCAAGTTCAGCATCAAGTTCTTTTAATTTTTTCTTATAACTGGGTAAAAATAATTTGATTGGATTTTGTAAAATTTTAGATCTTTCTTGTATAAGAGGGGTCTTTAATGAAAATAAACGTTCTATCTTCGATGCTTTATTCTCTTCTAATGTTATTGTAGCAATTAAAGTTTCTATTTTTCTTTGTAAAATTTCTTTGCTAATTGCTTCAGCACTATAATCTTCATAAATAGGATTGATTCTAGTTAACTTACTAGAGGAGTTTAGTCTCCACGGAGATTTTAAGGTTACTGAAGAGCTACTCATTTATAACTTCCAAAAGTGACCGAGTCTTATTAGTAATTATACTCTCAAAAAACTCTTCCAATATATCGTGAGATTCTTTAGCTAAAGATATAATTTGTATAATCTCACTTTCAAATTGATTTGAAATATAACAATCTAAATCTAAAATAAACCTTCCCCCCACCTCTCCTGGTCTTAGAGAGTCAGTCAAGAATCTTGTTTGTACAATAAATTTAATGTTATTTATATTTGATACTTCATTCAAAAAAGTTAATTCTAATGCTTTAAAGTTTTTTAAGTGATTGGGGATTTGGATATCTAAATTAAAATAATCAGAAACATTTAAATTTTCTTCAGCAATATGAATATTATTAATATATCGAGTTCCAATACGACTAACATATATGGGTTTCGCTACATCTATATATGCTGATAGAATTTTATTTATCGTAGGTACGAAAGAATCCCATCCTTCATATTTTAAATTATTTGCGATCGCTATTCCTGGGCCAAATTGTAGAATTCCAGAACCATCATTTTTAGAAGCCCGAATCAAAGGGGCTTGTATAAATGGAGGTTGAGCATTGGCAGGATTTTCTAATAAATATGGTAAGGAGAAATGTTTTATATCTTGCTTTAAAGGATAGTCATTTTTTATAAATTCAAAAATTTGACCGGGCATGGCTGTATCAAAATTTTCAAAATCAAACTTGGCCTCAAAAATTGCTTCTTGAAGTTGAGGTTTATTATATTTTCTTTTTTTCATTAGTTGGCCAAGTTAGCGTTAATAAACAATAAAAGCATTTATTCTATTTTTATAGATTGTACATTTAAAAAATATTTCTAAATAGTCATTAGCATTAGCTTTAAATAAAATATTCTAAACTAAAAATACACTATATATATTTTATTTTAAAAGTGGCTATTTAATTTTTCTAGTTAATTGAATGGCACAAGCTACGATTTTACCTTTACTATTTTCATCAATATGAATATTTGCCCAATCTTCATTCAATGTTACTAACTCATATTTTGGTTGTGTAGTGGATGTAGATAGTTGTTTATATTTGCGAATAATCACTTCCATTTCATTTCCAATTTGGACCGCAACAATATCTCCTGGGTTAAGTTGTGCGTTCGGGTCAAAAATTAAAATATCATTTATTCTAAATTCTGGTTCCATGCTGTTATCTTTAATTTCTAGTGCGAAAGCATCTCCACTAATTTTTTTTGCAATATCAGTGCTAATAGGGACAAAATTTATTTTATTATGAGTCAGTTCGTTTTTTATTTTGTGGATATTAATGTTTGGTTCACAAGCTTGGCTGTAGTCTAGTAACGGTATTAAAGTGCCAATTCCAGAGTTCCTGCTAAACTCACCATCTCGGTCATCGGATAATCCCATCAAAAAAGCTGGGGATACCTCTAAAGCTTTTGCTAACTGAGTAATTTCATCTGGACCAGGAGTTCTTTCTCCACGCTCATAATTGTTGATTCGAGAAATATTTAAATTCTCGGTCAATTCAGCCAATGCTTTCCTTGTTAACCCTTTTGTTGTGCGTTCGTGTTTTATCCGTAGTCCAATTTTTTCTTTGACGTTCATATCGTTACTGAGCCTTCCAATTTCTGAGAAATAAAGAGTTAGCAGATATTGACACAAGCTCAATACGTGCTAAATTATACTCTTTATGAGTTAAATTGCTCGATTAGAGTATTTATATGTAATCCATCGTTTAAAAGATAACACAATAAGAACTTTATGACGATAGGAGGAAGGAGCGAAGTGAGTAAATGGATTTTAAAATTAATCATCAGGAATTAGATGCGTTAAGTGGCTTGCCACATATCCAGCGCCTGGCTTATCTAATGGGAATTAGACCTTATATGGATGGTAAAACTGGATTAGTCGGAATTAAACGACGGATTAGTCACCAATCAATATCAGAACAATTATATGTTGAGCCTCATCAAGGGATTAAAAGTCAGAATTTTTCAAGAGATCAGGTTCGACGAGCGCTATATGGTTTAGTCCGTGCGGGTGTAATTACTATTCAGTCAGAAGGAATGCAGTTAATTTTAAAATGTGAATTAGCAACAATGCATTATTCTGTCCAAAAAAAAGCCGCCATAAACCCGCCACAGAAAGCCACCATAAACCCGCACGATGTAAGTCTTGTAGAGACTGGGTTATCTCATGTTGATTCACAAAAAGGCGACATAGCAGAGTCATCAAAAGCCGCCATACCTCTAAAAGAAGATAATTATTTTGTTTTATTATCGCAATTCGAAAAATTTTGGTCGCTTTATCCAGAGAAAAAATCTAAAGCCAAAGCACAAGCAGCATTTGAACAACTTAACCCAAGTGCCTTGGTATTTCAGCAACTCATGAGTGCCTTACAAAACCAAATCCATCATGTTGAAACCATGAAACTTAATGGCACATGGGTTGCGCATTGGAAATATCCTGCCAATTGGTTGGCGCATCGCTGTTGGGAAGACGAAATCACTGAAATGAAGCAGGAGAGTCATCATGAAACACATTGGAAGCCTCATCAACATCAATCCACAAGAGACCCATTTTGGAACCCCAGTGAAGAAGACCATGAACCCGAAAGAACCAACATCGTCCATTTCCCGAGAGGTTAATCCCAGAAGCAAACTGATTGAAACCTTGTTTTCAAAGTTTGCAGCTTTTTATGGCCACATTTGGCGAAGCCAGTTTAAGAGTGAAGGATTTTTGGAGTATGCCAAAAAAGAATGGCAGGACGGTTTGAATGGGTTTAGCGAAAACACGATTAATAAAGCCATTATTCAATGTCGGGATTTTTATGAGTTGCCGCCTTCTTTACCACAAATGATTGCGTGCTGTCGTGAGATTAAAAAGCGTACTCAGTTTTATGTGGTTAAGAAGAATCATGTGCCTGCAAAGCAAGAGGTTGTTGTCACTCATTTAAACAAGTGTAAAGAAATTTTAACCAGAAAATAAAGGAAGAACATCATGGTGGTATTAAGCAGAAAAATTGGAGAAAAAGTGTTGGTTGATGATGGAGAGATCGAGGTTAAGGTTTTGTGCTCCAAAGGAAATAAGATCTTATTGGGATTCAAAGTACCAGCGAATATGGAGGTTGAACGAGAGGAAGACTATCTAAGAAAAATATTACAAGTTCCGGAGTTTTTAAAAGTTAATCAATGAGCCATAAGGAGAGTGAAATGCACAAACAAAATACACTCATGAAGACTGTTAAAGGAGGAATCAGTTCTTTATGTGTTTTTCTTTTTTCATCAAGTCTATGGGCTAACGATCTGTTATCCAAAGCATTGGAAGGTGATGTTAAGGATTCATTAGGAAGTGGTTCGATGTTTTGGAAGGTTTTTATTTTGGTGGACATTATTTTAGCCACTGCAATGGCTGTTAAAAGTAAGAATCCAATGGTTTTTGTTGGTGTTACTGCAGTGGCCTTTATTCCTGCATTTTTATTGAAAACATTCGTGTTTTAAGGAGGAAGCAAACGATGAGCAACATGAATTATCAATTTTTAAGCCACATTGATGCACCCAAAAGAATACTGACGTTAACTTTGGATGAGCTTGTGGTCGCAGGATTAGGTTTTATGTTGCTCATCATTAGTAATCAAAAGGTTTTGGTCTCACTGTTTGGGCTGGGGTTATTAGGCAGTTTGCGTTATTTGAAGAAAGGGGATGGGCCCAAATCGCTTCTTGTATTGGTTTATTGGCATCTCCCAAGTGGGCTGACCCAGTTCTTTTTACCTCAATTACCACTTTCACATCATCGTGTATATGTGGCTTAAGGAGATCTAAATGGACTTTAAAACGCACCAAAGCCGATTAAGCCAGTTATCCGCACGATTTAATTTGATGGTGTGCCTTGTGTTTGGTTTATTGATATCTAATGTAATGCTGTCTTGCTTTGTATATTCAGCGCTCAAACATCATACGGTGGAGATTACCCCTTTTTCAGGTAATCCTGGTTATTTAAAAAGTGCTTCATTTGTTGACAGTCATTACCTAAGTTTAATGACGGAAAATTTTATCAATGAGCGTCTCAATGTTAGTCCTGAAACAGTTGATGCGAATCATAAGCGTCTGCTTTCCTTTGTGAATCATCAACAGTATCCCTATTTTCTTAAGCTGCTTGCTCAGGAGGCGAGAGTTATTAAAAACAAAAAAATGTCATCTACCTTTGACATAACTGAAATCAAAGTAAACCCCAATGAACTCAATGCTGTGGTGAGTGGAAAGTTAAAGCGCTATGTGGGAATTCAAGCACTTTCTGACACGCAAACAGTATACAAGTTGGTATTTCAATATGTGGATGGTCGTTTATCAATCGTCCAATTTGCACCAAAGAAGGAGAGTAAAGATGCATAAGGGACTTGGTGTTATTTTGGCACTAGTATCAATGAGTGTGATTGGGAGTAACAGTATCCCTTTTAAAGATAATAGCGAAATCGCATTAACTTTAAGCCAGGGAAATTACAACCGCATTTTTGTGAAAAATGACAAAATCATGGAAGCGGTGTTTCCTGAAAAGGCGATGGCTATTAAACGTGATGAGCAGGATGGATCAGTTTATATCATGTTGGCAGCTACTAATCCGTTTACCTTGTTTTTGACTACCGAAGCAGGTCGTCACTTTTCGGTAACTTTAAATAGCGAAGAGTCATTAGGTAAAACAATTGAACTCATTCCACAGCAGCCACTACCTGTAAGAGTAACTACTCGTCAAACGAAAACTAGTCCGGTAGCTGGGACTCATGAAGCTATTCCAGAAGCAATTCTTGCAATGCTTACCCATATGGAACATCACAAACCTTTTACTGATGTGGTTGTAACGCATCAATTTGGCAAAGCCCAGCGCTGGGAAAGAGGTCTAACACTTTTACCTAAAGAGTCGTGGGATGGAAGGTTGCTTAAAGGTGAAACTATTGAACTTTACAATGGAGGTAAGGAGCCTTTAGAGTTATCTCAAGAATGGTTTGCAAAGAAGGATACTCTAGCGATTAAATTTTCTAAGCCCACAATTAATCCTCGCGAGCGTGCCATGCTTTACCGTGTTGCAGGAGTGGATCATGGCTAATTGGCAACTCAATACAATGGTTAAAAGCCGCCAACTCCGTACATTAATCATGGTGGGAAGTGGAGTTTTGCTTATCCTGGCAATCATGATTGTATTGCTTATAGATGGTCGTCCTAAAAAAACTCCTTCCATACAAAAACCAGTAGATATAACTGGAATTGTTGATGAATCGTTTACAGAGGCTGCAGCCGATAATGCACTAACTGCCCAACAATCTGAACTCGAATCACTCAAAAAGCAAATTAGTGAATTGACTCTCACTATGAAAAAGATGGGTGAGGATCATGAGAAGCAATTAAGCACTCAAAAAGAAGAATTGACCGCACAAATAAGCACGATGGTTTTGGCAAATCAAGAAAAATCAAGTGCTTCTGAGAAAGTACCGAATACATCTAATGAGTTAAAGGAAGTACGAAACCCAGAGTTTTGGCATCATGCCAATACTTATGCCATGAATAGCAGCAATTCTGACATGATGACCTTAGCAGATATCACTCCACGCATTCATACAGTGTCATTTCGAACTAAACGCCGTACCACTAGAGCTCATCATAATAGCTATTTAAATCCAGCTCATTATGTACCCTCAAATACTTCAGTAAGAGCTGTTGTTTTAGGTGGTGCTGATGCGGATGCATCCGTTAATGGTCAATCTAAAAATAATGGCGTAATGCTCTTTAAGTTCCTAGAGGATGGAACACTACCTAATGGAGCGCGCTCACATCTTCGGGGATGCCGAGTGAGTGCGAATTCCTATGGGGATATTTCTAGTGAACGTGCTTTTGCAACCCTATATCGCCTATCTTGTGCTCATCCTGGCCAACCCATAATTGATAAAGAAGTGACGGGTTGGGTGTTTTTCAATGGCAAAGTGGGGATTAAAGGTAAGCCGTTGATGAGGGATAACAAAGTGATGACCTGGGCAGGGGTTAGTGGCGCATTATCAGGGATTGCCCAAGCTGCGCAATATGCTCAAAGTGTACAAGCGATTGGCCCTTATGGTGCGACTTCTGTGGTTCCATCAAGCCAAATCGCACCTTTTGCCGCTTATGGAGGTGCTTCGAAAGCAGCAGATACGTTATCTGCCTATTACGTCAAGCGCGCAGAACAATACCATCCCGTCATTCAAGTCGGTTCTGGCAATGTGGTCACGGTGGTTTTTAAAGATGGGTTTTATTTAGAGCCTGATGAAGACAAGAGCCAACATGCCATGAACCAAGTTAAAGCAGAGGAAGAAGCACAAAGATTAATTGCAGCTAACAATGAAGGGCATCCGACTGATATGAATTTTACGGTGCCACCGGAGGTATTAGGGAAAATTGATCATGCGAATACTGTGATGGGAAATGAGACAGGAGTACTGCGATGAAAATGATTAAAAAGACTCTGATCCTTTTAATTTATATGGGATTAGCAGCATGTGGGCCAATTAATTCCAATTTCAGTTGTAATGTTACTGCAGGAGATAGTTGTTTGACTATCGAGCAAGTCGATGCCATGACCAGGTTCGCAGATGATGTAAAACCCTATAGCTTCAGAAAGAACATGATGAAGGCTGAAAACAAATCTTTTTTAAATCAAGGAAAAATAGTCAAACAAGATAATGGACAAGCACTTTGGTTGTCACAAACAGTTAAGGAGCAATCATGGGCTTAAGGCTAAATCAATGGCGAGATAAAGCACGCGAGATGGTGCATCGGGCAAGTCACAAACTAGGAGAAACTGCAGGCATTAAACCGGAATCATTACAACACCATTCAAAAGCATTTGAGTCGTGCACTTTAGATTTGCCTTCCATGAAAAGCCTGCTTCCCTATGAAATGGTCAACGAAGAAGGATTTTTTGTAAACCGATGCTCTGTGGGGTTTGGGCTCTCATTGATGCCTATGGCAGGGGCTGATGAGTCTTTGATGAAATCATTAGCCGAAACTTTTAAAAACAAGCTAACCGAAGGGACAGACTGTACGGTGTTATTGTATAAGCATCCTTGGCTTGCGCAAAATATGCATCAAAATTATGTACCCATTTTAAAGCAAGGTGGAATTTATGCAGAACTTGCACGCCAAAGTCTCAAATACCATCTTAGTGCCATTGCCAAGGGCTATAAAAATGGACGCAACGTCCCAGCAACACTCTCGGATTACCGATGTTACTTATTTATTTCAAGACCAACTGAGCTAGGAGTTGAAGGCACGCTTCAGCTACTGCGAGATGATTTTGAATCCGAACTCAAAGTTGCAGGTTTTGGTTTTGTGCGGTGCGAAGCGCAAGATTTTAAAGTGCTGATGCGTGCTCTTGTTTCACCAAATTTCAATGAATGTTCCTGGCCAAAAATCGAGGATTCACAACCTTTTATTAGTGAATCCATTCCCAATCCCACTACAGTATATGAAATTGGTGATGAGAGCATTGATATCTCCATTGCAGATGATGAAGGTGCTATTCAACACTCACGGGTTGTGAATTGTGAACTCACGAGTTTTCCTAAGGCTCCATTTGCCCTATGGCAAACGCCAGACTTATTTGCCAATCTTTTAAAACCTGAACAAGGCATTCAATGTCCATTTCTAATTTCATTTACTGTTCGTGGTGTCAATCAGGAAAAGATGAAAGCACAAGCGAAAA
Organism: Legionella qingyii; assembly: GCF_003990155.1. NCBI lineage: Bacteria > Pseudomonadati > Pseudomonadota > Gammaproteobacteria > Legionellales > Legionellaceae > Legionella > Legionella qingyii. The sequence goes on from NZ_RZGX01000006.1 coordinate 136,114, forward strand.
AAAGAGCTAAATCTTTGAGTGCTAATAACAACGCCATCCAATCTTTTATTAATCCTAGTATTAAAGAGGAAGCAGCTGAATGGCAGTTTGTGCATGAACATGCATCCAAAGGTGAGTTGCATTTGCTGCCTACATTTTACAATTTAGTGTTGTACACCACCGTTGAAAAAGAACGGGAGCATGTGGCAAAAGCAATCGCGAGTTTTAGGCAAATGGGATTCACACTGATACAAAGTCGTTGCAAACAGTGGCTTCGTTTTTTGGGAAGTTTTCCTTTTATATTGACTGAAGGGCTTTTTTCAAGCCTTGAACTTTTAGGTTTGACCAAAAAATTAAGCCATACGAATGTGGCTAACCTTCTGCCTGTAGTTGCTGATTTTAAAGGAGCAAGGCAGGGGCTCATTCTACCAACATACCGTCATCAGTTGTTTTATTTAGATACGTTTGATGATCGAGTTTTACCTATTACCAATTTTAATCGTTTAACCATAGCAAGCCCTGGCTCAGGTAAATCATTCTTTGAACAAGCACAAATTCTTGATGGTTTGTCACGTGGGCAGCAAATTTTTGTCATTGATTTAGGTGGTTCTTACAAACATTTATGTGAGTTAGTCGGTGGAAGCTACATTGATGCATCTACATTGACGCTTAATCCCTTTACTTTATTTGATTTTGATGGGGTTACGGAAATTGATGGCGAGAAGGTGAATGATTACATTCAAATCAGAGACTTGTTAGCCATTATGGCAAGCCCTAATGAAGCATTGGGTGAGGTACAAAAAGCATGGCTTTTGGATGCGGTGCTTACCTGTTGGAAAGAGCGGGGACGGCTCGCCAAAATGGATGATGTATTGGCGGCACTGCGTGAACTTTTGCAAAAACCAGAGTCCAGAAATGACCGAAGATTAAAAGATTTGCTGATATTGTTGGATAAGTATGGAAGCCATGGAATCTATGGCAAGATGTTTAACAGTGATACTCCTCTTTTGAATAATTCTAATTTTGTGGTTCTTGAAATGGGCAAATTGGAAAGTAATCCAGAATTGCTCACCATTGTCATGTTCGTCATGATTGTGATTATTCAAGGTCAATTTTACCATTCTGACCGTCGAACCCAAAAGCGTTGCATCATTGATGAAGCTTGGCGTTTCCTGGTTGTGGGATCTAACCCAATTTCTGCAGGATTTATTGAGCAGGGATTTCGCACCGCGAGAAAACACACAGGTGGTTTTGCGGTGATTACTCAAAATCTTGCTGACACCATGAATACACTCCAGGGTCAAGCAATTGCTGCAGCAGCAGATACTAAAATCATCATGCGTCAAGGAGCATTTCGGGACTATGTAGAGAAACATCCCGACCATTTTAACCCTCTAGAAATATCCATGATCGAATCCTTTGGTGAGGCTAAAACGCAAGGCTTTTCCAATTTGATGATTCAATTTGGCAATGTCACTACATTTCACCGTTATTTTTGCGATCCATTTTCAAGAGTTTTGTTTTCTACCTCAGGTGATGAATTTGGTGAAATAGAATCGTTAATGAACCAGGGAATACTACTTACAGATGCAGTTCATGCTGTTGCACAACAATACTATGGAGATGAGTTATGCGCTTGATTCATACAGCTATAGTAAGTGCTGCCATATTACTCTTTATTGGTTTCGAACTTTATTTGGTTTCGCCAAAAATTCAAGTGGTACTTTTTGATGCTGAGGCGATTCAGGCTCAATTGATTCGTCAACTCGCAGAGCATCAAGCTAGTGATGAGCAAGTGAGCCATACAACACGTCAATTTAAAAATAAACTCCAAAAACTGTTAACACAGTATGCACAGCAGCATCACGTCATGATTTTAAACCAACGTGAGGTTCTTGCAGGTGGCGAAGACATTACTGATGAGATTGCTAACAAGTTAGGCCAAGCAATGAGGAAAGGTTCATGAAAAAAGTAATGCTTGTATCTCTTATGATAACGATTTATTGGAATGCTCATGCCAAATCGTTCGGTGTGGTAGGAGAGGTTTTTCCTGTTGCAGAAAAAAGTTTTTTAGTACTAATTGAAAAGCGATTACGCACATTAACAACCAGTGGTGAATTGGAAGCATTAAACCGGAAATGGATTGATACAGTGGTCAACCATACTAACAGACCTACTGCATTAGGTTTGGAACGAATCAACAAAACAATCAGACATTACTACACGTCAGAAATCACTTTAAATAAGGATATTACTGACCATAAAGGCAAGGTTCTGTTCCCAAAAGGAACTTATGTCAATGCTCTTGAGCATATGCCAGCGTATAGACCCTGTTGGTTGTTTTTTAATGCGGATGACGAGGCACAGATTCGTTGGGCGCAGCTACAAAAAAGTAAATGTCCTAATCCTAAATTTATTTTGACTGGTGGAGCAATCAAGCGCACTGAAAAGAGCCTAAATGCCGTGATTTATTTTGATCAGGAAGGGCGGATTACAAGAAAGCTAAATATTGAACATGTACCAGCTCGAGTAACACGCAAAGAAAATCAGCTTCTTATTGTTGAAGTGGCAATTAAGGAGAATGGCAATGCGTTATAGAACACTCTTTATAATTGCCTTTTTTATTTTTTCTTGTACTAGTTTTAGCAAGCAGTGTACAGGACATTTTGTTAATCCGATTACCGATGTATGTTGGAGATGCTTATTCCCTTTATCGATTGGTAACACCAAAATTGTACCTTCGTCTCTTCCAGACACTGACAATGCCTCCAGTCCGATTGGAGTATGTCCTGCAAGCACGGGTGTTAGGGTTGGTTTGAATATAGGATTTTGGGAACCGATGGCACTAACAGATGTCACCGATACGCCTTACTGTTTGGTTAATCTGGGAGGCACCAAGCTCAATTTAGGTTTAAAACAGGCTAGAGGTGGCCGTCATGTCGTAGGAAATGGTCAGCAAAGAGCATTTTTTCATGTGCATTGGTACAAATACCCACTTATTAATTGGTTAAATCTCATTACTTCTGTAGGTTGTTTGCAGGCAGGCGACTTTGATATTGCCTACCTCACAGAGCTTGATCCAACCTGGCAGGATTCAGAAATGAGCTTTGTATTAAGTCCTGAATCGGTTTTGTTTGGTAATCCAATTGCAGCGGCAGCCTGTAGCGCAGATAGTCTTTCATCCACGCTGACTAACAAACCAATGGATAAACTCTTCTGGTGTGCGGGAGCACAAGGCACTCATTACCCAATGACGGGGCATGTCAATTCACCGATTTCTCCAGTGCAAACAGCACTTTTACTTACAGAACGTATGAATTACAAAATGCATCGAGAATTTCTGGTTTCTGATTCAAGCTCCGCATCTGGAGCTATTTGCAAAGAGCATTATTACACCGTAACGCCTAAATCACGCTATCGCTATGAGATGGTAAATCAGGTTGCTGACGGAAAACATTGCTTCCCATCAGGCCACAGTACGCTTACCTGGGAAGCAGGAAAAATTAAACTGCATACACCAGACCAATATGGATTTTTAGTGTGGCGAAAGCGCAACTGTACGTTCCTTTAAATGGAGAGAATTAAATGTTTAAGAAAGGGATTACTTTAATCATCGGATGTTGTGTACCAAGGATGCTGATTGCCGCCACAGTATCAGTATTTGTAAGTTTTTCGATGCCTAACAATTTGTTAGAGGAAACGTTAAAAGAGAGTGCGCGCTTAAACATTCCAGTTTATTTAAATGGTCTTTATCACGATTCGATGCAGTTAACAGCATCGAAGGTCATAGAGTTAAGTGAGCATGTTCCTAACCTAAATTTACAAATTGATCCAACTTTATTCGAACGTTTTGGGATTTATCAGGTGCCTGCTTTGGTTGTCGATAATGGATCGTCATTTGATGTGATTTATGGTCATTTGCCTCTTAAAGAAGGGTTAATGCGCATGGTTGATCGAGGGGAGAGCGGGTTTTCAACGCTTGATGCAAGGAGAGTGATCGGTGAATAAATACGGTTTCATTTTATTCTGCTTGATGTCGATCGCAACTCAGGCGCAACAAAATCAGAGTGATGCGCTAAAGGCGCGTGCAGAAGCCTTAAAAGCCTTAGAGGGATTTAATCCGGCAAGTGTATTAAATGGATACACACCTAACCCTCAAGAATCATCTCTTCAACCGCAAGAAGGCAACAATGCATTGATCGCTCAGGGACTAAATACTATTAAAAATAATCCAACTGCAAATGATGTATACAATCAAGCGGAAAACAGAACTAAAGTACGCTCTAATCCTAACAGTCCTGAGATGCGCTATGCTGAAACGCTTCTTGAAAACCCGGATGCAGTTCTAGAAGGGGCTTGTTATAAGGAGCCTGCCAATTGCAAAAATCAATCAATAATTAAGACCTGTGAAGAGTCCGTGCAGTATATTGGAACATCATGTAAGGAAACGTTAGATGTTCATGTTAAACCAGTTAGTTTTAGTTTTACTCGTGTTGTAATCCCTTCTCGTGGCCAATCGGTTGCAAGTTTTGATGTGCAAAGTTGTGTCAAAGGAGATTGGCGATGTAGCCCAGCAAATACAGTTCATTTATTACCTTCGTGTGAAAAAGTAGTTGTTTCAGTGACACGTAATAATCGTGCTGTATTAGTGACGAAACAGCCTGATTGTACTGACTCAACAGTTAGCGTACAGCTTCCAAGACGAGGAGGGGCTTCAACTTCCTTGCACATTACCCTGACTGAGTATGTGGGTGAAGACCAATGGAAGAATGGTGAATGTGAACGGATTAAAACAGGAACCCCAAACAGCCAATGTTTTTTGGAGGCAGCAAATAGCTGTGTTGAGCCTAATCTAGGTAAGGTAGTTGGCGGCATTACAATCAAACGTGCCTGCTGGGGAAGGGTGTTCAATTATCAATGTGCTCGTGTTAACTCAAGCTCGTGTACCCCTTTAATCAATCAAGGCTGTTCGCAAACTTCATCCCTTTGTACTCAGACTTCTGCCAATCGATGTGAACGTTTTTCACAAACGTTTCAGTGCATAGAGCACTGGTGCATGCCTGAAAAAACCGTGTGTCCTGAGAAAATTGCATGCAGTGATGGTCAATGTGACAGCTTAAACTCTGAAACAAGTGACGATATGGCTGAAGGTTTGTCACGGCTTGGAGCTCTTGCAGGAGCAGCTTCCGATGTTGCTGCTAATCAGATTCACAGTGGCGTACCTGCGATATTTACCGGTAAAAACTCTACTTGCCGCAAGGTAGTAGCCAATGCTCGAAATTGTTGCCGTGGCAGTCATCGCATGACGCATTGCAGTGGTGATGAAAAACTCCTGTCAAAAGCAAAAGAAGAAGGGCGTGCATTTAAGGTGGGTACTTATTGTGCCGTAAAAAAACTAGGCATGTGCTTGGAAAAGAAAGAGTCCTGGTGTGTTTTCCCAACCAAGCTTTCTTCAATCATTCAAATTCAAGGGCGTTACAGTCAATTAGGAGTTGGTTTTGGTTGGGCAAAAGATGAGGACAACAATGCCAATTGCCGAGGAATAACGCCTGAGGAACTTGAACGCATCAATTTTTCAGTATTGGATTTATCACCAATTCAGCAAGAGCTGATTGCGCGTATGGCCTTACCCAATAACGGACAAATTAACCGCTCTAATCAATCTCATGTGGAGCGCTTAAAACAGGAGGAGCGTGCACATGATTAAAGCGTTCCTAATCCTATCAATGTTTCTGTATTCGCTTAGTTTGTTTGCAGAAAAACCGACAGGTTTTCTCTGGTATAACATTGAACAAAACAAGAAAGCACATAAAGAAAGACAAAGAGGGGTTTCTTTTAACCAGTTAAGCTTTACGCAGCAGGATGCCGTTCTTCGGTTTTATACCATGGAAGCGTTACACAAAGCACGTTCTACCAAGAAGGTCGAAGACATGCGCGTATTTTTAAGTCTTCAGGATTATTGGCTTAAAGAATCTACTCGCTTTAAAGCCCTATTTCAAAAAACTATGTTGGCTTATCCAGAATATGATTATACGGTGACCCATCCTACTTCAAATTTAGGCGCAAAAATAACTGATGAACTTCGTGAAACACATCAAACTGAGGTTATTTCATCCCTTTCAAAGTCACATGGACTTTTGTTGTTTTATCGTGGCAAGAGCCCTTATGACTTAAAACAACTCCCTATTATTGAAGATTTTTGTAAGCGTTTTCATTTGGCATTGATGCCGATTAGCGTGGATGGCGTTGCTTCATCTGAATTTTTTCATACACGAAAGGATCGTGGTCAAGCTAATCGACTTGGGGTGCGTTATTTCCCCGCGACTTTATTAGTTCATCCTCAAAGCCAAAAAGTGATTCCTATTGCCTATGGTCTAACCACCCAGGATGTTTTGATGGAGCGTTTGGTACAAGTAGCCACTCAATTTAAAGGAGAAATATGATGCATGCACGTTGGTTTATGACGACTCTATTAGCCACACATGCTTTCATGGCCTATGCAGGAAGCCAACAATGGCTAACTCAAATGATTGTTGAACATGAAAGAACGATTCAACAAAAAAATAGAGTAGAAGAGCCTCAAAACCAAAATAATGACTTCTTTAGTCAACATGGATTGATACTGTTTTATGCGAGCTCTTGTCCGCATTGCCATCAATTTGCCCCAGTACTTAAAAGTTGGGCAGGTAAGAATAAGGCAGAAGTGCTGGCGCTTTCTTTTGACAACCAGCCATTGCCTGAGTTTCCTCAATTTTTGCCAGCTACAACAGAATGGATAAATGACGCGTTTCAAGGAGCGTCCATTCAATATCCTGCCTTATTTGTAGTCAATCCCAAAACAAAAGCCTTGTATCCAGTGGGCTATGGTTCAATGACAGCAGAAGAGTTGAGTTCCCGTATTGAGGTACTGATTCCCAAAATAGCATCTTACGAACATAAGGAGATGCCCTTATGAATAAATGTATAACCAGTCTATTGCTGTTAAGCATGAGTTTAAAGGTGAGTGCTAATGTAAGCCAAGATTTGGATAATTTTTTTAATGGGATTGGTTATGCATCGAACGTGACCTCGCCTGCTGTCTTTGAATCGCAAGCAGCGGGATTTTTTGGTGGTGGTTCATTGTATGCTCGCAATCAGGTGCGTCAATACCAACTCGTACAATTGGATTTACCAAACTATCGAGCCGGATGTGGTGGGATTGATTTGTTTACTGGAAGTATGAGTTTCTTAAGTGAGCAAAAGCTCGTTGATTTGGGTAAATCGGTGATGACCAATGCCGGTGCCTATGCAGTGGATGTGATGCTTGCTTCCACAGTACCTGAGCTTAAGCAGGTACGAGATTATTTGCAGCAACTCGAACAAATGGCTAATCATGCTAGTATCAATTCCTGCCAGCTTTCGCAAAATATGGTTGGCGGTATTTGGCCAAAGACCGCAGAAAGCCAGCAGAAAATCTGCAAAGACCAGGCGGCTTTAGGCAAAGAGGGATTATTTAGTGATTATGTTAAAGCACGGATGGCTTGTTCTGGCAGTGGTTTTGATAACGTAATGAATAAGGCATCCCAAGATCCAGAGCGTAAAAAGCAAGTTGTTTTAAACAAAAATCTGGTGTGGTCACTTTTGCAAGCTAAGTCCTTCTTAAATAGCGACCAGGAACTTTCCGAAATGGTGATGAGTCTGACAGGAACGTTGATTATCGATAAAGAAGGCAAAGTGACGAATGTCCCTTCATTGGCTGGAAATGCCGATCTAATTAATGTGCTGATTGGTACAGGAAATGGAACTCGTACTGCAAAAATATGGCGCTGTAATGATAAAGGTGCTAACAGCCAATGTATTCAGGTGAGTTTACAGGAGATCACTATCCCTGAAACCTCAACGCTCACGTTTAAAGTTCGCGAGATTATTCGAAATATCAATACCAAATTAGTTAACGATGAAAAACCCGGTAATCGCGAGCTTAATTTTTTAAGTATGACCTCATTGCCTGTCATGAAGTTTTTATCCGTTTTAAACAGCATGCACTATGGCAGTACCACGGTGGATATAGAAGAGTATTCGATGTTAATCGCTCAGGATTTATTGACTAATTATCTTACGGAATTGCTCACAGAGGTGAGTCAAGCGACGGCAGGCGCAGAATTGAATTCCGATTTAGTTAAAGAAATTCAAAAACGAATCAATGAGGCTATGACTAAAGTAGCTGCTATTGATCCTAAAGTAGGTCGCAAACTACAAGAAAAGCTGGCTCTGATTGAGCGCATGGCTCGTATTGAAAAGCAAGTGGCTTCTAGTATGAACAGTACGGCAGGGTAAGGAGAATAGGTAATGATAACCATTCATGTCTTGGCAGCTGGAGAATTATTTCAGCATGTGCTCAATGCTTTGGCCTCTTTTATGAAACAAGACAGCTTTTTGGGATTACTGCGTATCACAGCGCTGATTGGTATTGTTATGGCGACGGTAGGTTTTCTAAAGACTCGAGATCCTATGGCCTTTGCGCGTTGGTTTTTAGGATACGTGTTGTTTGTGAATTTGGTGTTATTACCTAAAACATCAGTGCTTATTGACGACATTTCAGCGCAAAACCCTAAAATCGTTGATAATGTGCCTGTGGTGTTTGCGTTAAGTGCTAGTCTTGTAACTACGATTGGTTATGGCCTTGCTCAAACGTATGATGCACTGCTCACTATGCCTGATGATTTGCAGTACACCAAAACAGGCGCGTTGTTTGGTTCTCGCCTAATTCAGGCATCAACTTCCTTTCGAATTAAAGATCCTGTGTTAAAAGAAGAAATGAATGAGTATTTTCGGGTCTGCGTGGTTGGAGACATTCGTATGAACCGCAAGTACAGTGTTGGTGATTTAGCGCATTCCACAGATATTTGGAATTTATTGACCTCCAAAGCATCACCCCTTCGTATGATCAGTGTGAATGGCAAACTTGTTACTTGCTCGGATGCCTCCAAACCTGATGGACAGTACAGTTTACGTAAAAAACTAGATGCTGAAATTAAAAAAGCATATACGTTTTTTGGGGTCAATTTGTTTGGCAAACCTAAAAATACAACTTATGAAGCACTTTTTAATACCCATCTAAAATCAGCTTTTGATTATTATCAGGGCTTAACAGATACGGCAAGCAATATCTTTTTACAAAGCATGATGATTAATGCTATGGGAGAAGGTGTTGCTCATTATCAAGCGTTTACTGATGCTACGGCCGGAGTGGTTAATCAGCAATTTACCAAATCTCAGGTACAGCATCGTTGGAGTTGGGAGGTTTTAGGCAAGAAAGCCTTGTGGATTTTACCTATTACCCATACCTGTTTGACCCTTTTATTATTTGGTGTTTTTCCCTTAATTATTGCATTAGCTACTTTACCCGGCGGAATTCGAATTCTTTATGGATATCTGCAATTTTTCATGTCACTGCAATTTTGGCCTGTACTATTTGCCATTTTAAATGCTGGTATGACTCTTTATGGCGCTTCAACATCTGCTGAATACGGCCATTTTACGATGGTGAATCTTGATAAAATTGATGAACTGCATGCGGATATTTCAGGAGCTTGTGGCTATTTAATGATGTTAATTCCTTTTTTATCCCATGGCTTGGTTTCTAATCTTGGTGGAGCATTCAGCAATTTAGCCACCAGCATGATGAGCCATATGCAAGGTTCTAGCATGTCCGTAGCAGGAGAGGCGGCCAGTAGCTCTTTTGGTCTAGGACAAACCAGTTTCTATAATACGACTGCCAATAATTTTTCAGCCAATAAACATGACTCTAATTGGACACACATGCATGGTATGAATACTGAGCAAATGGGAACTGGGGTATTAAAAACCGTTACAGGCAACGGCGAAAAAGTTTTCGACGTCAGTCCTGGAATGACACGAAGTGCCGTATCTATTAATACATCAGAAGGTTTAAGCACATCACTTAACCAAGCTTATGAGCAGTCACGTCAAGCTGCTCTTAATGAATCCAATCATTATCAATCTGCTTTATCCCATTTTGCCCATCGGGCATTACAACTCTCCCAATTACAAGGTCATGAAATGCGACTAGGTGATGGAGTATCTAATAGTGAGTCAAGTCAATATTCTAAAGCGTTATCGACGATTAGCCATATTGCAGAGGATGTGGCGAAACGAAATGGAGTAAGTAAAGAGGATGCTCTTTCTCATTTAACCAGTGGTGGTTGGGGTGCTCATGCTGGTGTGAAATCAAATAGAAGTCTAATAGGTAAGGTAGCTCAATGGGGGACAGGTTTTAATGCAGGAGGTAATACACATCTTAAATTTGATCGAACCTCTTCAAGTAGCGATCGCTACCACACGGGAATGGATGGCAGTATTTCTGCACGTGAAGCAAGTGACTTTAATGATGCACTTAACTATGTGAAACATTTTTCACAAACGCATCATTTTGATGACAATCATTCTCAATCTTCTTCTCTTTCAAATCAATTGGGAGCAGATTTACGCGCTGCAGAGACTGCAAGTCGTAGTTACGATACAAACCTAAATCGAGCAGAACGAATTTCCAAAGCAAAAAGCTTTGTTGAATCTCATTCATCGCAAATCAATACCGATCTGAATCAAGCGTTTCCTGCATTTGTAGCAAGCAAAATAGGAGAGTCAGCTCGCGACGAACTATTTAGCCATCCAGGCGATATGCACTCATTAAATAAACTCCAGGCTTTAGGACAAGATTTTATTGCTCACAAACGCGATGAATTAATTAGAGACTTTGGAACTCCAGATAACCATAAAAGAATAGATTCTTTTTATAACCAAGAAAAGCATCAAGTGAGCTCAATGGAAAAACAGTTAGGGACTCATTATCAAAAAAATACTCAAGAATTGGAGCACGATGCTCAATTACTCAAAGTAGGCATTGATCAAAATAAGACTAAAACATTAAAACACAATGTTCACCAGCAATTGGATGAATCTTTTCAAAATCTTAATCAAGGGAAGGAGTTGATTCAGAAAGATCAGCATGATCTAATGGATAAACAGAAAGCTGTATTGCATGAGGGTATGGTTAGGGCACAAAAAAATGTGCTTTTACCTGAAAATGTTCATCTACCCAAGGAGGCTTTAGAACTCCACCATAAAGGAGAGTAAAATGGATAATACACAATTAAAATTAGCTGTTGCAGATGACATTAGAACTATAAAACATCTTGATCCAGATATTATTCCTGCGCGAGTGTACTATGGTGATTTTTTTAAGATAATGTTGGCTATTTTTTGGAGCATTTTTGTTGTTATCTCATCAACATTAGCTTACTCATTTACCTTCAATACACAATTTAAAACGCCTGCAACTTATTCAGAAATTATTAGTTCATCGGTTATTGTGGCTTTTTTCTTAAGTTTAGGTGCCCTGATCGTATTATGGAACTCGGTTAATTTCTTTGTTCTTTTTCGTTTACATCTGGAGACGAAACTAAAAACGGGTGTTTTACTGGTCAAAAAATTTAAACTCATAGCCAAAGTATTTTTGGGCTTTTTTGTCTTTTTTTGCACTGTATTTGGCAGTTATGGTGAAGATACGCAAATCTTGTTAATGCTTGGATTTGCATTTTTTGGAAGCCTTGCCGCGACCTACTTTCTGGTAAGTATGGAATTAAGCCGTATTGGAATAAGCACTATTTTTACAGTAATCAATGAGTTTTTCCATAAAGAAAAGAGGATTGACTTACCGCTTAGATAAGAAAATAAATAAACATTTTTAATTAATTTTAAGCACTTTAAGAGCAGTGCTAGCTACTGCTTTGCCCAAAATACACAAGGAGAAGAACAGATGCGTGATGAGCCTAATTTCAAACACTATACTCGTGGTGGACAAATTAGTTTCCATAATCTTCGCATGTGGGATCAAATTACCAAATCGTTGACCTTAATTTGCCTGATGCTTTGGGTAGTGTTTACCGGACTTATTATTTGGAGTGTCACTTCAGTTGAAAAGCTACAACATGCATTTGCTTATTATGGGGCTCAATTTTTAAATGCTATTGGTCAAAAGCATGATTTTCATTTTTCATTCCATGGTAAGACCTACACACAAAATGTACAGCAAATTCTTCATTATTCCTATTACCGTGATAATGCCAATGAAATCATCAGAACCATGGGACAATCAGCTTTAGTTGCATTTTGCATGGCATTTCTTATTGGAATAGGGTTTGCCATTTACTTTATTCGCCGAGGTAAAGAACAGAGTAAACATCAGTTTATTCGAGGAAGTCGAATCGATACCCCAGCTCAGGTAAAAGAAATGATCATAAATGATGCGGCTCATTCCGACATTCATATTGATGATTTTCCTTTAATTCAAGGTAGTGAGGTGCAGCATATATTAGTACATGGAACAGTAGGGACTGGAAAAAGCCAGCTCATCATGAAGATCTTAGATGCTTTGCGAGCACGTGGAGATAGAGTCATTATTTATGATAAAGGATGCTCTTTTATAACTCATTATTTTCGTGAAGACTATGATGTTGTTTTAAATCCTTTTGATGCACGTTGCCCAAATTGGGATATGTGGAGTGAGGCGCCTCGAGATTCTGATTTCGAAAACATGGCAGAAAGTCTCATCCCTATGCATGGGGAATCTGATCCTTTTTGGGTCAATGCCGCCCGAACTGTTTTTGTATCGGTTGCCTCCACTATGCGCCATGATTCTGATCGCTCATTAGAGAAATTATTACGGCTTTTGCTTACTGGTGAATTTTCTACCTTAGAAGAGTATTTGCAAGGAACGGCAGCTGCTACTTTAGTCAGTGGTAAAATTGAAAAAACAGCAATTTCCATCCGTTCGGTAATCACGACTTATCTTAAATCACTGCAGTCTTTATCAGGTCTTGAGAAGGATAATAAGCTTGCATTTTCCATTCGTGACTACATCCTTGATGAAGATAGAAAAGGGTGGTTGTTTATTTCATCCAATGGAGAGCAACATAAAACCTTAAAACCACTCATTTCGATGTGGTTAGCTATGGCTTCCTTAACGCTTTTGAGCTTGTCGCCTAATCGAGAACGACGTATTTGGTTTGTCTGTGATGAGTTACCTAGCTTACATAAACTCCCTTTACTTGGTGAGACGATTGCCGAAGTACGTAAATTTGGCGGCTGTTTTCTTTTGGGAATGCAAAGCTTTTCACAGCTCACTAAGGTCTATGGTCAAAGTGGAGCTAGAGAAATTTTTGATTTACTCAATACTCGTTTTTTCTTTCGCAGCCCAAGCAGCGATATGGCACGCCTAGTAGCCAGTGAACTAGGGGAGGAAGAAATTGAAGAGTCTAGGGAAAATTATTCTTATGGTGCCAACAGCATCCGAGATGGTATCTCCTTAGGAAGTCAACGAGTGACTCGTCCTATCGTTGCTTATCCAGAAATTTTGGAACTCAAAGATTTAACCTGTTTTTTGCGTCTTCCAGGTCCTTATCCAGTGACGAAGTTGGCAATTCAATTAATACAACGTGATACACCAAACTTAGGTTTTATCGGTAGAAATTTACCTGAACTCATAACAGAAGATGTCTCAAGGGTAGATGAAGCAAATGAATCATCAGGACAAGATCTGGAACAGGCTTCACGAAAAGTGAAAGAAAGCCAACTCATAGAATATATGGATTAGGGATAACTATGCTCAGTATACAACCACTAAAATCAGCACAAGGTGCAGCAGACTATTATGCAGCAACATTCAATTACTATTCAGGTGATGCACAATCTATGAGGTGGTTAGGACAAGCTAGCCAGAAGATGCAACTATCTGGAATAGTGGAAAAGAAACAAATGCTCGCTTTATTAGAGGGTAAAATGCCTGATGGTCAGTCGCTACAAAATCTTCAAGGCGAACATCGCCCTGGTTTTGATATGACTTTTTCTGCACCTAAAAGTGTCTCCCTATTAGTGGGATTAGGCGTCGCACCTGAATTAGTTCAATATCATGATGAAGCAGTAGCCTATGCCATAGGGCAGATTGAAAAGGAATTTGCAGAAACTCGAGTTTCTCGGCATGGGGAGATTTTTTTTGAAAAGACGGGCAACTTAGCAGTTGCAGCGTTTAGGCAACCAAGTTCCCGTGCCAATGATCCGGCGTTGCATACGCACTGTGTCACCATGAACATGACTTTTCATGAAGGAAAAGCACGGTCTCTTGCGAGCGACACATCAAGAAAATATGGGGTTATCGAGCAAATTCAAAATAATGCTCATTATTGTGGATTGATTTATCGTCAATATTTAGCCAATCGACTGAAAGAGGCAAAATTCCCATTGAGGTTAAGCGGAGATGGGTTATTTGAAATTGATGGCATCCCTGAGAAAGTCTTACAGGAATTTTCCAGAAGGCGTGAAGACATTGAACGTCACATGGAGGAAAAAGGCTGGAGTGGTGCAAAAAGCGCCTCAGCGGCTACATTGCTCACCCGCAAGAACAAGGAAGAGTGTGACATCACTGTTTTAGAAAAAGACTGGAAAGAGCGCGCAAAAGATTTAGGGTTTGATGCACAAGCTTTTATGCAAAATCGAAATCAAGTACAACCTATTTCTTGGTTCTCAGCCATTAAAGATAAATTAATGGCTTTAGTTGGCAAACAAACCCAAGGGAAAAGTCCCTCAGAAAAGGAAGCGGCTATAGCCTGCATACAGGTTGCTACAGAAACATTAAGTCAGCGCACCTCAATATTTTCAGAAAGGGGTTTAGCGTTTGAGGCGATGAAACATAGCCTTGTTTACCCTAAAGCAGTGTCCAAAGAATCCATTAATGATGCAATTCAACACGAAATTAAGAATCAATCTTTATATCAAGCTCGATGCCAGGAAACGGGACAGCGATTTTTAACCACTCCATGGCTTTTGACCATAGAGGCAGAAACTCTTGCGCGAATTGAACACAATAAAGGGGTTGTTCCTGCTATTGCCACCAAAGAAACAGTCAAAGTATTTCAAAAGCAGCGAAGCCCATTATTGCCTTATCCCATGACCAATTCGCAAAAAGAGGCCATGCTTGTGTTATTAACCAGTAAAGACCGCTATTTAGCCATTCAAGGTTATGCAGGTGTTGCTAAAACATCGATGCTTTCTGAAGCAAAATTACTGGTTGAGGCACAAGGCTATAAACTTCGTGGTGTTACCGTAGCAAGCTCTGCTGCCTATGAATTACAGGAAAAAGCAGGGATTAAAACAGACGTGTTCCCACTGGTACATCAAGAACTAAAAGACGCACCAATTGCTTCTTTAAGCAAGACCATATTTATAGTCGATGAAGCATCCATGCTTTCTTCTCATCAGGGTCACGAACTGATGAAACATATTGAACGCACCAATGCAAGGCTAATACTTGTTGGTGATAAGGCACAGTTACCAAGTGTGAATGCAGGGCGTATATTTGGCTTAACCCAGGAATATGGTATTGAGAACACTGTAATGGATGAAATTGTGAGGCAAAAAAATACCGTCCTAAAAGAGGCAGTAATTGCTGCTACTCAAGGAAAGGTAAGAGAAGCTTTAGACAAAGTGGATGTTAAAGAACGCACCACTCATGAAGAGCGCATTACTTGGATTGCTAACCATTGGCTTTCCATGCCACAAAAAGGTCGTGATGAAACTTTATTATTTGCACCCACACATGTTCATCGAGAAGAAATTACTAAGCTGATTCGTGATGGTTTGAAACAAGAAGGGATTTTAGCAAAAGAAGGTGTGCACCAAATGGTTCTTAAAGCAAAAAAGATGGAGCCTATACAGAGTCGATTTGTTGCTTATTATGAGAAGGGTGACATTGTACGTTTTAATCAGGAGTTTAGAAAAAATGACATTAAATCAGGTGAATATTATACAGTTGGAGAAATAAGCAAAAAGAATAGCCAAGATAATGTGTTGCCACTAATTAATGAATATGGAAAGTTAATTCAGTTTAAATTAAATAACCTGCCAAAATACAAATCCCATACTGCGCCTTTTGAACGCATTATCGAACTTTATCATGCAAAATCTTTGGAGCTATTGCCGGGAGATAAGGTCATGTGGACACGCAATTTCAAATCCAATAACCTGAGAAACGGCCAATGTGCAACCCTTCATGAAATTAAAGAAAATGCACTCATTTTTATTACCAAAGAAGGCCATCAATTAACCATAGAACATACCCATCCAGCCTTAAAGCACCTTGACTACAGCTATGTCCTGACCAACTATAAGGTTCAAGGAAAAGATGCGCCTTTTGGTGTTGGGTTAATGGAATCCTATCATCGGTTTGGCTCTACCCTAAATAATTTTTACGTGCAAATTTCTAGAGCCGTACAAGGTATGATTTTGGTGACGGATAATAAGGAAGAACTGGTTCGTGCTATTAGAAGAAATACCGATGAAAAACCATCCGCACTCGATAGGATATCAAGTGAGCAACTAGTACGCCATGAGGAACGATTCAGTCACCATAATAGCCACTCAATACAGACAGTCATTGCTAAGAAGCAGGGGTTTGAATCACAAAATTTAACAAACTCACTGAATCAAAAAATCAATATGGATGACCTATTGTTTTACAGTAAAAAAACAGAAATAAATCGTCAGTTAATTAAAGAATTAGAGCTATAAAATCAGGAGAAATTATGCCACGTACTACCATTTCACTACCAAATAACTTACATAATCGTATCGCATCCCTTGCGATAAAAAATAATGATTCCATGTCTCATATGATTAGTCTATTAATTCAGGTCGGATTAAATCATTGGTTTGAGAGAAATGACCATTTAAGTGAAAAGACAGCCGTCGAAAAACATTGCCATCAACTAATCATTCAGATGAATGCGTTGATTAAAAATATTTCGGTTGAGCTATTACAGCTTAATAGGGAGGACTTTGATAAGTTACAGCAAGCGGCATTGGTGAAATATAATGAGTTACAAAATATGTATGAGGAAAATGTTTAATATGTTGTTTAGTTTTATAGGGTAAAAAAAAGCGGTGCAAAGTGGTGAAGAATGATGAACCTGTGATGAATGTTGTGGTGAATAGTTAAAAAATTATTCCAGCAACCCTTATAAAATATGGATTTTTTGACTTTATTCTTCATACTTACTCTTCACCACACATTCATCAGCTTTTTAAACTTATTTTTCCTTAATGTCTATTGAAAATCCTTATAAATAAAGAAGTTAGTAAGCATACTTTAATAATGCGATAGGTGTGTGTTGAACTATATAGAATCTTTATAGGTTTGATACTCAAAATAAGCCTTTTAAAATTTTTTTGTATTGTTTAATACAGCGCATTCCATTGCGCGTATGTGATGGTAAGTTCTCATTTGGCAAATTGAGTAAGCAAACTTATAGAGTCAGGTAAGAGAATATGGCGTTTTAAGTCATTGATCTCTTTCCACTCTTTACCATTATAAACAGACACATTATTAGTAATCATTTGAATTTTGCAATATGGGCAGCCATTAAGCTTTTCTTTTAGAAGTACTACTCCATTTTGGGCCTTGTGATCATGCTTTTGATTTAACATATCAACAAATTCCTTTGATTCGATTGGGTGAGTATATAGCTCATCATAATATGCAGCAAAAGCATCAGAATCTGAAAAGCTTTTGGATTTAGTACCCAACAATCTAAAATATTTTCCGCATTTTTCGCATTCAGGGTATTGTAAAAGTATCATGGCAATAAATACGCCACCTGCCATAAAGCCAACGAATTGAATAATAGCCAAAAAATAGCCAAAATAACCCACTTCACCTGTTTCAATATGAGTTGGAGCCCTACTAAAAGAAAAAGTGTAATGTGACTTTGAAAGTGTGAATTTTACATAATCAATAAATGAAATAAATTGGCTTACTTGTGTTCCATCATCAAGAATAAGAGTCATGTACTGAAAATAATAGATCAACAATTGAGTAAAGACTGCAATTATTAGCATTTGCAAAAATAGTACCTTGGTTGGTCGTTTATGAAAATATAAGCAACCAAAATAGTATCCTGATGCTGCAGCCATACCAGTCAAAATAGCGCCAATAGGTATCACCACCCAAACACTTAGAGTAAAAAAATCAAATTCCATATGATTGGAACATACAATAACCAATATTGCTGTCAGTACTGAAGTAATCAAACCACAACTAGCAACCGCCAGTGAATCAAATAGTTTTCTCATAGTACAACCCCAAATGAAATGGGCGGATATTATCCATAGTGCTCTTAAAATGCAATTAATTGATTTTATGATAGAGATGATTTTATGAAAAAGTAATCGATATTGGACCTTCATTTGTCTTTACTTTATATAAAACTCTATCGTATTCCCTGGATTAGGTTAATTATAAATCAATCAGATCAAATCATTGTCTTTAGGGCAATAGTCAACCACTTCTTGCCTTGACAAGGGTCTTATGATTACGTAGCATCGCCGAAAAATGGGCATATTATGATCAACATGGTTTTATAATGAATTTGAATAATATCAATTTCGACTAATTGTAAATCATATATAAGATTAAACTGAAAAATTATACCAATTGGAGCAATAGGATAATCCCATTGCTTTAAATCCGCTAAATGCAAAACTACTCAACAACCTCAGAGAAAAAAGATGGAAATTGATAACAATAACCGATATGAACAATTAGAACACTCTATGATCAACATTGCAGTTGAAAGCTGGCGTTTTTCTCGAGTGTTTACGAGGATTGTGAATAAGATGGATGCCGGAGAGGTTAATCGTTACGTTAACCAATTGCGTTACTTTCAAAAAAAAATCGAAGAAAGTCTAGAAGTTGTTGGCCTTAGGCTAGTCAATGTTGAGGGACAACCTTTCGATCCTGGTATCGCCGCTTCTGCTCTAAATTTGGGTGATTTTGAGCCAGAAGATACGTTGCTAATAGATCAAATGGTAGAGCCGATTATTATGAGTGCTCAAGGACTTAAAAAACAGGGGACAGTCATACTGCGAAAGGTGAATATATGAAATACGTTGGAATCGATCTTGGCACAACAAACAGTGCAATTTGTTCTTATGATGGGGCGTCAGTTCACCTCTATAAGAGTCCAGATCAAAATGATGTTACCCCGTCAGCTATCTTTATCGATAAGAGAGGCAACAAATACTTAGGGAAAAGAGCATACGATAGTGCTGCTAAAAATCCAGATAATGCTGCTACAAAATTCAAGCGAATGATTGGTACAAGCACTCCTGTCAAACTGGATGCTGTGGGTCTAGTCATGACTCCAGAAGAGTGTTCCGCCGAAATCCTTAAACTATGTTTTGGATATCTTCCTGAAGAAATACGAAATAATGAAAGAACTGGTACTGTAATTACTGTACCAGCAGCGTTTAATCAAATGCAAAAAGATGCGACATTGGCTGCAGCTGAAATGGCCGGTTTAGGCAAAATTACTTTAATGCAGGAGCCTGTGGCAGCAGTGATGAGTGTTATGAAGCAAAGAAGAAGTGATGGAGTTTTTCTTGTTTTTGACTTAGGAGGAGGGACTCTCGATATTGCTATTGCAGAAAGCATCAGTGGACGAGTAAGCCTATTAGCCCATGGCGGTATTGCGATGTGTGGTGGAACAGACTTTGATCGCTCAATTTTGGACAATGTTGTTAAGCCCTGGCTTTTTTCCCAATTTAATCTACCAGAAGATTTAAGTTCAAATATCAAGTACAAATCATTACTAAGAATGTGCCTGTGGGCTGCAGAAAGAGCAAAAATAGAACTATCAACTAAAGAGGAATCTGTCATCAGTCTTGCTGAATCAGATATTAGTATTAGTGATGAATCTGGTGAGGAAATATACATTGATATACCTTTCACAAGAAGACTCCTTGATGAATTAATCTTAGGTAAAGTAGAAGAAGCTATCCAGGCTGCTAGAGAAACACTTGCTAAGAGTGGACTAAATTCACATGATGTTGAACGTATTGTATTTGTAGGTGGACCAACTCAATATAAGCCCCTCCGCGATAAAGTATCGTTTGAATTAGGTATTGCACCATCTATAGATGTTAATCCCATGACGGCGGTAGCAGAAGGTGCAGCAATATTCGCCGAATCGATTGATTGGGCTTCTGAAAAGCGTGGTCGGAAAAGTGCTCGAGGTACAATAGGCACAGGGAATCTGGATCTTTCATTTAACTTTATAGCAAGAACACCAGATACCAAAGCCAAGATCATCGCGAAGGTAACCGGTCCTGTTATCTCTGGAGCCGAGTTTCAAATTGACAGTCTCGATACGGGATGGTCATCTGGCCGAGTAGGGTTGAAAGATGGAGCGAGTGTTGAACTTCATCTATCGAAACCAGCTGAAAATACATTTAAAATATTTGTGTTTGACTCAAACGGTGGACCTATTAGTCTGGTTGAAGACAAAATTGTCATTTTACGTACAGCTGCAAGCATTGATGCTATTCCTGCCTCGCATTCTATTGGTGTAGAGGTATGTGAGAAAATTGGAGGTCGTCTAATACTGGATTATTTAGTTCGTGAAGGGGAGCAATTACCCAAAAAAGGAAAGAAAATTTTCAAAGCTGCAGAATCATTAAAGGCTGGTAGCCCTTCCACTTTAAAATTCAAACTTTGGGAAGGTGAGATATCTGACCCAATTGGCGATAACCGCTTTATCGGTATGTTTGAGATTAAAGGTGTTGATTTCGATGATGGAATTATTTCAGTAGGTGCTGAGTTAGTTTGCGAATATGAAGTACTAGATTCAGGGAATATTATTATTGAGGTCACGGTGCCATCCATTGGAAGTTCATTCCATAGCGGGCGTAATTTTTACTCTCGTCAAGATGGGCAAATTGACTATACCAAAGCATCAAAGTTAGTCCAAGACCAATCAGAGAAAATGATACAGCGTCTTAATGAAATGACATCAAAGATCAATGATGATCGACTAAATCAAGCACGAGACACACTGGATCAAACATGCGGATTAAATCCTAATGAGAGTGACCCTGAAACAGTTAAACAGGCTATGGATAATATTCAAGAAATTAGGCGACGTCTAGCCATAATTCGCAAAGAGCATTTAAAAGAAATTCGTCAGATAGAGTTAGACAAAGTTGTTCATTTTTTTGAGCAGTTAGTTAGACAGCATGCTCGATCATCAGAGGATTCTTCTTTTGAAAATCTTAGTAAAACAGCTCAACGCGCAATTGATAATAATAGCAGTGATTTTGAAGCACATCTTTCTGAACTTCGTAATAGAAACTTTATGATTCTATGGCGACAAGATTGGTTTATCATTGACCGTTTTAACTGGTTAAAAGAAGACTCTTATCTATTCCCTGATGTTCATGAGCATACTCAATTAATTGAAGCAGGGATTGAGGCTCTTACGGGTAATGATATGGAAAAACTGCGAAAAATTGTTGCCAATCTTGATTCTGCTCGTATAGGTTCTGTTAATGAAGACGAGATGATAGCTGGCTCAAATATTGTCCGGGGGTAACTATGGCAATAAATGCTTGGCTACCCATTGGCTACAAGCTTCCTGATGGAGCAATAGCCAGAATTGCTATTTTTGAAGGTATAGATTGGCAGATTATTGAAGTCCTGAGTGGTGGTAGAGCATTGATTGCTCATGACAAACTTACACAACAGTGGATTAGTTCTGGACTTATTGATCATGATTCATTAACTGCTTTTTATTTTGGGAATCAACGCTTCTGGTCGATTTCCTGTAGTGCAAGTCAGAATTTGTGTCCTGTATCAAAGATTAGGCCTCCAAATACGAAGAATGTGGCACTTATATTTGCACAAGCATTTAAAGCGACTAGAGAAATCACTAGTGGGTTATCACTTCAAGATGCTCTATATATTGAAACTTTAAACCGACTATTACCTACCTATAGTACTGGCCCAAATACTGACGATGATTTTATTCTTGGTTATTGGCTAACTGGTGGCGTTAACATTTCCGTGAGATCTTTTAGGCAATTATGTACCCTAAGTGCCTTCAGTGCCGCTGATCTTAAAGATATTGTTGAAACTGCTGGACTCCACTTGGACAATAATGATCTTGTTCTTTTAAAAGGGATTGAAGCATCCATACAAAATGAGAAAGCACAACAATTCGAATTGCCAGGTCGTCCAGATTTAGAGAGATTTATTAACGAACATATCATTCATATCATTCAAAACCGAGAACGTTATAAGCAGCTTGGAATTGGATTTCCATCGGCAGTCATATTGCATGGACCACCTGGATGTGGGAAGACGTTTGCGGTAGAGCAGTTAATTGATTATCTTGGATGGCCAAGTTTTCATATTAACGCATCCAGTATAGCCAGCCCATATATTCATGAGACTAGCAAAAAGGTAGCAGAGATTTTTGATATGGCTCTCAAATATGCACCTTCAGTATTGGTTATTGATGAGATGGAAGCTTTCTTATCAAACCGAGAACTAGGATCGGGTCACCATCATGTAGAAGAGGTTGCAGAATTTCTGAGACGTATACCAGAGGCTACAACGAATGATGTTTTGATTGTCGCAATGACTAACCGTGTGGATATGATTGATCCAGCAATACTCCGACGAGGTCGGTTCGATCATATCATCAAGGTAGACTACGCTAATGAGATAGAGGTTTTAGCCCTATTAGAAAAACTTTTAGCACCACTTCCAAAAGAAGAAGATATAGATCTAATACCTATTTCAAAAGAGCTTGCGGACAGGCCTTTGTCGGATGTTGTTTTTGTAGTTCGAGAAGGGGCCCGTTTAACAGCACGGTCAGGAAAAGACAGACTTAGTCAAGAAAATTTGCTATCCGCACTGCATTCATCGCCTGCACGAGTAGAGGAAATATATTGACTACAGAAGAATCTAAAAAAGAGCAACTAGATTTCGGTTTTGCTGGATTATCCTCGATGGTATCTGATATTGGCACGATCGTCAAAGAAGCACAAGCCAAGAAATTATCACATGATACTATTTCAGCAGAAAACCATCCAGAAACTAATTTAATAAAGGATACTGAACCAAGTTCGGAGCCAATTCAGAAAGCCTCGACCACTTCTTGGATGCTTGGGGTTAAGAGAATAATAATTGGATGTCTTGCTGTAACGTTTTTTTATTGGTGTTGGCTGTCATCGGCAGGAGAGGCGATAACAAATGCCAAATCACAAAATACTAACCCTGCTTTAACTAGACCTTTAATATCACCACAAACTTCGTCACAACAGATTTCTGAGAGGCCACCAATTTCTAATCGACCCTCTGAAGAAAAACCAAAAATAGGAATAAAAAATATACTTGAAATTGCTCAGATTCGTTGGTGCTTGGCTGAAAAGATTCGCATTGAAACAGCTAGAAAAATAGTTAATGGTTATATTGCATCTGATGTAAATCGCTTTAATAAGATGGTTGGGAACTATAATCGTCGCTGTGGAAATTTTCGATATAGGCCAAGTAACTTTGAAAGTGCAAAATCTTATATTAAAAATTATCGTGCTGTACTTGAGTCCGAAGGGGCTGCTCTTTTTTCAAGAAGCACTATTAGTGTTAATTCCTCTGATAATCATGCTCTTCCAGATAAAACTTTACAAGAAATTCAGAAAAAACTAAATCAACTTGGTTATGATTCAGGCTATCCAGATGGTTTTCTGGGAGTTAAAACTAAACGAGCAATTTTAAAATTTCAGGGCGATATGAGAATTAATACTGATAAGTTAACTAATAAAACCTTACTTAAGCACTTGAGCTTAGCAAAACTGAAAAAAGAAAAACAACTTAAAATACAAAAAAATTTTATAACTAGTACTGAAAAAAGAAAGAATGTGGATGCTCATCATTCACTTAAATCTGAAATACCTCAACATGCGGAGCTAGATTATCTTGGTCATGGTTGGGTTTGCAGTAGAGGATATAAGCAAAACGGAAATGAGTGTATCAAGGTCGTTATACCCCAAAATGCTGAACTAGATTATCTCGGCCATAGTTGGAATTGCAGCAAGGGATATAAGCAAAACGGAAATGGGTGTATCAAGGTTGATATACCCAGAAATGCTGAACTAGATTATCTCGGCCATAGTTGGAATTGTAGTAGGGGATATAAGCAAAACGGAAATGGGTGTATCAAGGTCGTTATACCCCGAAACGCTGAACTAGATTATCTCGGCCATAGTTGGGATTGCAGCAAGGGATATAAGCAAAGCGGAAATGGGTGTATCAAGGTCGTTATACCCCAAAATGCTGAACTAGATTATCTCGGTCATAGTTGGAGTTGCAGCAAGGGATATAAGCAAAACGGAAATGGGTGTATTAAGGTCGTTATACCCCAAAATGCTGAACTAGATTATCTCGGTCATAGCTGGAGTTGTAGCAGGGGATTTAGAAAGATTGGCGAATACTGTGAACCTATTTGAAATAAATTGTAGGAGTAATATTAAATGAATTGCTCGAGTAACATCCAACCTAAAATTATGAGCTCTAATAGACTAAGAAATTTAGAGAATTCAGAAATCCAAGAAAATCCTTTTTTCTTGCTTGGTGTGAACACTCGCGATAGTAGAAAACGAATTGTGGAATTAGCTGAAGAAAAATCGTTAGAACTTAATCATGAAGTATGTCAAAAGGCACGTTCCGACTTAACAAACCCAAGAACTCGATTAAGCATTGAATTGGCCTGGTTGCCTGGTGTTTCTCCAAGAAAGGCAGAACAACTAACCAATCAATTAATTTTTGACCCAATGTCAATTCGAAAGGAGACAGGTTTACCAGTTTTGGCTCATGCCAATCTTATGGCTGCTGCTTTTAATGCCATTGACGCTAAAGATAAAGCAGAAGATATTTCAGAGTTCATACAGGAAATAGTATATCTTATTGATAGTATAAAAATTGATGACATCATTCGTGACATAAATGAGGATCGTTTGGTAGCTGGCTTTCCCGAGGTTCATGCACAGCAGCATATTGAAGCAGATCTAGCAGAACGAAATCAATATTTTAGAAGTGTCATTAAAGATGCCTTAAACCGACTCCCATCTTCAACTCTAATCAAAGTAGTTGCATTAGTAGTAACTAACATAACACAAAATGGTGAGAAACATGCTCCAGTCTTGATTGATGAGTTGGTAGATAGTTATGAAATAGAATGTCTAGAGTTTCTCCAAAAAGAAGCAGACAATATCCAAGAACTTATTAAAATAGCAGACGAATCTGCATCTGCTGGCGAAAAAGTTGTTGAGCCAATTATCGATAAACTAGAGACTGTGGTAAGAAATTGGGCTCAAGTTGCGAAACCTATTCAACTAAGTGCAATATCTCGTGGGCTTGAGCATGAATTAAGTAATACGTTAGCTTACTCAATCAGAAATCTTGCAATCGATTTGTTTAATGAGCACGAGATGAGTAATCAAACAAAAAGAATTACAAGTCTTATTAATGAGCTATTTTATGACCCAGAAATCCTGGCACGTGTAGAACAGGATGTTGATAAACTCCAAGAGATTATAGAAGAACAAAAAAATTCTGATATTCGTCAAACCGAATTTGCTAATGAAATAACCTATCAAGCTGAAATCGGTGTGATATTTAAGGAGTTATTAAGTATTTCTCCTAATGGAGTTAAGTGGAAAGATAATAGTTATCCACTGGAGGCAATCACGCGAGTTCGTTGGGGAGGAGTCAGGCACTCTATAAATGGCATACCTACGGGCACCAGGTACACAATAGCTTTTGGTGATAATGATTCAGAAACAGTTGTAGATCTAAGACGTAAAGAAATCTATTCTACTTTTATTGACAAACTATGGAATGCAGTCGGAATTCGTTTATGTTCGGATATTCTTGCAACATTAGAATTAGGTAAAGAGATAAAGCTAGGCGCTGCTGTAATCAGGGATGAAGGTATCTCATTTATCAGGTATAAACTTTGGGGTAAGAATGAATCCATCAGCTGTTTGTGGCACCAAGTCCATACTTGGAGCTATGATGGAAAATTCTATATTGGTATGAAGGAGGATAAAAAAACTTATATTGGATTATCTTATATAAATGATCCAAATATTCACATACTTGAATTAGTACTCCAAGTGGCCTTTAAAAAGCCCGGAATAAGATTACTAAGTGATACATTCAAAGAGAATTAACTTATATTAATAGACTTTTTGAAAAGCAGGTTTAAAATATCACCTTGATACAGATAGAAATAATTCATCATTAAATTTGTTTATGTTAAATTTATCTTCCCACTAATAAGATGGCTTTGCAATTATGTATTAATATGTACTTTGGCACTTTGAATTATTCAAAATTCCAAAAATTAAACCTTTGTAAGTTCAATAGCATATTCCTGTCTTAGATATTTGTTACTTAAATTATATTTCTTCAGTTGTTTCATAAGAAAGCATTTGATCATTATGTGTATTTAGAATTCCTTTCAATATATTGTCTATTCTTACAATTTCAGCCTTCCAGTCCCTAGACCAATCTTGTGACCAAATACGCTCTATTTTCCATCCACGCGATTCCAACAACTCTTGTCTAATCTTATCACGGTCGCGAGCATAGGGTGTAGAATGAAATAATGCCCCATCACACTCTATACCTAAAATAAAATTAGTTTGAATGACAGGATGATGAATTCCTAAATCGATATAAAAGCCACTTGATCCAATCTCAGCAGATACCTTATAGCCTAGCTCTTCTAATCGACGTTTAACATTTTTGCTGAATGAGCTTGATTTTCGAGTAGTAATAGCACCACCAATACCAAAGGAATCTAATATAGCCTTTGCTTCAGGATAACTTTTATCATTGATTGCTTTTGCATATTTAAGATATCTTCCAAATAAAACTAAATCAGGATTTTTAGTAAAATCTTTTTCTTCTGTTGGAATTAAATTTGGATCAAATGAGCAGAATACTTCTAGGCTCTGTTTCGCACGAGTGATTGCAACATTAAGACGTCGTCCACCACCTTGCTTCGAAAGTGGACCAAAGTTCATATGTAGTTTCCTACCCTGTGAGGAGGGAGCATATCCGACAGAAATTAATACAAGGTCTCTTTCATCTCCTTGAACATTTTCCAAGTTTTTCACAAAAAGAGGTATATCAGATTCGCCATTACTGAGTATTCTTGCTTTTTTTATATTATTTTTAAAACTTACATCAGAATGTATTCTACGTTCGATGGCATCTTCAATAGCTATCATTTGCGATTGTCCCATCGCAATAACACCCAGAGATTTTTCAGGATTAATTTGGAATAACTGAGCTAATCTGTCGACTAAAGCTTCAGCCTCAACATTATTTCCTTCTTTTTGGTTAAAATAAGCATTATTTATTTGATGAAATTTAATAACTTCTCCTTCAGTTAAATAATATGGATTAGGGGCAGCAATTAATCTGCCTCCATAAAATGCTCTATTTGAAAATGCAATTAGAGATTCAGAGCGGCTTCTATAGTGCCATTCTAATACTTCAGAAGGATAAATTTGAGAGGCTAGATCTAATATACTTTGTGATAAATCTGATTCATTTTCATCGTCATCATCGTCAATAAATTCAACTGCTGAAAAGAAATTTGTAGGGGGCATTTGTTTTGGATCACCTACAACAACCATAGAATTTGCTCTATAGATCGATGGAATAGCATCTTCAACCCTTACCTGAGATGCTTCGTCAAATATAATAATATCAAATAGTCCCATTTCCATTGGAAGTATTTGACTAATGCTTAATGGACTCATCAACCAACAAGGTTTAAGTTTTAACATAGTAGAAAGTGCCCCTCGCTCCATAATTTCACGAGGCGAAAGTACCTTACGTTGTTTGTTAGCTTCTTTCTTAAGTAAACTTAATCCTTCGAACTCTCCAACACCATTACCCCATCTTTTTGAAAAAGCATTATTTACAAATTCACGTGCAGAAATTCGGTGCTCTGATTCGATTTTTTTAAAAGATTCAATTTTAGTAAGAAAATTATTTCGATCGAAATTTCGTAGTTCAGGATATTGTGTAATAACTTCGTCTATCCACCATTTAATCACTAAAGAAATAAGGTATTGGTCCCAGGAGTCATCAATAGGAATGAGATTCTTAATCATTAGTTCTTTTGATAAATCACAATTAAAAGATGATTTAATGTTGTTTAAACATAAATCAATCTTATCTAAGATTTCCAAATCGCTCATTTTTTCAACAAGAAAATCATAGTTATATTTTTCATTATCAGTATCTGAGACTATAGGTTTTTCGAAATACTGATTTAGTTCATTTTTTAGCTTATCTAGTTTCTCAATTTGTTCTTCTAAATTGATTTTTGCTTTATATAAATCAGGAAATATTTGTTTAATTTTTGTCGCCGACTGACTGTTATAACTAGTTAATTCAGGATTAGAGAATAGTCCTAATTTCCTCATAATATCTCCAATACTAGATATGGCCTTAAGTATTGGATTAATTGTATTGAAGGCTTGAACAATTTTTTCTGGATCTGACTCATTAATCTCTAATGGAAGTAACTTATTTTGAGTGATGGATTTGAATGATTTTATGGCTTCTTTTACCAGCCGATATGATTTAAAAGACTTATTTGTTCCATCCCAATTTGCTAGAAATTGACGCCTATAATTCCTCATTTTCCAAAAATTTGGGGTTAACCAATGAAATATACTACGCGAAATAGAGTAGTACATTTCAAGTTGCCTAATTATTTCGTCATTAGCATTTTTGTTTATTAAGTCAAAATGAGACTTCTCACTTTCAATTACTTGTATTATTTCCTGGATTTCCTTTTGATATATCATTAAGCCAGATAAATCAGAGTAAAACAAAGCAGCAAACTCTAACCATTCAGAAGGTAGAGATAATTGAGTTAGCTCCTTTAATATATTGGAAGCGGGGATAGCTTCAATATTATTCACTCCGATATCTTTGATTTGTATTTTAATTGAGGATATTGATTGTTCAGTAAGTTTAATTTTTTCGACCATATCTAACATTACTTGCATAAAGCTATTAGTTAAAATAGTATTATCCTTCCTATGAAGCCAAGGATGAGTAGGAAGATCTTTCACTTTTGCTACATGCACTTGCAGTTCCCTTAATTTTCCACATATGTGCTTTAAGTCATCAAATGAATATTTTGCAAATAAATTAGCGAATTGAATATTCATCTTAATATTCTTTTGCTCGGAATGTAGGGTAAGTAAATCAGAAATATATAAGCCACTTGGATTGTGGACTGTTTCTAGTATTCGGTAATAAGTATTGATTTCTAACTTTAGGTTATCTAGTTCATTTGTTAACAATTCCCACTGTTTTTCAGCTTGGGGATCATGGCTTGCTTCTGCTAATTCTAAAAATGAGTTATATAAGCTTTGTTTATTCAAATCACTACTGTGAATAAGAACTGATTGTGATACAAGGTTAGCTTGTTTTAATCGAGCATATACAACATCAAGTGCTGCTCTTTTTTCTGATACAAATAGTACTTTTTTACCTTTTGATAAAGTTTCTGCAATAAGATTTGTAATTGTTTGACTTTTCCCAGTACCCGGTGGTCCCTGTATCACGACTACCTTGCTCTTTGTCGTTTGATCAATAGCTCTATGTTGAGATGAGTCAATATTTACAACAAAAAAATTATCTCGTTCTTTATAATCATCAAGACCTTTTATTCGCTCGTATATTTCACCTTTATTAGTAGGAATAGGTTTTCCGAGAAATAACTCTGATAAAATGGGGTGCATTTCAGAGTTTTCAAAAATAGAATCATAATCTCGAAGAAGTACTGTGCGACTTGCATTAAGATGGTCTATTAGGACAATATCAATTAGATAAAACTGATTTTCATTGACTTTACTATATAGCTCATACTCTTTTTTCGTGAGAGCCTCCGCTAGGTTAACTGGAATTCTATCAACAATTTCTCCTTCCTCATTTTTTACAATTTTAAAACGAGGAGGAATTTTGGGGAGGGAATCAGTAAAGGATTCATCATGAATAACTGATTTACCAGATTTTTCTAAATAGTTCTTAAACTCTTGTAAAGCGTCGGATACTTGGTCAGATTCGAAATGTTCTGGAAGTTTTATGCCTAATTTTTGCCGAAGTGCAAGACGTAATGATGGATTCAAATGAACAGTAGTATCTTCTAGTTTCAAGCTCCATTTTTTTCCTTTATCCTTAACCACATCTACTGCTATTTTAAAAATTGGTGAGATTAGTAATTCATCTTGTTTGAAATTTACATTATCCCTCCAACAAAGAAATGGCCCTAAAAGCCAAGCTCCAGAAATACCATATTCACGTTGAAACTTATCATCAGCAAGCCTTATTTTATCAAGTCTCTTAATTAAATCTGTATTTTTAGTTTCTTCTAATAGAAGATGTTGAGTGAGATTAAAATAAGAATTATTCATCAACTCTTGGAATATTGTTGATGTTGAGCGCAGGGGTATAAATTTTTCTGAAATAATAGCGTTATAAGCATCTTCTACCTTAGGAGCTTTTGATAAGTTAATACAATGCCCACGACTTTCACGGTAATAAATTTCTTTATTTCTGCGTGATAAGTTGGCTAAGAGGTCTCTATAACGTAAAATTTGTTTTTTAATAAAATCTAAAATTGACACAGCTTCATTTTCCAATGGTTATGGAAAATCCATTTCTACACAATTATTCCTTTTATCAATAAGAATCTGATAACGTTCAAGCAACGATTAGAAGGGCACTGTCCAATTCCGATCTCTTAATTAATCGTTTCTTTAGATAAGATGTTTTTATTTATCAGTGTTGATTAAAAATTTTTCGATTGTATATTAATGAGCAAAAATCTTCCAATAAAAATCGAAATTTAATGCTATTAGTAATAAATTTAACCGGGTTTTTATAACTAAGATGTAATGCATTGAGTACTTATTTTCGGGTAGATAAGCTCTTACTATGCCTCAACATAAATTAAAATGCTATCTCTTAAAAGTACCAATTAATGGGGATATTTTTTCCTAACTATCCATTTATAAAAAAGAAAAACCAATCAACCAACCGTTTGAAATTCTCTCCATCTAGAAAATCGTTCCCTTTAACAACTTGGACAAGAACTGAGGATTCAACCCCCAGAAGTTCTGCAAAATATTTTAAATCCATAGAGGCATGATGCAAGAGCATTTTAATTAAATTTTTTTGCGATTCATTTTTTAAGATATATCTTGCTTCTTTTTGTGGCAAGTTAATTGATAAACACTCCATGTCCGCTCCATATATAAACAAAATTGATTATTGCTTCTATGGATAAGAGTAAGCGGTTATGAATATTAAAAAAATTAGAATATTTACCCCGAGATTGTCAAAGGAAAAATGCATAAATGAGCCAAAAATAGTCAATGATAAGCAAATACTAAATAATAGCAAAACTTAAACTTGAACAGTTGAATCATTTATAGCTTCTGTAGATTTTTCATCAATAAGATTTTTTATCTTTCCTGCAATAAGGTATAAGAAAATACCACCTACTAATGCCCATAGTCCCAATTGACAAAATACATGAAGGTAATCTGGGTTGGTGATTAGAGGATCTGTTGCTTGTGTTTGTACCATTGCATTAGAAAAGTATTGTGATAATGATGCAGAAACTCCTGAAACCATCATCCAGGTACCCATTAAAATACCTTGTAACTTAAGAGGTGCTATTCGGCCAATCATTGCATATCCTACAGGTCCTATTAATAATTCTGCAATGGCTTGAGCGACTAGATGAAGTATGATCCAGGATATGCTGCTGAAACCTTGGTTGTTAGAAAATACTACCGCACAAGCCAAAGAAAAAAATGAAAAACTTAGAATTACAAAAGCGCTTGCAAATTGCATTGAGGTAGAAAAATTGTAACCCTTATCTTTGAGTTTATTGATAACAATCGCTACAACTGGTGCGCCTAAAATAATCACAATAGCGTTAAGATTTAAAATCCATTGGGTAGCAACTTCAAAATTAAAAATATGTTTATCGACATTATTCTTAATAAAAAGAGTGATGCCCATCGGGCCAGTATAATAGATCATCCAAAATATAATTGATGTCACAGTTAAGATTAAATAGACCAGAATTTTTTGTTTGTCTGCTTGATTTTTTTGTTGATAACCTAAAACTAGAATGACCAATAACATAACAATACTGGTAGTAATAACAAGGCTATTACTCAGGAAAGAAGAATGAAAACACAAAACTAACACTGGGATTAATGTAATAATCCCTATAAAGCTAATCATATTACTCGCGAACTTATTTCTACTGTTTTTAGAAGTCGAAGATAATTCATTGTCAGCAAGATTGTGCCAGCTAAAAATCATGAATAGTAACGTTAAAATATTAGCAAATACACCAATATAGAAAAGCTGTTGGTAATCATTTGAGTAATCATAAAATCCACTACTGATATATCCGGCAAAAAATCCTACATTCATTGCAGCATAACTTAAAAAGAACGCTTTATCCCTACGACTATCATCTGGCTGAAAGCGTTGAGATAAAATGGTGTTATAGCATGTTGTATTGAGACCGCAACCTATCAGAAACAAGCCTAATCCTACATAGAGTAATGAGACTTGAGATATTGCCAACACTACAAGCCCTGCCGTTTGAATTAGGGTTGTAATAAAAAATAAATTGCGATTGCTGATATAGCGACCTCCCATCAATCCACCAAACAAATGTAAAACATAGTTAAAGGCTAAAAATAAGCCCACAACGCTGTTAGAGACTGTTGGAGATAACCCAAGTTGTTTGCTTATGTAAAGTGAGAGGGAAGAATAAAGTATTGCAAACGAAAATGTTGAACAAGCCTGAATAAAGTAAAGCGATGTAACTCCATTTGGCATTCTTTGTATTGAATTATGCATTTTTTACTTTCACATCCATTGAAAAAGGTGACTCTACCATTAAAATTGGCTAGTATTAAGTCTTTTTTACAATTATCTAAATTTTAAAATAAGGATATTTTGTAATACTGTATTTTACAGGTGTTTAAGGTATGAACCGAATTGAAAAAGTTTCATGGAATGAAATCAAAAATAGAATTAATGCAGTAAATCCTTCTATATACCAAGTTTTAGACGAGCTTTTATCAAATACTCAAATCCCTTTTTTTCTGGCTCATTATCGTTTTGGTGAGCATTTTGGTATTAAAAATCTTGCATATCTTCCTGGTAAGTCGGGAAAACTGGAAAGAATAGATAGTCCCAACACAGATAATGAGTTGTTTCAACATTTAGGTTATGGAAAGAACAGCTTACCTTTAGGTATTATTCTGGATAAATATTGTGAATGGCACTATTTTGGGGAGGAAGATAGGATTTTTCCTGATTGTGTACAAGGCCCAGGTGCTATTTTTAATATGCAAATTGTATTTGATGAAGATCAGACAGTTGATAACAATGTTTTATCGGTTTCATCGGGGGCTCTGTCTTCTTTTCTGTTACCTAATATAGGATGCCAAAGAAAACATGCTCGAGTACAAAAATATTTTAATGTTTCTCATCCTCCACCAAAAACACCTTATGAACACTATCGTATCTTTAAAGAAGTCCTACAGGATGGATATACATCTACAAACTGGCATAGCCAGATTCTTTATTTTTCTGAACAGTTTATTGAGGAAGTAAAGAGGAATGATAAGTGGTTAAAGTTAAAGCTTCATTTTTCTGAAGCATTACGGAAAAAGCTAACTAAAAATACTTATGACTCCTCGTGTAATGATCTATTTTTAAGTGCAAGGAAAGTAAATCGTTTTAGGCCCACTCCTTTTATCATGGATACAGCAAAATACATTTTTAATATCTGCATGGGATCAGGTATTGGAGTAAAACCTGCTATTGATGAGCAGTATTTTCCTGTTAGTGATGTTCAAAGAATTTACAATACGTGTTATGGTCTTGAATATACACCTACGGTTATGGTTCCTGCTTCTTTGGATGAGAAAAATGACAGTGTTTATTATCCATTGCAATGCCCATTTGCAAAAATTAATACCTTTAAAACTAATCAAAGTAATAGCACGTTAACAGAGCTTGAAACTTTAAAGAATGTATTACTAGCATATCAAGAGGAGTTTACAGAAGAGAAGGGTGATGCATTTGGTAGCACTTTGTATAAAGTAAGTAAAGAAACTCAATTTACTTTTTATCATTATAAATCTGATAGTCAAAATTTGATTAAAAATCCAAATGAATTATTAGATGAGGATTCACGTTTTTTATTTTCTTATTGTGATAATGCGACGATCTTCTCAAGTGATGCGAAACTATTTCGTGGGTGTGTCCGACTTTCAAGATAATTTATAATCTTGGAGATTGATTTTTAGAAGTTTAAGATACTTTTCACTTAATTGTTTTTGATTTGCTGGCGTTATATACAAAGTTGTAGTCGAATTAATTTTTGAATCAACTAAATCCTTTAATTTAATTTTCTCAATTCTAGGTTGTTGCATAGGAACTTGTGCTGCTTCATATAGATAAGCGATATGATCATGGGGGTAGAACTTAGTTATGTATTCAGATAAAACCTGCATCTTACTAGTTTGATTAATATTATGCATTCCAAGGTTTGCTATCTGCCATAAAATGACATGAGCATTTATGTCGACATCTCTTTCATATAGTAATAGTTCGGTAGCATCAATAGTAAAACATCCTTTATTACCAGGATCTATTTCTAAATCACTAAATAGACAATCTAAAGTTGAAATTCCTGGGAGTATGGTAGCATTTCCATTAGCTGCTTTTATTTTTTTTACTGCATTTAAAGCTGATTCAGCGAATATGGTTGGGTGACCATAAAATAGAACACAAAGTATTTTGCCTTTATTATATTCGCTAATAATGTAGTTTGTAATTTTACTATAAGCATCGATTCGTTTATCACTACTAAAATAGAGCTCCTCTAAATTCTCAGATTCTTTAGATTCGCGCTGAATCCAAGACTTGAGATTCTGCTCATTGACTAAATATAAAACTTTATCAGAATTTTTAATTATATATTTAGTTTCTTCAGTAAAGTGAGAGACTGATTTTATTCCAGATCCGCAAACTATTAGCTTTGACATTAACTATAAAATTTCCACTATTTTATTTGAATGGGGTTGTTGCTCTGAACTAGTCATTTCCTGAACTGTATACAACAATTCCATATGTTCATTTGTATTTATAAATTCGCTGCCAACAGCATTTTCAATTTGGTTCAATAAATCCATTTTTTTCTCCATGAATCAACTTTCGGTTATTGTATAAACAAAAGGGTCAAAGGTATAGCTAATTAAAAAATTAATCCAATTTACTAAAAATCATTACATTTATTTATATTGATTGGAGGTGCTCGATATGATGTAATAACTGCACGAAACGAGCATTTGTGTGATATGGATATTAATATGAATCAAAATAACCTTCTATATAAAAATATAAATAGTAACAACACCCTAAATATTATTGAAGCGGCTCTATTTTTAGGTGCGCATAAGGAAACAGTTCGTCGTATGGCCGTATCAGGTGATATTCCTGGTGTAAAGATTGGTAGGGGTTGGGTGTTTTTAGAGGAAGATCTTGTGGTGTACATACGATCTAAGTATGCTACCAGTGTTACATCGCAAGGCGCTGTCCATAGGAGTAATAATAAATGGCGCTTTACAAAAGAAACTCAACTTGGTGGGTTAGTTTCACCCATCAAGGAAAAAGAATACAAAGAAGCACTGGGACTGCCGATAAAGTAAGTGCACAAGAGTATCACGATAGGATCAAAGCGGAGTTATGGTCTGTCACTAAATTGGAAAATAAGCCAATTTATGGTTGGCGTGATGCCGTTTGTCGTTGGCTACGCGAAAATGGAAATAAGCGCAGCCTTGAAACAGATAAATTTCATTTACGATGGCTTGACCCTTATTTAAGTAATTATCAGCTTCATGAGATTAGTCATGAACTGTTAGAGGAAATTGCACTTAAAAAGGAATTAGAGGGTGTTACTCTCACTACCGTTAATCGTGTAATGGAAATTGTAAGGGCATTATTAACAAAGGCGTATAAAGAATGGGGATGGATTGAAAAAATTCCCGTTATTCGCATGCGTCAAATAGAAAATAGTAGAATTCGATGGCTTACAATTGATGAAGCAAATCGATTGCTAAAAGAATTGCCACCACATCTTAAGGATATGGCAGCTTTTACTTTAGCAACTGGTTTGAGAGCATCAAATGTTACTGGGCTGGAATGGAAAGATGTTGACATGATTAGACGACATGCTTGGGTGCACCCTGATCAGGCAAAGACAAAAAAAGCTA
Organism: Legionella qingyii; assembly: GCF_003990155.1. Lineage (NCBI taxonomy): Bacteria > Pseudomonadati > Pseudomonadota > Gammaproteobacteria > Legionellales > Legionellaceae > Legionella > Legionella qingyii. The sequence continues at coordinate 172,396 of NZ_RZGX01000006.1, forward strand.
TTTCTGTTCCGCTCAATGACAATGCTATTGAAGTTCTACAGTCCAGGTATGGTACTCATCCCAAGTTTGTTTTTTCCTACCAAGGCAAAAAAATAGGGAAGTGCACCAATCATGCCTGGTTAAAAGCTCTTAAACGAGCTGGTATTGAAAATTTCCGGTGGCATGACCTAAGGCATACATGGGCAAGTTGGCATGTGCAAAATGGGACGAGTTTGCAGGAGTTGCAACAACTTGGTGGTTGGTCAAGTTTTGAGATGGTTTTGCGTTATGCACATCTTTCTGGCGATCTATTGAGAAATGCGGCTAACCGAATTAACTCGTTAGGTGTAACCAGAGAAGTTCATAATGTAGAGGGGTTTTTATAAAAAAGTGTTGGCTCTACCCCAAAAAAGGGGGCATTTTAATCAAGTTAGTCTAGACTAACCCATTGATTTGACGGTCAAAAGGAAGATTAAAATGCCCAAGAAAGATTGTATCCTAAATTTACCGGGATA
>NZ_RZGX01000007.1:0-171158 GCF_003990155.1 Legionella qingyii
TCAGTTCAATTCCTGTGCTAGTTTAAAACCAGCTTCTTTACTTATTTATTTCTTCTTAGCACTCAAAGGTTCTTCAAAGTGCCCACACAGTTTGTCTTCTATCTTCTTAATGAACTTGCCCCGAAGGCGTGCTGCGTATTCTACTGATTTCGCCAACAGTGTCAAACACTTTTTGCATTTTTTTTAAAATGTTTTCTTTTGTTTATCTACTGTGGCCCATATCGATCTTTACATGCCCATGTTGGGCATTTTTTGCATCACATGATTGAGCCTAACTTTACCTTTTGAGTGTTGAGATGTGATTTATTAAATGTTTCATCGATGACAACTTAGTGATTCTCTAATTTATTGTAAAACTAAAATATGGAGTTAAACTTTGCTCTAAGTTGAATTATAGAAGTATAGTTATTACTTGATGCGCTCATAAGTACGAAAAGTCATGTCGTATTTGTTTTTTTCATCACAGGGCCTGAATTGCTCATCACAACAATGCCAAATTGATTCATCAATTTCTGGAAAAAAAACATCTGCAGTAAATTGGTGATGTATGCTTGTTATATATAGGCGGTTTGCTTTTTCCATTGTCTCAGCAAAAAGTTCGGCACCGCCTATAATCATAATTTCAGAAAATTCTTTTGTTTGCTTGATGGCTTTCTCTAAAGAATCGACTACAGTAACTCCCTCAATTGATTCTACACTGCGGCTAAGTACAATATTTATGCGTCCGGGTAGCGGTTTTCCTATAGATGCAAATGTTTTTCTTCCCATGATAATGGGTTTTCCCATAGTTATTGACTTAAAATGTTGTAAATCGGCAGGTAAATGGCAAAGTAGTTGATTATTGAAACCTAACCCACCATTTTCATCAATTGCAGCAATTAAACTAATCATGATTTTATCCTAGATAGTGCCATAGCTTTTGCCATATCGACTGCGGCAAACATTGAGCCCGAATCAAGCACATTTTTGCCTGCCAATTCTAGAGCAGTTCCATGATCCACTGAAGTACGTATTATAGGTAACCCTAAAGTTACATTAACTGCATTATGAAAATCAGCGTACTTAATTACTGGTAAGCCTTGATCATGATACATAGCAACAAAAGCATCACAATTTTTTAATTGACTGTTAATAAACATAGTATCTGCTGGCATTGGTCCTTGAACATTCATGCCTTGTTCTTTTAATACCGCTAAAGCGGGAGAAATGATCTCAATTTCCTCTCGTCCCAGATATCCTGACTCGCCTGCATGTGGATTTAAACCGGCTACCTTAATACGTGGATCTTTGATATTGAAATCTTGGATTAATGATTGGTGTACCTGAGTAATCACCTTAATAATGAGTTCTGAACTAATCGCATCAGGCACCAGGCGTAATGGAAGATGTGTAGTGACTAATGCGACCTTCATCGCATTACACGCTAACATCATCACCACATCTACCTTGTAAAATTGTGAAAAAAATTCAGTGTGGCCAGTAAATGCAATACCCGCTTCGTTAATAATTGCCTTGTGGACTGGAGCGGTAATTAATCCAGAAAAATCACCTTGTCCACATAATATGGCGGCCTGATTTAATAACTCTATAACATAAGTGGCATTTTTATGATTGAGACTGCCACTTTGTACTGTATCCGGGCACGTGACATGACATACTGTCAGATGGCCAGGCTTAGGCTCAGTAACTTGTCCGCTTTTATAGGGCGTAAAACAAATATCGCAATTTAACTCATTAGCTCTGGCCTCTAGTACTGCCTGATCTCCTAAAATTACCAAAGGAAAATCATATCCCGCAAGAGCCAGGCATAAATCTGGACCAACTCCAGCTGGCTCTCCGCTGCTAATAAGTAGCGGCTTCACGCCAGTTCCTTTTCAATAATATTAACATATGCGTCTGAACGTATATGTTGTTGCCAATTTTGAACTGCTTCCGCAAACTTTCTTTGTTGTAAAAACTGTCGGACTTGCTGCTTTTTAAAAGCTTCTGAATCATCTTCTTGTTTACGACCAAGCACTTGAATAAGGTGCCAACCAAATTGTGATTTTACCGGATGGCTAATTTCATTGACAGCAAGCTTGTCCATGACTTTCTCAAATTCAGGGACTAACACCCCTGGCGAAACCCAACCTAAATCACCACCTTTTACTGCACTTGATGAATCCAGGGAGTATTGCTTTGCCATAAGTGCAAAATCTTTACCTGATTTTAATTGTTGATAAATATTATTCACTTGTTTTTTTGAATCTTCAGGAAGCATACTTGGATCAGGCTTTAAAAGAATATGACGGACATGAGTTTTTGTGATGACATGATGCTGGTTGTCCCCACCAATAGAAACCAGTTTAATTAACTGGAAACCATTACCTGCACGTAAGGGGCCTGATACTTGTCCCACTTTCATGTTCACTACTTCCTTTGCAAACAATTCGGGTAATTCGGCTAAATGACGCTCACCTAAATCCCCTCCTTCCAATGCAAATTCTCCACTGGAATTTTCTATAGCCAGGCGGCTAAAATCGCCACCTTTTTTTATCTGCACTAATAAAGACTCTGCTTTGCTTTTAGCTTTTTTTACTTCTTCTGATGTAGGTTCTTCGTTTAATGGAATAACAATATTCTGAAGATGATAGGTCAGCGCAGAACGGTTGATTATTCCGCCTTCAGTTTTAAGATATTGTTCAACTTGCTCATTCGTAACGACAGCGTCTCGCCCTACCGCTTTTTGTTGCAAGTTAGAAAGGAGAATTTCTTTGCGAATATTTTCTCTGTACTCATCCCAAGTCATCCCTTGCCTGGTAATTTCCTCACGTAGCTGAGTTACAGTAGCGTGGTTCGCTGTAGCTATTTTTTCAATCGCCTGATTTAATTCAGTATCATCTACAGTAAGACCATGTTGCTTTGCCATTTGCAGCTGCACATTCACATCAATTAAATGTTGAAGTACTTGCTTACGCAACACTGAAGCTTCTGGAACTTGCATTCCTTGTGCAATAATTTGTTTCTTTGTTAATTCAACTTGTTTGTTTAGTTCACTTGCGGTGATGACTCCATTATTAACAACTGCAACCACCTTATCCAATAATTGTTTCGCTTCTGTCACACCAACGACAGCAAACAATATGCATGCAAGGGTTATTTTTTTATACATGTTAATCCTTATTACTTTTTTTCGAGCAATTTAGGTTATTTTTATTCAAAAAACAAGCGGCCCTGTTTAAATTTATACCGCTATCTAATGATGAAATGGATCATTGTACCCCGGAATATAAGTATTCAAGATACTTCCTGGGTCACTACTTGCCACAGATCCTAAGCCTTTTAATAAAATTTGCAAATAGATGTTGTTATTATATCGAGGCAAATATTCTTCACTTAAACTCTTAAACGTTCTTCCTCCCAAAATTCTCACCGCCCAGCAGCAACTATCATATTGCATCCCTAATAAAGACATCATACTGTAATCCTTACTAATATTTTGGCTGTATGCGCCAACAGCAGTCCATCTATCACTTATTGGCCAAGCGGCAGAGACTATCCCTTGATGTAATGCATTATCTACCCCTGCATTATTCCTAACAGATGTCACATCTCCATTAACTAAATAGCTGTAGCCAAAATTAATAATTGCATTAAGCTTAGGTTGATACTGTAAGTTTAAGGCACCATTATTGGTCGCAGAAGTAGCAGGATCCCATACATAATTACCCAGAATTTTTAAAGAGGGGCTGAAATAGAGAATCGCTCGAGAAGCTATCGGTGAGGTTCCATAAAATGGAGATATATATCCCATTTCAAGAGGATTTGCAGTACAAATGCCTGTCGGACTGCGACAGAGCTGTACTTGTCTATTTGAAAAATATTTGATTTGACCAACAGAAAGACTAGCGAATTCAGCGCCTGTTCTTTCTGACAGCCAACGAGTAGTCACTGCATAGGATAATTGATTTGCATCACCAATTCGGTCAAACCCCGAAAAACGATTAGTTCTAAAAAGCTGATCAAAATTAAAAATCATATTAGCAGTATCATATATTGGTAGCTGGCTTTGATTATAAAAAGGTACATACAAATAATATAAACTTGGCTCTAATGTTTGAGCATATGAATTACCATTCCAGTTAAAGTTTCGATCAAAAAATAACCCGCCATGAGTACTAAAACGCGGAATAAGGCGGTTATCTTCAGTGTTCGTATCCATCCAATTATTCTGTACTTGGTAGTAGTTTTCTACGAACTCTACTGATGGTGTAATAAATCCCCAATTAGCTCGCTGCGGCAATGAAAGGATCGGATTAAGGTGAAACCTAGGCCCCTGGGGCACTTTTCTTCTCAGAAACTGTGTTGATATGGGCCAAACAAACTGATCATATTGCCCTGTTATATTTAAATTTGCATGAGCAGGCAATTCATAATAATAGCCACGAGCATTTAATTGCGGTAAACGTTCATATTGATCAAGAATAGGAGGCTCATTAATTGGATGCAATGTTTGAAAACTTTGAACCATACTTCTAAAAGTCCAATGTTCTGTTGAATAGGTTAAATCAGCTTGACGCAATAACTGTCGCTGAGTGATCCGAGCCAAGTTGGTACTAAAATCCTGAAAGTAATAATCATCAGAAACTTGGTGAACATTAACATTTAAACGCAAATTGGGACTCAATTGGGTGGTATCAAGAACACCAAAGAACCATCGGTTTGTTGACTTATCTTTAAAGGAAGGAAATTCTTCCACATGATTGTTCAAAAAATTGCGGTATGCCGCATCATTCGGCAAAAAACTTCCGGTAAGAAATCCTACACTGTTTTTAGTTAAAAATCGAAATTCCCCACTTAACATTACATTCCGCTCGGTATAAATATGCGGTGTTAGAGTCAAATCGTAGTTTGGTGCAATATTCCAATAATAAGGAAGTCCCAGATCAAAACCACCTACATTGGAATAGCCAACTAAAGGCATTAAGAAACCTGATTTACGTTCTTTAGTTGTAGGAAAACTCAGATAGGGAACATAAAGAAGAGGCCAATCACGGATACGCAACTTCACATTCCTGGCGACCCCCATTTTTTTCTTGTTATCGATAACAATTGATTTAGCCTCAATATCCCAAGCTTTATCTTGTGGTGCACAGGTAGTGTAAGTCGCCTGACGTAACAAGTAATCTGAATTAGGAAAGCGCTGCATTAGGCTGGCTCTTCCCCATGCAGGTAATATCGCCGTACGTTTGTTGGTATTAAAACGGTAGAGTACGTCTTCAGTTTGACCTGATTTATCCTGAGGATTAATTGTTGCTTTACGAGCAATCAATAATCGATCAGGCTCCAGATAACGAACATTACCTAAAAACTCAATTTTCGTGACCTGCTTACTTTTGGGATCTCGATATACATGTGCTGTTTCTGCATTGACTATTCTTTGGCCTTGCTGTACTTCAACATGTCCAGTTAACGTTGACGGTTTATCTTGATAAAAAGAGACTTGATCCGCCATTATCCTTATTTCATCCGGCGAGGCAAGGGGAGTGACCGTGAGTGGTTGGTACGAGCCAAGACAAATAGGAGAGCTTTTATCGGCGTGCCACCCCAAACACTGGGCAAATCTTGATCTAACTGCATCTGTTAAATCAACATCACGTGCGATGACACAAGCTTGGACAGGTTCATTAATTAAAGAAGCAGAATGGGCTAACGCATGATAAATTACCATGAGCAAAATAAGTAGGATCGTAAATATGCTCATCGAGAACCATTTAAATGAAATCTTGTTCACGGGTAATAAAATGCCTTATTATTCACACAAAAAACATGTACCTTATCACAGATCCTCGCACTTACGCTAAAGGTATTGCGGTATAATTCATACCACAACCAACTCCTTTATTTTGTCTACTCATGAGAGAAGAGATCTTAGTTATAAGTTACAACCAGAAATAATGATGGGAAAGTATATCATGCATGCAAGAGAAAACGCACTGAAAGAATGGTTAATTCATACCCTAAAACAGCGAGATTTCCAATTAACTCCTTTGGCTGGAGATGCCAGTTTTAGAAGATATTTTCGTCTTCAATATAATGGACTTACGCAAGTTGTCATGGATGCGCCCCCAGGAAAGGAGGATCTAAAACCTTTTATCCATATTGCTCAAACGCTGGAAAACGCGGGGGTTCATACTCCAAAAATTCTCGCGATAAATTTAGCAGATGGATTTTTATTATTAAGCGATTTAGGAGATCAACTTCTTTTGAATGTTCTCCACCCTGAAAACATGGATGCTCATTATCGTCATGCCTTAAAGACTTTATTTAAAATTCAAACTTGTTCAACGCATGATCCAATGCTTGCACGATTTGATAAAACGCATATGCTCAAAGAAATGAGCTTATGCCCCGAATGGTTTTTTAAAGCATATCTTGATTTGCAGCTAAATCCGGATGAAAACACTTTAATGCAACAAACCATGGAATGGATTGCCGCAGAAGTAGCGCAGCAACCTTTGACTTTTATTCATCGTGATTATCATTCCCGCAATCTAATGCTTTTACAAAATGAAGGGGAATCAACCTTGGGAGTCATTGACTTTCAAGATGCGATGATTGGTCCATTCACTTATGATTTGGTTTCTTTACTCAAAGATTGTTATATTTCATGGCCACGAAGTAAGATTCTAGAGTTAGTTGAGTTTTATTATACTCAAAGTACTTTAACCAGGGATTATTCTTTGCCTGAATTTATCCGAGCATTTGATCTTTGCGGCTTACAACGACATTTAAAGGTTTTAGGAATTTTTTGTCGCTTGCATTTAAGAGATAACAAACCTGGCTATCTTAAAGACTTACCTTTAACCTTAAAATATGTACTTGAATGCGCTGAAACTTATGCAGAATTACATCCATTCTTCCAATTTATGCAAATGAGAGTTTATCTACCATGAAAACTGCGATGATCTTGTCTGCTGGACGTGGCGACCGTTTAAAACCACTTACTGATGTCACCCCCAAAGCTCTGTGTATTGTTAAAGGAAAACCTTTAATAGAGCATCATATATTCAATTTAGCACAAGCTGGTTTTGAACGATTAGTAATAAACCATGCCTATCTTGGGGGGAAAATTCGTCAGTATTTAGGCAATGGAACACGCTGGGGAATTGAAATTTGTTATTCACCAGAACCTCCAGGAGGCTTAGAAACAGGAGGTGGCATTGTAAATGCATTGCCGCTGCTCGGAGATAAACCTTTTATTACTGTCAATGCAGATATCTACACGGATTTTGATTTTTCTCAATTACAACCTGAAAATACTGATGCAATTCATGTAATTTTAGTAAACAAAAATCCAGCCCTTAATCATCCCGGAGACTTCGGGTTAATCAATCAAACTCAGTTGAGTAACTCAAATCGAGAATATACTCTTGCAGGTATCTGCTGCTATCATCCACAGATATTTACACATTACAAACAAGGTCGCTATTCGGTTGCACCTATAATCCGACAATATGCTGAACAAAATAAAGTAACTGCCTGTCTATATGATGGCGTTTGGTTTGATATAGGAACTCTAGAGAGGCTGCAGGCAGTAAATAAGATTTAAAATGGCATCTCTATCGTATTTGTTACTCACTCAGAAGTAAAAAAACGGCCCTAACTAGGTGGGGCCGATATGGGTGGGTTGAACTTCAGCTTCGACTTTTTCCGCCTCTTCAGCTTCTATTACTCGTTCTACTGCTTTTTGAGCTGCAGCCTTCTTGGTTTCTTCCAATCGATGTTCGCCTGGATATTCTCGTTGTCGAGACACAAGTTGCGTTTCAACATGATTACTTTGTAAATAATCCTTAAAACCTTGTGCTGAATCAGCCATTATCTCTTCCACTTCGTCAAGGGTCAGTTGTCTTGTTTTATTCCCTTCTGCATCTGTTTTAAAGAAAAAACCATCCTCAGTTAAAACCTGATGTTCATTTGCTAACCATGCGTTAAACAAGCGATCCAAGGAATCAACTGTTTCTCCATCCAAAGGAGGAGCCCCTTTCTCACTAGAAGCATATCCGCGAACAAAATGTCCTTTCTCCTCTCCAGTCTGTTTGATGGCAAAATCGAATCGAATACCTTCATAACCTTTTTTCGATAAGGATTCCACCGCCTCCTGAGTGATTCCACGGTGTATGTTTTCAAACTTGGTACTAGGTGTGATACCGGCCCAGATTTGCTTTGCTTCTTCAGAGAATTTGTATGCTACAAGTTGAGCAAATTCATCTACCGCCTTAAGTATTTGTTGCCCAACTTGCATCTTCTCTGGCTTCTTAAAAACCCTTGAGTTATCAACTATTTCATGAACTTGTTTTGTTAAATATTGAGCTAACTCTGCTGAGTTTCCTGCGAGTTGCATCGCTTTTAAAAGATCTTCTCTAACGAATGCTCTATCATCAACGGATGATATTACAGATGAATTTGCAGACATACATTAATCTCTCACATGAATTCTATTTATTGTATTGACTTAATTATAGCAAACTTACTGTGTATAGAAGATTACTGGTTTTTTAGGTCGCCTGTTAAAAATTTGTAAATATAGGTTGCATGAATCACGCTTTGCTCGTTCTTTCATTCTTTCCTGCTACAGCTATCCAAAACTTAAAACCCGCGGTTTCCCGCGGGCATCTCTTCTTTAAGAAGAAACATCTTCCTGCATAAATGGAGATTTAATCTCATCAATAACTGAGTTAAATAATTGGTTTTTCATTGAATCAAAAGTAAACTCATCAACTAAAATAGCATCCCATCGAGCCGCTTCAGTTGCAAGTAAGGCATCCATTTCCTGTTGAGTAAGCTCATTATTTGCAACTTTCTCTTTTAATTTATCTCTTAATTTACCAAATTTAACCCGTCTTATATCCCCCACCTTTTTGGAAAGTTCATCTGTTTTAATGATTTGCTGTAAGGCATGTTCTACTTTGTCTATTGGTTGTTTTGGATCCCCGCTTAAGTAAACAATGTTTTTCAGTCGATCACGATACTGATTATTTTTGGTCATCAATCGTGCTAATTTCTGATCCAACTTATCTGTTGGATAACGCATAGTTTGCCCCAAAGGAAATGCCAATACACGTGCAAAAACACCTAAAAATCTGGATGGGAAATTGTAACACAATGCGATCATTGCTCGTTGTGCATGATAAAAACAATAGGAAACTGCCCATTGAGCGTGCAATAAATCATCAGGATTTTCATTATTCAATTGCACATTACGCAAAACAGCCATTGCCATATATAGATAGGACATTCCGTCCGCAAGACGCGCTGAGAGACGCTCCTTACGTTTTAAATCCCCACCGAGTACAATCAAAGACAAATCCGCAAGCCAGGCATAAGCGTGGCTCAGACGTGCCAAACGTTTATACTCACGTTTCATTTTTTGCTTAGGAGCACTAATAAATATCCCACCAGTCCATCCAGAACAAATTGTTTTGGCAAAATTTTGCATGAAATATTGAATATGCTTCCAGATAACCTCTCTAAAAGCGTCTTTATCCTGATTGGAAATTGCATAAAACTCATGGCGGATATAAGGATGACATGCCATCGAACCTTGTCCAAATATCAACAAGTTACGTGACATCACATTTGCTCCTTCCACAGTAATGGAAATAGGCACTCCGTTGTAAAAATTAGTTAGATAATTACGTGGACCAACGACCACCGCACGTCCCGCATGCACATCCATCGATGCATTAACCACTGAGCGCGCCAATTCTGTATTAAAATATTTTGCAATCGCCGAAGCTACGGAAGGTTTTTTATGCTCATTCACAGCAGCTACAGTCAGCAACCGATTTGAATTAATCAAATAATTTAAACCAGCGATTTCTGCGAGTTTTTCTTCAATTCCTTCAAATTGGCCAATTTCAACATTAAATTGACAACGTATGCGTGCAAAAGCACTCGTTGCAAGATAACACGTAGAGGAAGAGCCAGCTCCAAGCGCCGGTAAAGAAATGGAGCGACCAATCGATAGGCATTCAACCAACATCTGCCATCCGCTACCTATACGCTTCTGCCCTCCAATCACGGTTGTTATTGGCACAAAAATATCTTTTCCACGAATCGTGCCGTTCATAAATGGTTGATCTGAGGGTAAGTGGCGATTGCCAATTTCCAGATTTTTGGTATCACGTGGAATCAACACACAGGTAATACCCTCTTCTCCTTCACCCTGCAACAAACCATCGGGATCTTTCACATTCACGGCGAGACCAATTAAGGTTGCTACCGGTGCTAAAGTAATCCAACGTTTATCTAAAGTAATGTTTAATCCGAGCACCATTTTGCCATCAACTTTCTTCTTCATGACGACTGCAGTTGACTGAATGGAGGTTGCATCACTACCCGCCCCTGGTTCGGTTAAAGCAAAGCAGGGAATATCAATCCCTTTTGCAAGGCGTGGTAAGTAATGATTTTTTTGTTCCTCAGTACCATAATAATTGATTAATTCGCCAGGGCCTAAGGAATTAGGGACCATCACCGTCACCGCAGCGACCCCCGAACGGCTGGATATTTTCATTACCACATCAGAATGCGCACGCGCTGAGAATCCCTTACCTCCATATTCTTTTGGAATTACTAACCCAAAAAATCCATTTTCTTTCATGTATGTCCAAACTTTCTCTGGTAAATCACGTGTTTGGCTAATTTCCCACTCATCGATCATGCTGCATAAAATGTTCGTTTCATTATCCAGGAAGGCTTGTTCTTCTGCAGAAAGTGCTGTAGATACATTCGCTAATCTGTTCCAATCAGGTGTTCCAGTAAAAATATCTTGTTCTAACCAAGTATCACCTGCATTGAGTGCTTCTTCCTCAGTCTTGGATAACTTAGGAACCGACTTACCAGCTGTCTTATAAAGATAATCGGCAATCGTTGCGCGTAACGGCTCAAGATAGACTACGAGTAATGCCACAATAATCACCAGCCAGAGCAGAAAACCAATGATCCAAGGCAAACCAATAGCAAACGTGGCAACAATCAAATAAAAAACGCTTCCCAATTCCCAAACTAATGGATTCATTGCTCGATAAAGAACAACTAAAGTAAATATTAGGTAAACTAAAAAAAATAGAATGGCCATAATATCAATACCTTCCCTTGCTTTGTATAATAAAGGTGTAGTATATACTCTTTATTTTACGAGTAGCAATTAAGCATGAACCAACGTTTGGTTTGGAATTTCGAATTTACTCCCAAAACAGGCTTGTCTTTGGCAACTTTAGTGGATAAAAAAGACGAACAGATAAAATGGGAAACGCGTTATTTTTGGCCGGATAATAAGATAATTGTTTTAAATACTATTGATAAGTCATTACTCGCTCTAACTCAATACAAGCAAAAACATAGAGAAGATTGCTATTATTTGCTGCCAGGATCAAACTACAACATTAAGAAACGTAGAGAGCAATTGATTTACAAGCCTCTACTCAAACAATCAAACCATGCTGCAGGCTATGGAGCCAAAATAATTCTTAGTGACCTTCCAGACCAACCTCTCCCCCCAGATTTACGGGAAATAGCACAGCAAGTTGAACAGGAAGGAATAGAAGTTTATGTAAAAAAAGAAGCACTTATCTATAAATTACCGACAAACCCTACCGTAAAAATTGAGCTCGCTCGTCTCGAAGTATGCAACAAAATTTATTTTAGCTTATGTATCGAGGGAAAATCGCTTCGTTTGGTAGAGACTATTTCCAAACACTTGCTGGATGAACCTGTTTCCTGCCAATATGTAACTTTCCTGAAAAATTTACTGAAATTATGATAAACACCTTGTTTGCGATCGTCCTAAGCTTTGGAAAAATTGGTCTTATATCCTTGGGTGGTGGGAACTCCATGTTAAAGCTGTTGGAATATGAGGCTGTTGATTATCGACACTGGATAGGACAGGAAGAGTTTATCGCCATGGTAGGTTCAAGTTTTATTTTTCCAGGATTAACCGGTGTTAAATTATCTGCCCTTATTGGATACAAAGCTGCAGGAATTACCGGTTTAGTTCTTGCCGTTCTTAGTATTAATTTGCCAGGATTATTGATGGCCATAGTAGGCTATCATTGGCTTACGAGCCATAATGGACCTGGAATGCGGAAAATCATGATTGGCGTACAATATGGTGCATTAGCCCTACTCGCAGCAGCCAGTTACTCAGTTGCTCAAGGCGTTGTAGATATGTATTTTTCAATTCCAATTGCTCTGTGTTGTTTTGTGTTTTTTCTTGCATTAACCTTTTGGAATTTATCACCCTTTTATGGATTTATAGGATTTATAGCGGTATGTTTTTTTCTGGTTCGTTAACACCTAAAATAGTAACGTAGCCAGGCCATATTACTTTTTGTAAGAAAATAATGGAGTTACCCTTGGAAACTGTATTTGATAATCCAGAATACTATATCAATAGAGAATTCTCTATTATCGCATTTAATCAGCGAGTTCTGATGTTGGCAAATGATGAACGCGTTCCTTTGCTGGAGAGAATGCGTTTTCTTAGTATTTGCAGCAGTAACCTTGATGAGTTTTTTGAAATACGTGTTGCCGGACTTAAAGAAAAGATTGCCATGTCATCAGGAAAACTAACTATTGATGGTTTGCGCTCTGATGAAGCATTTAGCCAAATTAGCCAAAAAACACATAAACTCATTGATCAGCTGTACTCCATATTTAATAAACAACTTCTTCCCGCACTAGCTAAGGAAAAAATTTATTTTCTTGATACGGAACAATGGACAGACGACATCCATTTATGGGCAAAACACTATTTTAAACATGAGATCCAACCAGTAATTAGTCCTATAGCTCTTGATTTGGCACATCCTTTGCCGCAACTGATTAACAAAAGCTTAAACTTTATTATTTCTTTAAGTGGCAAAGATGCATTTGACCGTAATATTAATTATGCAGTAGTGCATGCCCCCAGATCGATTCCCAGGGTCATTCATTTGCCTTCGGAGTTATGTGGGGATGCTCATTATTTTGTTCATCTATCTTCTATCATTACCACCCATGTTAATAGTTTATTTCCAGGAATGGAGATAAGTGGTTGTTATTCTTTTCGCCTTACCCGAAATAGCGATCTTTTTTTACGCGAGGAAGAAATTGATGATTTGGCCAAGGCCGTGCAACGCGAGATCTTTTCTCGTCATTATGGTCATGTGGTTCGACTTGAAATTGAAAAAAATTGCCCAGAAAAAATAGTCGATTTTTTATTGCAAAAATATCATCTTCGTCATGAAGATACCTATTATTGTGACGGACCAGTTAATATACAACGCCATTTAACTGCGATTAACAGCATTGATAGACCTGACTTGAATTACCCACCCTTTACAGCGCAATACCCACAATTCCCCAGGTCTGAACGAAATCTCTTCAATGTAATTGATGAGCAAGACATTCTCCTTCATCACCCCTATCAAAGTTTTGAACTGGTTATTGATTTTGTAAGACAGGCAGCAAGCGATCCCAATGTCTTGGCAATTAGTCAAACTTTATATCGCACGCGCTCAGAATCCGTAATGGTCGATGCGTTGGTTGATGCGGCTCACTCAGGTAAGGAAGTGACGGCAGTTATCGAGTTACGAGCCCGTTTTGATGAAGAGTCCAATCTGAAATTAGCAAATCGTTTACATGCCGCGGGCATTCTCGTGCTTTATGGGGTAGTAGGGTATAAAACTCATGCTAAAATGACCCTGGTTGTTCGACGCGCTCATGGGAAACTAAAGCGTTACGTCCATTTAAGCACAGGAAATTACCATGAGTACACAGCAAAACGATACACTGACTTAGGTTTATTAACTTGTGAACCTACAATTACCTCCGATATTCAAATTATTTTTCAACAATTAACTGGTCTTGGCAAAGTAGTTAAACTCAAAGCACTAAGTCATTCGCCATTTACGTTACAAAAAACACTGTTGCAATATATCGAGCAATGCACTGCCGCGGCATTAAAAAAAGGAGACACCGAAATCCTTTTGAAAGTAAATGGATTAGCTGATAAAACGATAATTCAAGCCTTGTATAAGGCATCACAAGCTGGAGTGAAAATAAATTTGCTTGTGCGCGGCGTATGTTGTCTCAAACCTGGAATACCCGGGATTTCGGAAAATATCCGCGTACTTTCCTATATTGGACGCTTCCTGGAACATCATCGCGTATTTTATTTTCGTATCCATGAAAATGAACATTATTTTTGCTCTAGCGCTGATCTTATGGAGAGAAACTTATACCACCGGATTGAAATTATGTTTCCAATTCTGGATGAGAACTGCAAAAAGCGGATCAAGCAAGAAATTATTAAAAACTACCTTAAAGACAACAGCAATACTTGGGAAATGCAAAGTGACGGCAGTTATAAGCCAGTAACTCAAGGAAGTAATTGCGCCCAAGAAAAACTGATTAAGCTCTATCAAGATGACGGAACCATTATTTAAAAAAACTGTAAACTCATGAAGACATCACCGTAACCGGGAAAACCTATGATGGATAACCAAGTTATATTAACGAAAACACGTTAACTGGGCACTTTCGCCAAGTTGTAAATGAGCCTCTGTTCCCATAGGAATAGGAAAATTAATGTTACCGTGACCTACTCCTGCAATTCTTAGTACTGGAATAGCGCTACTTTCAGCAAAACGTTGTAAAATTGGCTCAATCAAAGAAGAACCATTCGGTTCATGACCATTGAGAAAATCTCCAACTATAATTGCAGCAGCATGTGTAAAAATGTTTGCTTGTTTTAAATGTTCCAGCATGCGGTCAACACGGTATCCTCGCTCACCAATTTCTTCGAGCAAAATAATTTTATGTCGACCATCCATTTGCCAACAGGTGCCAACTCCAGATTGAATGATTGCTAAATTACCGCCAGTTACCTGAGACTTAATAAAACCCTCTTTTTGTGCATGTTTGTTCAATGGAATTAAGCCAGTGAACTTAGCAGGTCCCTCTCCAAATAAAATTGACTTCACAGCGGCAATTGATTCTTTGGAAAATTTATCAGGCGCAGCAGCACCATGAATTGTTGGCCAACCCCAGTGTTGCTGCAAATAAAGATGCAGACACGTGATGTCGCTGATGCCAATAAAAAGCTTGACCGCTTCAGGAGGATCAACTTCTGCTAATTTTGGGATCAAACGCGTTGAACCGTAACCGCCACGCACACAAATTACTGCTTTTGTTTGGGGATTGCGTAGGGCGTTTTTCAAATGTTTAAAACGCATCTCATCTGTATTAGCACATAATAAATCCTGAGCAAAAATATCTTCTTGAACGATACATTTTAACCCCCAAGACTCTAATAACTCTTTTAAACCAAGCAATTGAATGTCCGTACTACGAGATGAAGGCGCAATAATTTCAATCGCATCTCCAGGACTTAATATAGGTAATTTTTTCATTCTTTATCTCTTAAAAATTTTTTCACTTGGGATAAAATCTATTTTATTGCAATTTATTTTAGAGAAAGCGATGTAAATGGATACAGTATACATTTAAATTAACAGAGTTTTACTTAATTTTCCTGGCTCTTCACATACCAAGCGAGGCAAAAGGTATCCTGGCACAAGATTTTGTAGTTGCTGATAAATAGCTTGTACCGTATCAAAAGGCAAATCAAAATGAGCCGCTCCTTTTACTTTATCCAATCGATGTAAATAATAAGGTAAAACCCCATATGCGAATAAAGTTTGACTCAAATCAGCCAAAGTATGAGCATCATCATTTATTCCTGCCAATAAAACAGTTTGATTCAGCAAATGGCATCCTATTTGTTGTAACTCACGTAGCACATGTCGTACCGAATCATCAAGTTCCTGAGCATGGTTACAATGCAACACAATTACCTTGTTGAATCGAGTTGTTTTTAATAGCGAAAGTAATCCATGTTCGATCCGCTCAGGAAAAACCACGGGGATCCGTGTATGGATACGCAAAGTGTGTAAATGTGGAATTTCTTCCAATTGTTTTATTAACTCGGCTAGTACCAAATCGGATGCCAATAAGGGATCGCCGCCACTTAAAATTACCTCTGTAATACTGGTATCTTGGGCTATATAATCACAAATAACTTTAAATCCATTGCGGCCAGGATTATTGTCTTGATATGGAAAATGCCTGCGAAAGCAATAACGGCAATTCACAGCGCAGACCCCGGTCAAAGTCAATAAAACACGACCATAATATTTATGCATTAATCCTCGAATTGGATTACTGCTGCGCTCCTCTAAAGGATCGATACTATACTCTTTGTTGCTCTGTAATTCATTTTCGGTCGCTAAAACTTGAAGCAATAAAGGATCGAGGGGGTTTCCTTTTTGCATACGCTTGGCAAATCCCAAAGGAACTCGACTTGGAAATTGCTTTTCAGCATGTACATTTCCAGCAGATAAAGGCAGCTCCAGAAAATTTAATAATTCAGTAACCGAAGTAAAACCTTGCGCCAAATTTTTTTGCCAACTTAAAGAGGTATCTCGCATTAATTACACAGACTTGATAAACTGTGCGAACTTTAACTAAAACCGAACAAAATCTCAACTGTGGAGCACTAATGGCAACTTATAGCACCAATGAATTTAAAAATGGCTTGAAAGTAATGGTTGATGACGCCCCATGTACCATTCTCGACTGTGAATTTGTAAAACCAGGAAAAGGACAAGCTTTTACTCGCATTAAAATCCGTAACTTGAAAACCGGTCGAGTTGTAGAGCGCACGTTCAAATCGAATGAAACCTTACCCTCTGCTGACGTTGCCGATGTGGAAATGCAATATCTTTATAACGATGGCGAACAATGGCATTTTATGGTTCCTGATAATTTTGAACAATATGCCTTAAGCAAAGAAACACTCGCTGATGCAGCACAATGGTTAAAAGAGCAAGATATTTGTATCGTTACTCTTTGGAATAATGAACCAATACAAGTGACACCACCAAATTTTGTGATTTTAGCAATTACCGAAACGGATCCGGGATTAAAAGGCGATACCTCTGGAGGTGGCGGAAAGCCAGCCATTTTAGAAACTGGCGCTGTTGTACGTGTTCCCTTATTTGTACAAACTGGAGAGTTAATTAAAGTAGATACTCGCAAAGGGGAGTACGTTTCTCGCGCTAAGGAATAACTCAAACGAATCAGTCCCCAATTCTTGAAGAGTTTTGATTGAGAAGTGAACACGTGAAACCCAAATTTTCATTTTAGATTAAATTAAATTAGATGAAATTGATTAGATCCTCGCAGTTAGCTACGAGGATCTAGCACATAAACCTGGTAACCCCAAGCGACGCAATTAATAAACCTGATAGGAATTGTACATCCCCCAATAACCCACATCACCTAAATCGTTATAGCCATAATAATAAGCATCGCTATCATTATAATAATCTACATCCCAATAGGGGCTAGTATGATAGCCAACAGAATAGGTGTAAGCTGGAGTCCTATAAGCTGGGGTATAATACGTTTTAGTATAGGATGGAGTATAATAAACACGCTCCGTAACACATCCTGTGACTAAAAATGTTATCCCTGACACCATTAAAGCTAATATTAATTTGTTCATAATCTCTTCCTCTGTATTGCAACCTAAGAGACTTAGCTAAATAATTACCAATGGTGCCAATGATGCCTGTGGTGCCGTCTGTGCCAATGATGCCATCTGTCCCATCTGTGCCATCTGTGCCTGTCCCAGTGATGCCATCGATCCCAATGGGCGTATTGGGTTACTTTCGGTAAATTATAGTTAACCCCTGAAACATCTGTCCTTAGTGCTGGACTCTCAAGACCAGATGGGGGAGCAGAAAAAGCAGGCAAAGCGGTTAAGAACAGCGGAGTACTTAATACTACGGAAATAATTAGTTTTTTCATAATAGCCTCCTGGCACTTATTACAAGTCTAATTTATGCAGCTTAAGTATACGATATGTTTTTATTTTAATCAATTAAGGCATATTTATATCTAATCCTGGTTTGCGATTAGGAATATAGGCAACGGCTTCCCGTACTCTGAGCCGCTTACATGATTTACGATGGAGGTTTACGTAGAGCTTTAGGTTTCCTACTAACTACATAGGCTTGCACACCACTCTCCAACACAACCTCCCAATCTGAAGCTATTAAATGGTTCAGTCGGGATGAGTCATCACCTATATGTATAAAGGATAGACTATCAAGGATTGCTTATGTTCAATTTTTGCACAAAATTTACTTATTTCATATTCCTCGATAAATGATTCGCAGAAGCTTGTACTGTGGGCATAATCGTCATTTCTTCGATATCCACATGTTGCGGGCGAGTAATACAATACACTATTGCATCTGCTATATCGTCTGCTAACAAAGGCTGAAAATCTTGATAAAATTCTTTTGCTTTTTGTTTATCATTCCATCGTACTTCACTAAATTCAGTTTCCACAGCGCCAGGCGCAATTTCAGTAACTCGAACCGGACTACCTAACATATCTAATCTCATTGATTTTGAAAGAGCATGTACTGCATGTTTTGTTGCACAATAAACATTACCATTTGGATAACATTCATGTCCTGCCACGGAACTGATATTTACTACATGACCACGACCTCGCTGTAACATACCTGGAATTAAAGTGCGGCTGACATAAAGTAGTCCTTTAATATTGGTATCAATCATGATATCCCAATGTTCTTCAATTCCCTTTTGCAAAGGCAAAGTATCTAAAGCTAATCCCGCATTGTTAATTAAGACATCAATAGATTGCCATTGACTAGGTAAAGATCCCAATTGCTTTTTGACTTGCTCATGATCACATACATCTAAAGGTAAAACGTAATGTTCCTCTCCATAAAGTTGAGTTAACTCTTTTGCTAAAGCTTCGAGACGTTCGACTCGTCGAGCACAGAGTATTAACCGCGCCCCATGCTGCGCGCACAATCGAGCACAAGCTTGACCAATTCCACTGGAAGCTCCTGTAACTAAAATAATTCTATTGGTTAAATCGTTCATCTCTTCCCCTTTATTTCTTACAAGCGCAAAATTTTACTGTTTATTAGGGTATGTTGACAATTCATCTCTGCACCTACAAGCTTGATGCTGTCTCTAATCAGCAAGTTGAAAATCTTGGGGGAAAAGTCAAATTTGAGTACAGGCTCAGATTTTTTTCAATAATTGCATCACTTCGTCATCAGTTGTTTGTGAAAAATCATTGTACCACATCCCTACAGCATAAAAATTAACCGGGCGCATTGGGCAAATAATTTCGTCAACTAAAGGAGCGATTTCGTCACAGGTTGAGCGTGCAGCAACAGGAACTGTGACAATAATTTTTGCTGGATTTTGCTGTTTCAATGCAGCAATTGCCGCGCGCATTGTATAGCCTGTCGCGATACCATCATCTACAAGAATTACAGTTTTTCCTGATAACATGGGGAAAGGTTTATTACCACGATAAACCAATTCGCGGCGTGATAATTCTTCTTGTTCCGACTTTTGAATTTTACTAATCGCGTCTTTTGATATATGCAGAGCATTGACTATTTCTTCGTTAAAAACAGTTATTCCTCCAGAAGCAATGGCTCCCATAGCCAACTCTTCATGCCCAGGAACACCGAGTTTACGAACAATAAAGATATCAAGTGGGAGCGAGAGCGTACTCGCAATTTCGTAGGCAACAGGGACTCCACCTCGAGGTAATGCGAGTACGACTACATCTGTTCGTTTCGCGTAATCTTTTAGTAAATCCGTGAGAACACGACCTGCTTGATATCGATCATCGTAGTTCATTGTCCTATTCTCCAAAACGATCCGTCAACTTGAAGTCTAGCTCATACTTTATAAAGTCGCAAAGTAGCTCCCGCATCATCATTCTGACCTTTTTGTAACATATAACTCATACTTTTTATCTCAAGTGCATTTAGTTCATTGTGCTATATTTTTACAATTAGCTGTTCCTCAGGGACTCGTATTCATCAAGCAGGATGCAATGGATGTATTGGGATGAGACAAGCCCCGGCAACTGAAAAAAACAGCTTACGAATACCCAGAAATTTTCATGGGCGCTCGGGAACAGATGAAGATAAGGTTTTTCTTTATAGCCCAGAAGCTGCAGCTGCATCCGCCTTGATTGGCGTGATTACTGATCCCACAACTTTGGACATGCCCTATCCAGAAATAAAAACACCCAAGAACAGGATATTAAATCCCACCTGTTTTGAAGAACCGTTGCCTATAGATGAAGGAAAAAAGTAGAGACATCAGTTCAAAATGACCCAACCTACAGGTATCATTCCACTAACAGTAATCATGAATCGAAGTTTAGCTTGGGTCCTAAAGGTACGATTTGCGTGGGGTTTATGGTTTTATGACTAAAATAATAATGTTGCTTGATATGTAAAAAATTTACAGTGTCACGCACTCCAGGGTGATGATACAGTCTTTCTAAATAAGGCTGTAACGCTTCATAATCACTGATTCGCTGCTGATTGGTCTTGAAATGACCGTAATATACCGCGTCAAAACGAATTAAGGTGGTAAACAAGCGCCAATCAGCCTCCGTTAACTGCTCACCCAGTAAATATTTTTGATTCTGCAAGCGTACATTCAGTTCATCAAGCAAAAGAAACAATTTGTTGTATGCCTCTTCATAAGCCTCCTGAGTTGTCGCAAATCCACAACGATAAACTCCATTGTTAATTGCATTATAAATTCGGTCATTCAGTGCATCAATTTCCACTCGTAGTGGTTCTGGATAAAAATCCTGCTCATCCCCTGTTAGATGGTTAAATGCTTGATTAAACTGACGAATAATTTCTGCTGATTCATTACTAACTATAGTTTTTTCCCTTTTATCCCATAAAACAGGAACAGTAACCCGGCCGGTGTAATTGGTGTCGGCTTTAACATAAAGTTCATATAAATAGTTCAACCCATAAAGAGTATCTCCCGTAGCACCCATTTCTTTTTTAAACTCCCACCCCTTTTCAAGCATATGCGGATGCACTATAGAGACATCAATATAATCTTCCAGTTTTTTGAGTTTTCTGAAAATCAAAGTACGGTGCGCCCATGGACAAGCAAGAGATACGTACAAATGGTAACGTCCTTTTTCAGCAGGAAATCGAGCATTGGGTTCATGACTGATCGCGGAATGAAATTGGGTAGGTTCTCGCTTGAACGCCCCTCCAGTTTTAGAAGTATCATACCAAACATCATGCCATTGACCATCAACGAGAAGTCCCATGATTTTTTTCCTTATAAATTTATTAAAGTAACGCTACAAAATCAGTTTATATCAGGACAACTGCTTTTTTAGCAATTATAGATTAATATTTAACCGATATCAGAAAACAACAGCACAGGAATTATTCAATTATTCTTATCTTCTACCGGGATAACTCTGCAGTTCTCGTGTTATGATGCATTACTCAAATCATTTTTTGACCCATTAATGAATAGAAAAATAATATGCGTTGGCGGCATAACCATTGATCGAAAATTAACATCAATTCATAAATTGCAATTGGGGACATCTAATCCCGTTTCATCCCTCTCAACGTTTGGTGGTGTTGCTCATAATGTAGCCAAAAATCTTGCATTATTGACTAACAATGTTCATATTTATAGCGTGGTAGGCCAAGATAATGATGGACTACAGGCAATTGCTGATTTGAAAAACCTGGATGTCGGAATCCAAAATATTCTCACAATTCATGGTAAACCCACAGCTCATTATGATGTTATTCTCGATGAAGCAGGAGAACTATTTCTTGCTTTAGCGGATATGGAGATTTTTGACCATGTTCCGTTGGATCAATTCACGCAATCTTGGTGTGAATGGAATAATGAAGAAATTGTATTTCTGGATACCAATTTACCCCATGCAATCATTGAATATGCGATGCAAATAGCTCGCACCCAAAATATCAAGCTATGCATTGATCCTGTTTCTGTAACAAAAGCCCAGAAATTGCCTCATTGCCTGGAGAATATTTTTCTGTTAAAACCGGACCGCTTCGAGGCTGAAACATTGACTCAAACCCGTATTCATTCGGTAGCTGATTGCATCAAAGCAGGACAATTATTGTTAGATAAAGGCGTAAGGAATTGCATCATCAGTTTGGGAAAAGCCGGTTATGTGATTGTTAATGAAATCGTTCAAAAACATGTTCCAGCATTTTTTATCGATCCGATAGTAGATGTCAGTGGAGCAGGAGATGCTTTTATTGCAGGGATCCTCTATGAATTGAAACAGAATAAACCAATTATTGATGCCTGTCACACAGGGGCAGCAATGGCCGCTTTAACCGTACAATCCTGTCACACTGTAAATGAACAGATAAATTATGAAGCACTAAAAAATATTCAGTTAAACCATTCAGTAAGAGAAATACATCATGAATCAATTTTTTGAATACTCCCCAGAAGTAAAATCAGCGCTCGAGCATAAAAAGCCGATATTGGCATTAGAGTCGACGATTATTTCCCATGGCATGCCTTATCCTGATAATTATGAAACCGCGCAAGCAGTGGAGCAGATTGTGCATGAACACGATGTCACACCAGCAACCATTGCTGTGATTGATGGAAAAATCAAAATTGGTTTAACAGCAAATGAATTGCAGCAATTTGCAAGCAATACGGAGGTTTTGAAAGCAAGCCGACGTGATTTACCATTTATGGTGGCCAATAAGCATTCAGCCGGAACAACTGTTGCTGCAACCTTATTTTGTGCTGCTAAAGCAGGTATTAAATTATTCGCTACTGGAGGGATTGGTGGGGTCCATCGCGGCGATGCCCAAGATATTTCTGCTGATCTCATTGAAATTTCCAGAACGCCAATTGCTGTGATTTGTGCGGGTGCGAAGGCCATACTGGACCTGCCGCGTACCTTGGAGTTTTTAGAAACGATGAGCGTACCTGTCATTGGGTTTCGCACCCAGGTATTACCCGCATTTTATACTGACTCAACCCATTATCCATTATCAACTTGGGTGGAAGATGTACCAGCTCTTGCTCATATATTAAAAGCGCATTGGGATATAGGCATGTCTTCAGGGCTTTTGATCACCAATCCAATTCCTGCAGAGTTTAATATTCCACTCGAGGTGATTGAGCCAGTAATTATGAATGCCATACAAAAAGCCGAGCAAAATAATATTTCAGGAAAAGAATTAACTCCATTTCTCTTAGCCGAAGTAGCTCAACTGACACAAGGCAAAAGCTTGCTTGCTAATATTGCTTTAATTAAAAACAATGCGCGCCTGGGTGCTGAACTCGCGCGTATTATTTATTCCTGAAGGAATCTGGAATGACTATTCACGGAAATAACATCTAAATTGTAACCTGGGTAAGGCTCGCGGAACCCGGAGGTTTGAGGACCAATTTTCCCCTGGTTTCGCGGCACACACCCAAGTTACTGTATTAATTAACAGTACGTTCAACCATACAAGCACCAATGGTATTGCTTACTCGCTCTTTAGCCACTAAGACCCCTGTTTCAGATGCATAATTCATATCCAGAGGATTACATATCATGGCTCGAACTAATCTAGGCCCCTTTCCAGGCATTCCCGCATGCATTACTTTTTTATTATCAATAAGCAATATATCCCCTTTTTTCCACAAACAAGATGAATAATAGTTCCGCATAAGTTGTGCGAGTTCTTTAACCTCTTTATCGCTAAAACAATTTCCCACTTTCACTATATTCGCTGGTAAGCATTTACTTTTTCTACTCGCTTTAAAATTAGATAGTTTTGTCCGTACAATTTTATATGCTTTTTTGGGTGAATTAAAAAAGGAAATACACACAATGGCAAGTGATTCTACAAAATTGAACATTGAAGTTGGCAAGCGCCAAAAAAATCGATGCCAAAACCAAACGGGTCCTTTATAGTCATCCATAAAACACTTTCGCAGTTCATAATTAAGGGTAGGTAGCTCAAACATATTGATTTGTAATGCCTTTTCTTGAGTAAGGGGATGCTCCCATACACTTGGTTTATACATAAAAACAAACTGACCTTCTTCCTCGCCAACAATAGGGAGATTGAATTTTTTGCATATTTTTTTTACTGCATCGTGAGTAATTTGATATCGCTCAGCAATTTCGGCAACAGACCATTTACAAACAAAAAAGGAATTATTTTCTAGTTTTTGTTTCAAGTCATCATGCAAATGACTGTAGATTTTTTGCGTATTAATTAAACCGGTTTCACCACCTAATTCTGATGGTTGAAAACAACAAAAACAAAGATAACTCGGAACATCAGCGGAATAATAATTTTCAGAATGAAAACCACCCAGATAAAGAGTTCCGCCAGTTTTATAAACAGAATTAGTATGTAAAACAAATTGAAGATTATCGACATGAACTCGACCATTTTCAGACATAAACGCTTCGCTGATACCGCGAAATTCAGGGATACTCAAAACAATCTTTTCGAATTGTTCGTCTGTATTGATGTCAAAACCTCTTAAAAGAATGGCTCCATAATGAGCCATATCTTCAATAATTTGATGGGAATTGGATATAAGAAACTGTTGCAAAAACTCAATATCTGTAGCGTCATTTGCCTCAATAACCAGTGGCATTTCATGTTCTTCAGATAAGATGAGTCGCTCATCTTGACGAAGAAATCGTGTAATTACTCCTTGGTATTCCGTGCGCATCCCTAAAACTTCCTTATAAAATGACCATAAAAACTATAACATAAAAAACCGCGCGAAGATAAATACAGCCTTTTGAGAACAATTCTTCATTCAAACATTAATTGTTTCAAATGAAGAATAATTAATAGATGATTGATACACTTTTCATCCGGGTGAAAAGTAGTACTTATGATAGAAGATTTGTGGAAAGTGTTATTGCCAATTTGAACTCTTGGTCCTCATAAAAAGCTGGCCAAGCTTTAATAAATAGCATTAAATTCTTGTTAGGAACAAGATGCTTACCTCTAATGTTCTGCTGGGTCATTGGATCAGGAATTGGGATTATATTACTCACCGTCGGCAGATCAAGTTGCTTCTTTTTCATCCACGTCTCTATAGATTTTTTCTCGTAGGAATGCCCACTGGGGCTTAAAACAGGATCGTTCATAGTCTCAGAAAGTATAGGATCTTTAATATCCTCATCAACTTTCTGTAATTTAGCCCAATATTCTTCGGGCTTCAGAGAAGTTGCAGAAATATAGTTAATAATTGTTTTTAGTTTAATATTTGGATAAAAATCGGTTCCTTCTTTCAAATCAGGATATTTTTCCAATAAATAGTCTCGCTCATAGGAAATACCATCACTAACTTGTGTCACTGGGTCTTTCATTACGTTCATCTGCCCCGTCTTTAGTATCGTAATCGGGCAAGTAAGCGCAATAATTATTCCTTCGGGTAAAGTAACTACTGTGGCTTCCAGTTTTGAACCCACAACTTCTTGTTTGGGTTTCGATACATCAATATGGTAGCTTGTGTATCCTTTTAATTTTGTTTGCTGCCCAACTTTTGGGTTAATTCTATTTTCTACATGATATCCATTCTCAGAGAGAATTTTTAATAATCCAGGAAGATGAGGTTTTGCTTTTTCATCCGTCATATCGATAAAGCCACCCACTGAATCAACAACTGCAAGAAACATGTCGCTCTCAGAAGGAAAATTATTTACAACCCATCCTTGGTAATTGGATAACATATAGCGCTGAGGTTCGTTAATTCCCCATAGTGATAATTCTTTATCCCAGCTAAGCGACTGAACTGTAAGCAAGCCATCAACTCGACTATCACGGATTAGCCATAATTTATCGCCATTTTGTTGTAGCTCGGTGATCTTTGAGAAATCAGACTGAATATTTAGCCATTCTACCTTAGAGAAAAGCATCTTATTAGTTTCACCAGGCTCCATTTTAGCGTAGATAAAAATATCTGCATCGTTACTTTGTTCTATCTTAAGCTCCATTTTTTCTCCTCATAATCATGTTGCAGTCATATCATTTAAACAGACGAGCGGATTATTCTCGAATCATGAAGCTCCCATTTCCTAACGCGCAATAACTAAACTTTAGAATCTAAATCTAATAATATCAGTGAGATGGAAAAATAATAGCTCATCTCTTCCCATCCAGAAAAACAAAAGCTTATATTAAATAATATTACCCTAAAGTCCGAGGATAATATCGTGACTTTAGGGTGAGTCAGGACTATCTATTTTTTAGTTGGAAGGACAGCGGTTTGCGAATCATCAGCCTCTTCTATTTCTGAGGAGTGCCCCTTCTCTTGCCACCAATATTGTAGTTTTTGACAACCATACAGTGCGGCTCTATATAAATCGGGAAGGATCGAGACAATGGCATCAAGAAAATCAGTAACACCGCCTTTATTATAACCGTAAATGCAACGGCTAAATTCCGCACCTTTTTTACTTAGCGCAATCGTATCATCTGTTTTAGAGAAGAATCGATGTGGATCGAAACCTATTTGAAATTTTTTCTCATATTCTTGTAATTCTAGAGTAAATTCACACTCAATATCATCCGCAATGAGATGTTTTACTTGCTTTTCAGTAAGAACAGGATAAAGCACTGCCATCATATCTCGTATTGATTCATTCGTTGTCAAAGCACGAACACCGCATTTACGTTTATTCTCACCCTCACCAAGACTCCAATTACATACACTCACTAAAAGAGCTAAAGATTCGTGATATTCAGTATATGCAGTAGCACGCTGGTTGATAAAATAAGCAGCTGCCCCCCAGCCTATCCAACCTAAAAAACCAATTACCGGCAGAAACGACAAGGCGCTTGCGGTGACACCAAAGACAACACTTCCTATGATTTTTTGATCGATACTCTTGAGTTGTGTGGATTTTTCTCTTACCAGCGCAGTACATCGCTTTAAAAAATCGGTATGAGCAGGAATTTGGAACTGCTGCCCTTCTCTAATAGTAACGCCGAGTATATTACTATCAGCTGCATAAGCTCCTTTTGCAATAGTAAAATAAATTTGGGACTCCAATTGCAGTTTATTAAGATCACTGTCAATACCCAATTGAGACATTGAAGTATAAGGAAGTTCGTCTATTAATCCTAAAGTTGTTAATACTGATGACATTTTAGTCTACTCATAAATAAAAAAGGCATTCTAAATTTTATTTAGAACAATAACAATGAGTAAATGTGTAAAATAATATTAGTTAATAACTTTATGATTTATTATTCTTTTTCTTATGAAGAGGAATAAATTTCCTTTTTAAAATGGTACTAATCTATTTATTAAAATGGAGCAATTTACACTTGTTTTTTTTTCGTAATTAATTGTTTAATATCAAGTGCTATTTCACGGATTGTCTTTTCCTTATGGATGTCGTTACGAATATCAAGATCAAACTCATCCTCTAAGTCAAAGAATAAATTAACTAAATCCAGAGAACGAGGAACAACTTGGTCGATTGATTGATCCAAATCAATTTCTTCAGGTGGGATTTCTTGGGTTCTTGCAATTAAATTGATAACACGATGTTCTACTGTTTGCGCCATAAAAAATCCTTTTTTTATTCACTAATATAATTAATTTCTCATCTTATGGAGTATACAACCAGCTATCGTTCAACTCCATTAATATTTATCCTGTCAATCTATTGTAAATAGTTCGCTCGTATATCCAGATCTTATGCTCAGCTAATAACCAAATCGCTTAAAGCACTGGGTACCTAATGATTTCATCGCACTGCATTGAATTATTGTTGTTGTCGCGGCAGCGTCATTTGCGATTTGAATGACATATGACTGCCCATTGGAACATGCGATATTCCAATAGGCTGCATCATTGCGATCAATACCCTGATAAAATGATTCAAAAGCAATACACGGCTCGCCTGCTGCGTTGATAATACCACTTAGAATTTGTGTTTTTTGCTCTGATGTTCTACTTAATAAGATATCATTGGCAATATTGGCATAATCGCAAGAAGTACATATTAAGAGAAGAAGCATCATCATAGACTTACTCATAAATGCATCCTTAAAATTGAAGCATCTCCACAGCAAGATTTAGGTCTATATGATGTTATTGTAGAATATGGAATGGATTTCTCCATTTAATTCATAAAATTGGCCATCAGAATATTAAGGAATTATCCACTACTTACAAGGAGAAAAAGCATCATAATACTTTATCTCCTGCAAATCTGTTAAAACCTAGCGTTCATCACAGACGGTATAATACCCATGGCGAAAAGGATTACTGCGAGATCTAAATTTATAATCGCGACAACGTTGTCCATGATCATCGGTATACCGCCTATCTAATCGAAACGAGAAATCACCGAAATTCATATCTTGTTGCCATTCTCTTTCTTGACGAGCCCTATCTTCTTCATCCATTTGTTTTAAAAATTTACTAAGCTTGCTGGCATGGCCTACAGAAAAAATAGAAGTAATGAGTAGAAGTAAGATTAATTTTTTCATAAACAGATCTCAATTAAGACAACAAGCTCTTTATTAAACCATAGTTTTCCTAAATAAACAAAAAATTTAGAGGAGGACGGCAAAGAGTATGTATACTGAAAGGACTAAAGATCACTGAATAATAAGGATTTTTATATGCTAGAACAGCCTTTTAAAATAACAATACTTTTTATTTTGTTCAGTATGATGCTTTATCTTTTGTTACTCTCTGTTATTCAATATCCTTTGACCACCTTCCTCAAAGCAATTCCCATTGCTTTGTTGATGATATTTACTGTTCAAATCAATCCACAAAGACAAGTAAAAATCTTATTACTCTGTGCCTTAGGATTTTCACTAATTGGTGATATCTTTTTGACTTTTCCAATAAAGGTTGCATTGCAACTAGGCATCCTGGCGTTTATGGGATCACATTGCATGTTTATTAGTATATTTTTAAAGAACATGCGATTTCAAAGAAAAAACTTGCTTTCCTTTTTACCAATTTTAGTCTTTGTCCTGATAAGCTTTTACTTTTTATCTCCATATCTCGAAGAAATGAAAAAACCAGTAGCTGCTTATTTATGCCTGCTGACCTTAATGGTGTTTTGTTCCTTTCAAGTAAAACAGCAAGCATTGTTGATACGCACAGGGGCATGTCTTTTTTTACTTTCAGACTTTGTTTTGTCATTAGACTTATTTGTACTGCCGGCTAATAAGCTAACCGCTATTTTAATCATGTTTCTCTATTACGCCGCCCAGTTCTTGTTAGTAATAGGAATTACCCGGCTCAAATAGCAAGTGGCTTCAATCTGCTCTATGCATATTGATAAAAAAATAAGTAGCAAATTTTATAAAAATTGCTTATAAAATGCCAAAAAATCATATGATTCACTTTTTAAATATGATCCCGTTTATTGAAAACAGGACATATTGATACTTATGGAAATTCAAAGATGTTAAGCCTTAATGAAATTCAAGAAATGCTAGAACAAGATGCAGTAGCCCAAATTAAAGAATCCCTGTTAAATGAATTAAAAGAATCTATTCTGAAAGACAGCACGATTACGCCAGATATAAAAACATTGTTATTGTTCGAATTAACAAAACACTTACTTGATATTGAACTGGAGCAGACCGTTATTGTAGGTAAACAAACAATTGCAGATAAAAATACTGCTATTCCATCATCGATTAACGAAAGAGAGCAAAACAGCTCCATTGAGGCAACAAATACATGTGAACATAGCCCCCCCCAAAACCATTCAATGAGAAAAAATTCCGGACTGAATAAAAAATTGAGGCTTAATTTAGATGGACATAAAAAAGAAGAGTACCCAAAAGAACAAAAATCACCAAAAAATACATCTGAAACGGCGACAATAAAATCAAGTGAGGCTCACACAATGCAGCACTCTCCTGCACGAAGAAATTCTGGCAGTCCAAGAAGTACGTCGTTAACAAAATCAAGCGAGACTCAAACAACGTCACACGCTCCTGCACGAAGAAATTCTAGTAGTCCACGATGTACGACGTTAACAAAATCAAGTGAGCCCCAAACAACGTCACTCTCTCCTGCACGAAGAAACTCTGGTAGTCCAAGATGGTTACTTACAGGAAGTAGCGCTGGAGGATATTCACCAAAACGCCAAAAATCACATCCAAGCACTCATGTCAAAATAAAAGAATCACCCAAAAGCAATGATTTTCTTGAACAACTCCCCATAAGTAAGGAGATTTTTCAACAATATCTCAGTTTTGCAAAAACTTACTTAAAAGAGATAGATAATAACATTCATGTCATGCATGATGAAGATCGGCCTGACTTGCAACTTATTGTAACGCCTCACAGGGACATGAAAAACAATAGGGTGCTCTCTGAGAAGACTGTTATTTTAATTAATAGAAAAGAAATTGAGGGATGCGGTGCTAACAAAGTAATTAAAGGATATGATTTAATCAACCGAAATCTTCTTGCAGTAAAAATTCTTAACTCAGCAGTAACGGCTAAAGTACGTGACATCGAAATTGAAAATCTAACAAAGCGAGGATGGTTTTATGGCTGTTATAAATTAAAAGAAGGCGAGTTTGCTATAGCTATGAAACGAATTCCTGGAGATACTTTATTGCATTTTCTCTATGTTATTGATGATGGGGTTTCGCAAGATGATATCTACTCGAGTCATTGTCTAAGCAAAAAAAATCTTAGTGTTGATTTACAATATAAGATAATACTTAATCTGATGAAAGAAGTATTAAAGCTTCATGAAAAATTTCAATTATCACACCGAGATCTAAAACCTGCAAACATTAAAATATGCCTTAAAAGTGGAGAAATAAAGATACGTCTAATCGATTTTGGAGATGCTGTTCCTTTAGACTCTGAAATCAAAGAGCTTTGTGGCACCGAAGGTTATACAGATCCTGAGATTAGTAGTATTGACAATCAACAACCCTACAAAAAAGACCATGATATTTTTTCTCTAGGTATTATTATTGCTGAAATCCTAACAAGAAAAAATTATCAACAAGCAATTAAAGAACATAAAAAGCAATTCACTGCTGAAATAGTTACTCCAAGAATGTCAGATACGCAAATGAAAACGCAAATGGATGATGTTTTTAAACCAGAAGTAATTCCTGATCAATATAACAACTATCAAGATCATCAGTATAATATGCAGAATTTCATGCTTCAAGAGCTCAAAAAATTAGCAATAAAAATGGTGGTTACTCGATTGAGACACTCATCCCTCAAGGAAGAAATCGAAAGGCTTGAAGCTCTGGAAAAAAATAGCCTAAAATTCTCCAAAAAAATGGAGTCATTTTTTGAAAGTAAAAGCAATACTCAGGCTTCGTTAAATAAAATGAATATCAAGTTCAATGCCGGGCTTTTCTTCCCTCAAAAAGAATTTACAATAAGCTCACCTCAGGATGCTACAGAATGCTTTAAAAGCATGCATTCAGCAACTGATGAAGAGAATTATAAATTATTTATCTAGTAATTAAGATCCATGAGTTTGCCCATATACATGGGATTGATTATGTTACTCGATCAATCCCAAATGGAATTTCATAACAGACAAGAATTATATGTGAGTATCCGCTTGGTTAATTGTCACTTTTGACACACAGAACTCTTAGGCTTATTATACATAGCTTAAATGCCTTAAGATTGCATATCAGTTTAAGCAATAAAACTCAGGATGGGTTTGAAATGTATAAGTTACTGCTCGTTGGTTTTACTCTTTTCCTGCTCACAGCCTGCGAAAAAGAAAATAATACATTTAGTGGATATATTGATACTGATCTTGTCTATTTGTCTGCTGATTTTGGAGGACGACTGACCGATTTAGCCGTATTAAAAGGGCAGTTAGTCAAAAATAATCAATTTTTATTCAAGCTCGAGCAAACCAGTGAACTTTATAATGTCGAAATGAGCAAACTAACCCAAAAGGATCTACTTGCTCAACGTCAACAAATTTTGACCCAACTCAACTACAATGAAATCAACTATCGGCGTACCCTGGAAATGCGTAAGCAAAATGCAGCAAGCCAAAATGATCTTGATGCCGCTCAAAGAGATTTAAACATTTCAAAAGAACAACTTAATGATATTGATTTTAAAATCAAGAACAATCAGGTTAATACTGCTGATAAAAAATGGCAGATGACACGCAAGGAAAATTTTGCACCAGAGTTAGGAATAATATTTGATACTTATTATACACAGGGTGAATTTGTTCAAGCAGGTGCTCCTGTCCTTTCCTTAATTACCAAAAATAATATCAAAGCTATATTTTTCGTTCCTGAAGAAAAACTTGATCAATTGCGCCTTAATGCGCGCGTTAAGATTAATTCCGATCACAATGAGCATTTTGCTGAAGGTCATATTTTCTTTATTTCAAATATTGCTGAATATAGCCCTCCTATTATTTACTCTCGCGAGGAGCGTCAACGTCTTGTATTCAGAATCGAAGTAAAGATTGACTCCCCTGATCTGGAAAAAATTCATCTCGGGCAACCGGTTACCTTGGAGTTAGCTTGATGAGTGATTTTGCAATTGAGGTGGAACGATTAACAAAAAAATTCGATAACAAAGTCGCAGTGGATCACATTAACCTACAAGTAGAAAAAGGATCCATATTTGGTTTTCTTGGCTCAAATGGTAGTGGCAAGACAACAACCATTCGAATGATCTGTGGTCTTTTAACTCCCACAGATGGAGAAGGGTCTTGCCTTGGATATGATATTAAAGCCCAAAGCGATGAGATAAAAAAGCGGACCGGCTATATGCCTCAAAAATTCAGCTATTATACGGGATTGACTGTTTATGAAAACCTTCGCTTTATTGCTGATATTTTTCAGCTACAAAACTCGGCTCAAGTAATAGAAGAAATGATTAAGGAACTCGGCCTTGAAGACTATCAAAAAGTACAAGCAGGGAATTTATCCGGCGGATGGAAACAGCGCTTAGCCCTAGCTTGCAGCTTGCTTCATAAACCTCAATTATTATTTTTGGATGAGCCTACAGCAGGGGTTGACCCCAAAGCGCGTAAAGACTTCTGGGATTATTTACATAAGATTTCCTCACGTGATGGTACCACAATTCTGGTAACCACCCATTATATGGACGAAGCCGAAAAATGCACCGATCTGGCATATATTAATTTAGGGAAACTCTTGTATACAGGCAGCACAAAAGATTTAATTCCCCAATCTAAAGTCCAAACATATTTAATTCATGTTCATAGAAAAGAGCAACATAAATTAATGGAAAAATTGCTTGCTCTATATCCAAAACTATTAGCTTCAATTGTAAATAATGAACTGCGAATTTCATCACGTGATCATGACTTATTGGATCGAGTCATTCAAGAAAACAGCGGTCTTTCATTTAAAGAGATCAAACCTTCTTTTGAAGAAGTTTTTATCGGATTAATGCGATGAACTATAAAAATCTATTACAAGGAATATCCCTAACTCGTCTTACAGGTTTAATACATAAAGAATTTATTCTTATTACTCGCGATCACGGCACCATTGCGATGCTAGTTATTTTACCGATTATGCTACTCATTCTCTTTGGCTATGCAATACAATTCGATCCAAAAAATCAACCCACTAAGATCATCAGTTACGATAACTCACCGTTGACTAGAGGCTACATCAGCGCACTTGAAGCTTCAGGCTATTTTAAAGTATCTAACGAACTGTTAAATGAAGATAAGAAGAATGAAGATTTCGCGAATGGAAAAATAAGCTTCGCTTTTACCATTCCTCCCGATTTTACTCGGAAGTACATTCGTAAAGAAAATCCCCAGTTACTGGTTGAAATCGATGGGTCAGATCCTGGAAGCAGTGCCAGTGCTCTCAGCAATGCGCTGCCCATATTGAATCAAACCTTGAATACATTCAATCAACAAGGTTTAGGTTCCCCCTCGCCAACGCATTTGGATAGAAGCATTAATTTCACCATCCACCGACTTTATAACGAATCAAACACAAGTTCTTATAATATCGTTCCTGGCTTAATTGGTGTACTGCTTACGATAACCATGGGGATGCTGACTTCAACTGCCATCACCTCTGAAAAAGAATCCGGTACCATGGAAATGCTCTTAAGTACTCCATTAAAACCATTGGAGATCATCGTGGGCAAAGTAATCCCCTACATTGTATTAGGTTATTTACAACTCACCAGCGTCCTCATTTTTGGCAAGTTATTAATTCATATTCCTATCGAAGGAAGCATTTTGTTGCTTTATATAGCCGCGGCTCCGTTTATTATCGCTAATTTAATGGTTGGTATGATTTTTTCCACCATTGCCCAAACGCCAATGCAAGCAATGCAATTGAGTGTCTTTTTTCAATTACCTTCAATGTTTTTATCGGGTTACATTTTTTCTTTCTATGGCATGCCGACGTGGGCGCAGTTCATAGGATACTGCCTACCTATGACTTACTTTGTCCGAATTGCACGCGGAATTTTACTAAAGGGCAATACACTCGTTCAAATTGTCCCTAATATTTTACCTATTTTATTGATCTCTCTTATTTTGATTCTTTTGACAGGGAAAATATTTAGAACAAAGCTCGATTAATTAAATTTATTTAAAATTGGCCAAAATATGAAACTAAAAATCATCTTGCTCAATCTATTTGCCATATTACTTGGAGGATGTTGCAAAAACTGCATTACTCATGAAAAAGTGAATTATCCGAATAGTACGCGTAGTGGAGTAAAATACATCAAAAACCAAGCCGATTTAAGTCGTGTCGCCTGGTGGAAAAAGCTGCATGATCCAGAGCTTAATCAGCTTATCGCTCAAGCCCTAGCCTGTAATAATACGATTAGAAGTTCCTATGCGACAATTGAGCAAGCACAAGCGCAACTTAAAGCAGCTCAATATGCCTGGATCCCAACTCTGGATGCAAGCGCTACCGGTTTTTCAGGTGGGACCTGGAATACCCATATTACTCCTAAAGGACAATTGGCAAATACTCCTTTTTTTGGAAATCTTTCCAACCTGAGATTTAGAGGATATGACGCCGGATTTGTCCCAGGGTACACATTCAATATATTAAATAATATTAGCAACATTAAAGCAGCCAAGGCCTCTTTAGCGATGGAAGAAGCTCAAGCTCAGTCAATAAAATTAGGAATTATTAGCCAAATGAGCGGTGCTTATTTTATGCTCTTGAGTCAACGAGAGCAATTGGCAGTAGAGCACAAGCTGAGTAGTGATTTACGAAAACTACGTCAGCTCGAACAGATTCGATTCAAAAAAGGCGCCAGTAACATCGAGACTATCACTAATATAGATCAACAGATTGCCCAAGAGGAGGCAAAGATTCCCCAAATTGAGAATATAGTGTCACAAAGTGAGAATACGATTCACCTCTTATTGAATCAAAACCCCGGGCCAATTGCTACTCATCGTAGCTTATTTTCATTAAATTTAACCCATCTGATTCCTAAATCCTTACCTTCATCAGTTTTAAAAAATCGTCCTGACATTATGATTGCTTTAAATAACTTGAAAATGGCGCAAGCACAAATTGGGGTCGCTTATTCCGCTTTTTTCCCAACTATTTCCCTGACTAGTTTATTTGGTGGGGCATCAGTTGATTTAACACAACTATTAAAATTGAGTGCTAACCTTTGGATTGCTGAAGCCGCTGCTTCAACAAAAGTGCTTAATGCCAGTTCCTATCAAAATATCAAATCAGCTCATGCTGGATTCAAAGCAATTTATTATGATTACCTGGGAACCCTCCATTCTGCATTCGCAGATGTTGATGATGCTCTTACAAGTGAGCAGAAAAACAATTTATCTTATTTACAAACCCACAAAGGACATTTGGCAGCCCAAAAAGCATATGCGATTGCACTGGCCCAATATAAAGCTGGAGCAAAAGATTATCGCAATGTAATCAATGCAAAAATAAATCTTGATCGAAGTAAGTTAAGTTTAATTCAAGAAAAAGCCCAATTACTCGATAGTATTGTGCAAGTATATAATGCTGTTGCCGGAGGATATGATGCGGCTTAACTTACTGATATGTTGCCTGATTGAAGTGGCAGCATAAACCTGACGATACCTCAAACAGCGGAGTTCGGAATATAATCTATTTTTATCCCAGGTTCCGCTGCATCGCTCTTAAATCACGCTTTTTCATCAAGCGCTTGTTCGACAGCCTTGATGAATCTTCCTGCTTCTGGAGAAGTAGTTGAATAGAAATAGTCAATAAGCTCACCGTGACGATTGATAAGATATTTATGAAAATTCCATTTTGGTGCCGTGCCAAACCCTAATTTCTGTCTAGCCCACAGATAAAAAGGATGTGCATTTTTTCCTGAAACCACTTCTTTAGCAGCCATCGGAAAAGTGACACCATAATTAACCTGGCAAAAACGTGCAATTTCTTGCTCAGCGCCTGGTTCTTGACCACCAAAATCGTTTGAAGGGACTCCGAGTATAACTAAGCCCTTATCTTTATAGGTTTCATAAAGTTTCTCTAAGTGTGCGTATTGCGGAGTAAAACCACATTTTGACGCCGTATTCACTACAATTAACACCTTTCCTTTAAAGGAAGATAAGGGTAGGGATTCATGTCCTCGTAATGTATGAAATGAATAATCATACGCACTGTCATGATGCGGTGTATCAGCTGCTGATAAATTAGAAGTCATTGTAACCCATCCTAGTATTATAAATGAGAGAAAATACATGATTATCCCTAATATTATTGAAACTCAGAACTGCATCAGTTTTGGGATTAAAATCAATAATATACTATTGACCTTTTAAAGAGAATGGAAAATCATCAACTCATGTTGACTCCAGACAATATTCAAGTTTTGCAGTCTAGCCCCAAAAAATAAAAGGCTATTTAGATTGTCTGTTTGTCTAACTGCTGTCTAATTTTTTCTTGCACTTCATACATCTGCACTTCATCCTTATAATGAGTTCGCGGCCAGAAAAAACCTTTAAGCCCATCATGTTTATTTCTAGGAACAATGTGTATATGCAGATGGGGGATACTTTGACTAATTGTATTATTTATTGCAATGAAGCTTCCCACAGCGCCCATCGCTTTTTCAACAGCGGCCCCCAATCTTTGCGTGAGTAAAAAAAGAGGAGAGACCATAGAATCAGGTACTTCATACAATGTTTTAATATGCATTTTAGGAGCTAACAATGTATGGCCGGGAAAAAGAGGCCGAGAGTCCAGAAAGGCGATAAAATGCTCGTCTTCAAAAACAATAAACGATTTTTCCTTTTTTGCCACGATTAAGTCAATAACACATTCATTGGCCATTTTATATCCCTATTTTTATCTTGGGAGTTATCCCAATTGCAGATAAAAAAATACTGAAATATCATTTGTTCTTTCTTATCTATATGATTTCAGTGCCATACTTTATTATCTGTTTTATTAAATAAGATAAGTCGGAGTAAAAATATAATGAAAAAATATTCTCTACTTTTGTTCTTAATGCTGTCTCTATTTCAATACAATGGCGTTGTCTATTCACTCACCATAACAAGCCCTCTCTTTAAAATGAATTCGCTAATTCCAAACCAATATACGTGTACAGGAGCCGATCAATCTCCTCCTTTAGCTTGGAGCGATATCCCCCCCCAAACTCAATCGTTGGCACTGATTGTAGATGATCCTGATTCTCCTGAAGGCGTCTGGACACATTGGATTATGTTTAATATACCTCCCACCGTAATAGAATTAGAAGCTGGAAGCCCAGTTCCTTCAGGAGCTGCCAATGCAAAAAACAGTTGGGGTGGCTTAGGATATCGAGGCCCTTGCCCTCCTTTTGGAGTTGCTCATAGCTATCATTTTAAATTATATGCTTTAGATACAGTATTAAGTTTGGGAGATGGCACAACGCGAGATTTGCTTTTGAATGCCATGACGGGACATGTTATCGGTGAAGCGGAGTTAGTTGGACTATACCAAAGATTTAAACAATAAAACCTTGCTTTTGAATAGTACAAAGCCTGGGTGCCAAGAGTGGAACCCGGGTGTCGCTGCGCTGCCTCCAGATTAAAATGACTCATTCTAATCCGAGTCTGACTTTAGTGATATCACTTTTTTGCATGAACTGAATAGGAGTGATTCATCTCTTTTTGACAAATTTCAAATCAGAATTGATAATTAATTATCAACCTTAAGATCAGTTCACTATTTACCAGAGAACATGATATGCACGCTGAACATTTTTTTACAATAAATCGTGTCAACTCTATTCCGCTTTATTTATTATCGCCAAGACAATTACAGAATCAAAATGCGACGTTAACCACTGTAGAGCGTAATTATTTTGTCCAAACTCAATTTAATGGAACAATCGGCGAATATTGCTTGTTTCATAATTCCGATGGCTTATTAGAGAAAGTCTATATTGGGACGGGAAATGAAAATCAGATATCAGCGATGGCTCATGCCGCTTTATTATTACCAGCAAACCATTACCAACTACAAGAGGCTTGCTCTCAGGAAGCAGCCTTATATTGGGCATTAGCACAATATCGTTTTGAACAATACAAAAAAAACTCTGCATCTCCTCGAGTCTTAGTTGTTGAGCCACAAATGCTCTCTGATCTAATCGATTTAACCCAAACTCACTTTTTAGTACGTGATCTAATCAATCAACCTGCGAGTGACATGGGACCTAAAGAAATGGCAAATACGGTTGAGGTATTAGCTGCAGAACATAGCGCACAATTCGAACAATGGATTGGCGATGAACTGTTAGAGGCCAATTTTCCTGCCATTCATGCAGTTGGCCGTGCCGCCCAATCACAACCACGTCTGCTTTCCTTAATCTGGGGGGATGAAAAAAATCCTCGTATCACCCTAATAGGCAAAGGCGTTTGTTTCGATACAGGAGGATTGAATCTTAAATCCCCATACGGGATGCGAATAATGAAAAAAGACATGGGCGGTGCAGCACATGTGATAGGCCTTGCTCACTGGATTATGAAAAGAAACTTACCTATTCGCTTACATTTACTTATTCCCGTGGTGGAAAATGCTATTGGTCCTAATGCTATTAGACCTGGCGATGTTTTAATTATGCGTAATGATTTAACGGTAGAAATCGATAATACAGATGCCGAAGGACGTTTGATTTTAGCCGATGTTTTGGTAAAGGCTTGTGAAGAGGAGCCCGAACTATTGATTGACTTCGCTACCCTATCCTCCTCAGCTCGCGTTTCTGTAGGAACTGAAATGTCAGCATTTTTTACCAATAATGAATCTTTAGCCGCAGGAATAATTGATGCATCCTATAAAGCAGCCGATCCCATATGGCGTTTGCCTTTATTTGTGGCTTATGAAAAATTTCTGTGCTCATCTCTTGCGGATATGACAAATTGCAGTGACTATCCTTATGCTGGAGCTATTATCGCGGCATTATTTCTCCAGCGGTACATTACCAAGACAACTCCTTGGGTGCATTTTGACATCATGGCATGGAGCGAGCAAAGTACCCCCGGAAAACCCGAAGGTGGCGAAGTGATGGGATTACGTGCGGTCATGGAGTATTTGTTGCGTGTCTATGGGTAATTGTAACATTGTATTCATGGATGGGATGGGTACTGCATAAGAACTCCGCCCATGTTATGCATGGCTACGGTGAGGCTAATTTGAACTCTGCTAATGGATAGTAATTTTGCACCCCCTTTTCTGATCTACTTTCTATAAGATGGATCTTATTAACTGTGATTGCAGGGATAGTTGTTTTTTTTATTACCTCCAACAACTCATAGCGCATTCCTCGCCGAATCAATCTGCCCATAGTCAAATGTCCGCGAAATGGGCGTGTTTCAATCGGAATATTTAGAGCAATTAGCGCTCTACCGATTGTATCGGCCAGCGTTGCCAAAGTAGCTTGGGGTTGAACAGATAATGAAAGAATCTTAGGATGACGCAAGGTGGGAAACCATTCCATAGGACCGAATTCAAGTTGAAATGCAGGTGCATTTTTTATTGCAGTGCCTACACTTTCAGTCACAGTCATCAACTGATCTTGCGGTAAGTTTCCGAAAAATTGTAGTGTGATATGCATTTTTTCTATATGGACCCAACGAATATATTCCGAAGGCATGATGTGTTGTAACGTCTTTAAACTCTTGGATAGACGAACCTGAGTTTCCTTCGGAAGGAGAATTGCAAAAAATACTCGTAACGTGTGCATCATTTCCTCAGGAGAAATTGATTCATTATTCATTAAATGAAGCATCCTTAAGTATCCTTCATCAAAAGAACTGGTACTATATACTATAATAGTATTGCCAAAACAAAATTGAGCACTATAGACTTAAAAACTCGTTACACAGAGTCATTATAAACACTTCTAAGATATTCAATTATTGAATCACCAACATAAAAGCGTTTATTTACTGCTAGAATAATTATTAAATCAATCGCGCTGGCTGAACCGATTATGAAACTCATCAGGATCAGTACTGAGAAACAGCAATTAGAAATTAAGCAGCGTTTAATCCGTTTTTTTGGATTCTTATTAGTCTTAGGATGTATTTTTGGATTTTTACTCCTTATGATGCAATATCAAATTGTATGTAAGCAAAAACAATACAATCAGGCAAATGAGTGCATCCTAAAGAGCTCTATTTATAATTTTTACCACAGCACGATGATTTTAGGTCAATTACGAGAGGCCCGTGTAGAATCTAGCCATGTTAGTAAAGGTGGAACTCTTTTTTCATTGTATTTATATACCGATCATGGTTCTATTAACCTTTCTGCGGGCAGCTCCAGTGGCCAACACGGTAAGAAAATTGCTGCCAATGCAATCAATACCTACATAAAAACAAGCTTAGAGAAAAGTTTTAACATCCCCTATCCAGCCAATAGGCTTTTTATTTTCCTTGATGCTATTTTCTTTATAGTCGGTTTGTTGTTGCTGTCAATTAAGGATGCGATCATTATATTTGATAAAACACTACAAACAGTCACAATTAGACACAAGGGGCTCTGGGGTCAAATTGAAGAAATTAAATTTCCCTTAACTGACGTTGATAAAGTGATTCTTGAAGAAATGCAAAGTTCTAAAGGCTCAATTGTTTATCGTCTGGCTTTACGGTTTAAAGACAAGCCCCCCTACCCACTGATCGCAACTTATGACGCTGCATACATCAATAAGGAAAAAATAGCGAATCAACTAAATGAATTTATTCACAGTGAGTCTAATCCCCCACCAACAATGGGTTATAGATAAAGTGTAACCAAGGTGATAGCATTAATATTTTATCTTTGAACGTGCATGAAATACCGTCCCGATATTGATGGGCTTAGAGCCATTGCAATTATACTGGTCTTAATTTATCACGCAAGACTCTCTTTTTTTCCTTCAGGATTTATAGGTGTCGATGTATTTTTTGTTATCTCTGGCTATCTCATTACTCGGAGCATCCATAAATCACTCCAAAATCATTCCTTCTCTTTTTTAGATTTTTACAATCGAAGGCTCTGGCGCTTACAACCTGTATTTATTTGTTTGCTCCTTTTGACAACCGCTTTAACTTTATTGTTTTTTTTACCTGATGATTTAATGCAATACAGCAAGAGCGCTCGCAAAACTTCTTTGTTTTTGTCCAATTTATTCTTTAACAGGACGACAACCGGTTATTTTTCCCCGGATACACATCAACTTCCTTTACTTCATACATGGTCTCTTTCAATAGAATGGCAATGCTATTTACTTTTACCAGTCTTTATCTATTTTTTACATCGTTTCTCGCCTAAGAGGTATTTGATTCCCATTCTAATTGGATTGACCTTTATTGCTATACTCGGTTCCCTATACAATGCCAGAACGCTACCTGCACATACGTATTACTTACTCTCCAGCAGAATCTTTGAGTTTTTAATGGGATCTTGTGTTGCATTCATCCCAATGAAGAAGCGTTCAGTCAATGAATATCTTTTAAGTATTATGGGGGGTATGGCATTAATATTCTTGCTCTATATCGCTAGACTTAATCCCGTGTTAACAGGTTACCCTGATGTGGATGCATTAGCAGTTTGCAGTGTAACAGGATTCCTTATTGCCATAGGAACCTGCTCCCCTAAAAACATCTTAAGCCAATTACTTTCCAGCAAACCATTAGTGTTCATAGGTCTGTTGTCTTACTCGCTTTATATTTGGCATTGGGTTATTTTCTCAGTGTTACGATATCAAAACATTGAAGAAACCCCCATCATTTTATTTGCTGCTTTTGGGCTTACTTTTGTTTTAGCCTATCTCTCTTGGCGTTTTATTGAAAAACCATCAAAACGCTGGAAGAAAATGCCATTTCGTTATACCTTGGCACTTCTGTTATTAGCTCCCATGCTTGTTTTTCACCTGACTGACTATATGATAAAAAAAAATCATGGGTATCCTCAACGATTTGATGGCGAGCTATTAACCGTATATCAACAATTAGACCAATACAACAACCCTCTAAGGGATTTGTGTGTTACCGATCATCTGCATGAAATCAATATGCAATGTCTCGCCGGTGCAAAGAAATCAGATAGTAAACGCGCATTAATGATCGGAGATTCATTTTCAAATCATTATTGGGGTTTTGCGGATGTATTAGGGCAAGCAGCAAATGTCTCCATTTTAATGCAAACCGTATCATCCTGCTTAACCTTACCTGATATTTATCTTTATGACTGGTGGCACTTTAAAAATCAAGTTTATACACTCTGCCATGAACTAACCCAAAAATATTATCAAATGATTCAAAGTAATCATTATGATTATGTCATCATTGGGCAATTATGGGCCGATTATTTGTCAGAAAACATCATAAATAATTTGGATGATCAACGCTCTTTAATCTTGACCAAAAAGCGATTGGAAGAAGCTTTGGATAAAGCACTATCAATCATTACCAGTTCGGGAGCAAAACCTGTATTAATACACGCAACCGCTTTAATGCAAAATAATTTTCATGATTGCGTTTTTAAACATATAAAATTAAGGAGATCCTACGCGCCACATGAATGTGATTTTACCTTTTATGAGGCTCCATGGTTTCATCAGTTATTTGATAAAATGAAAAATAAATACCCGCAATTAATTATAATTGATCCTAAAGAAGTACAATGCGAAAACAATATTTGCAAAGCAGACATCAATGGCGTTCCAATATATCGTGATGTAGGCCATATTACAGATTATGCTTCATACCAATTAGGAATGCTCTATCTACAAAAATTTCCTAATCCTTTGGGCTAATCTATCCTCTTAATGCGGGTTTGCCTATCCCGTTAAGTAATTTATCGTTGCGACACTACTTATTATTTTTAGTCTGGGATTAGCAGAGCGAGATGGCTTGTTCTTGTTGTAGGATATACTGGGATTATTTTTTTATCTTGGCTTCATCTATTTTTTTATTAAAGAAACAGTCACGAGGCATTTATTTCATTAAATCCGTACTAAAAATGCTTCTGTTGATGACAATTATTTAATTGTTCAGGATGGATCAAGATTTGAATAGTGATAACGCATTCAAATCTTGATCGAAGATTAATTATGATCTATCCAGCACTTTTGGTCTGATTCGTTATAATGTTAGGCAAACCATAAACCATGATGGATTTACCAACATCAGCAGAATTAAAATTACCATAACCGCAACCAAGCATAACTAGACCTTTGGCAACAG
This sequence comes from Legionella qingyii, assembly GCF_003990155.1. Lineage (NCBI taxonomy): Bacteria > Pseudomonadati > Pseudomonadota > Gammaproteobacteria > Legionellales > Legionellaceae > Legionella > Legionella qingyii. The sequence continues at coordinate 43,646 of NZ_RZGX01000007.1, forward strand.
ATGGTCCTACATACAAAGCACCCTCATCACAGTTCATTTCCTTTAAATAGGCACCTGTTTTGGCATCTAGCGCATACACTGTTCCATAATAGACAGGCCAATAAACAATGTCATTCGCATTAGCAGGTATACCATTACTTCTTGCTTTTTGTTGATGTGCTAAAGGAATTTTGCTGCTGTTAGGCATTACGTTGACTGGTACATTAAACTGATTATTTTTTATTACGATGTCAAAATTTAAGCCATATTTAAAACGTTCATCGACCGGATAAAGCTGATCGGGACATCCAGAGGAATTGACATCAACGATCTCTGATCGTGCAGGTAGAGTCTGCCATTTTAGTTGCCCGGTATTCGCGTCAATCGCATTAAGATAACCGGACATACACGTTTTCCGACCATTCGCCAATATGGATAAATAATTTACAATCCCTCCAAAGTTAGGCACAATTCCACCTGCTGAACAAGCGACGTAGATCGTTTCATTTTTTGGATCGTAACTTAATCCCCAGTGAGTTCCCCCTATAGCGCTTCCTACACATACATCAGCTTTTCTAATAACCTTTCCAGTCTCTGCCTTAATCCAAAAAAGCGCCCCTCCCTTATTATGGGAAATAACCACTTTACCTAATGATTTGAGATCAGCCACAATTGGAGAGCTACCGCTAATATCCCAGTCAGGACCAGGAACTGGAACATTGCAAGGTTGATCGATATTAAGTCCACAAGCACCTTGCCAATTATCAAGCCCCTGTGTTGGCACATGCCAAGCATAACTACCATCCTTCATGTTCAAAGCAATTATAGAGTTCGTTGCAAGTGGTTGTGTAATTCCTAATTGCTTTAATCGAGCTTCTGCTTCTTTCAAACATTCAGCAGCCCCTTTTCCTGTTTGCCCCTTTTGCGTAGTACTAAATGTAGCCGTGGTAATCGACTGCGGTCTTTGCATACATGCACTAGCAAAATCTGGATAATTATAAAGTTGTCCCGAACCATAAATAACCAGACCAAGCTCTGGAATAATAGAAGGGGCACTAGCCCAAACACCACCTCCCGCAAACCAAGTACCAGGTTGATAGTTAGCCGGACGTGGTGGAATAGTGTATTGAGTCCACTTGATTGAAGGCATATCTGGAGATAAACCTTGCCCCCCTAAATCCAGGGCGATCATATGGCCTCTAAAAGTCATCGGAAGGTTACCAAAAGCATTATTTAAACTTGAAAAACCAAGATAAGCTGTATTTTTATAGATGCGAGGACTTGCTGTTGTACTTGGTGTAACCGCATCCATTCCCACAGCCACCTCGCTTGGGTCAACCAAGTCTATTTGCCACAATTTTTCGCCAGTTTTTGCATCAAGAGCGATTGCAAAGGGAGGGGTTATAAACCATAAACTGGGTGGTAATGAAAAAATGCTATCAATAGCAGTATATAGCAGTGTACCCTGACCATTACCACGCTCATAATAAGCTGGTGAAGAACGAACTGAAGGTAGATACCCAAAAGGAAGAACGAGACCGACTAAAGTACTTACGTTTTGTACCCAAAGTTGATTACATCCTATAAAGTTACCATACTCATCTCGCTGAATTTGATGAGCTCCTATTACTCCAGCAAAACCAGTCCAATATATAGTGTCATTTACAATGACTGGTTTGGCACTGTTCGAAAAGTTTGATGTATTTGATGGAGTAGGTACAAGACCCTGTGTATAATCAATCTTGCATAATTCCACGATTTTTTTCACATTATCTACAGTAATACCTGAGTTGATATTGTGCTGACTATTTTGAATATTTTGTCCCCAGTTATTCCAATCCGCTATTCTTTCGTTTTGGTAATCGACAAAATATTGTTCTTATCAGGTTGATAACACTGATTTGGATTAGCACCTCCATCTGGATTTGCCTGGCATAGCACTGGACCATGATGTAAACCAGCAATCGGGAGCATGCGTCCAATAATTTTAAATGTGGCCGAACAGCTATCTCCCTTAGCCCCTTTAGGTGCCAGACGACACGAGTTAGTCTGGACAAGACCTGGTGTGGGTTGTAGCGCTAAAATTTTCGATTTTCTTGATTGGTTTTGTACCGTATAAGTAATCGTCGCTGTAACATTTTCAGGAAGAGCCTGTTTGTTATTGCCAGCCTCTAAAGTCATCGTCCACAGAGGCTGCCCCGCCTGTACAGAGGACATGCAGCTTAATCCTAGAAAAAAACAAAAACCGGGTAAATTCTTTATCATACAGTAATCCTTACGCTGTATAGGTTAAATTAAACATTAGGCCATTTGTGTATAAATGGTTAAGTGTTATACCTGAGTTCTGGGTTTGACCTTCTGCCCTTCCAAGGCGACTCTTACCCCAGTCAGAAAACTCATAGCCTGCACCTACTTGCCAGTTTTGATTCAATGCTTTTTGTATTCCTGCGCCCACAGTATAGGTAAAAGCAGTTTGAGTATGTGAGGCAAAATTAGGATTAGGTAAGGCTTCAAAAATCTTCGGAGTATTTTGAAAAGAACGCGCCTCATTAAAACCTACACCAATACTCCCGCTCACCCAAGGCATCACTACGAATCCCATATCAGCCAATAACTTCCCTTTTAAGGCAACATGGGTATGCTGAATTTTGTAACTGTAGGTAAAATTATCGAATTCTGGATCCGCATCATCCCAAATATCTCCGGAAAGACTAGCATTGGTAGTTGCAGCAACCGCCACCCCTAATTGCCCCTGAATCGTAGGATTAAATAAACGGTGCAAACCTAAAAATACCTCAAAATTTGCAAGTGCATCCGTTGATTTATCCGCAGCATAGGTCTTTTCAATATCGGGAGTTAGGAAAATGCTTTGACTTTTACCACCATCTTCCCAAACAGGGCCGATACTGAGAGCCCCAACCCAAGGGAATGAAGAGGGCTCAATAGCTCCCATAGTTCCAGCCAAAGAACTTTTTGCCAGAATTCCCGTCAATAAAATTACAATCGATTTTATTTTCAAAACTTAACTCCTTGTTTTTATGAAATAATTATCTATCCATGAAACATCAAAATTGGATGTCGAAAAAATAAGATTCTTTTAATTTAAAGTATTTTTTTAATATGAGCAAAAAAACAAGCCCATGTATATAAGATGCGATGGCAATACCTTATAATTTACATTCCAATTTCATAAATAGTTTAATTTTTCAGCAAATTAGGTCGCTTATTTTCCTTCTATCCATTTCCACATTAATTTCTTTTTAATAATTTCTACCAAGAAAAGATAAGCAATTGTCGCAGCAATCAGAAAAAGGAAATAAGTGGCCGGTAAAGGGACAAATCCCCAAAATTTTGCAAGCGGTGTAAAAGGCAATACTGCAGCAAGCGAAACTATAGATAAGACCATAATGATTAAGGGATTACTGGGTCTGCTTTGCCATGGACTTTTTACCGAGCGAATTACAAATACGACTAATGTTTGTGTAGCTAAAGATTCTACAAACCAACCGGTTTGAAATAATGCTTCTGTTGCTGCAAAAACCTTCAGCATTACAAAAAAAGTAATAAAATCAAAAATAGAACTTATAGGACCAATATAAAACATAAACTTACGAATAATCGCGATATCCCAATGCTTTGGTTTGCGTGCAAAACTGGGATCTACATTATCGGTTGGAATTACAATTTGTGATGTGTCGTAAAGAAGATTATTTAAAAGAATTTGTGTTGGTAACATCGGTAAAAACGGTAAAAGGAGAATAGCACCCGCCATGCTTAGCATATTCCCAAAATTGGAACTGGTTCCCATCATTAAATATTTCATGACGTTTCCGAACGACTTTCGCCCTTCAAGAATTCCAGCCAACAACACGCTTAAATGACGTTTTAATAAGATAATATCCGCTGCTTCGCGAGCTACATCCACGGCTCCCGCAACTGAAATTCCTACATCTGCGGTATGCAAAGAAGGAACATCATTAATTCCATCACCAATATAGCCCACTACATGCCCACGCGCGCGAAGAACGCTAATAATACGCTGCTTTTGCATTGGTGAAATGCGGGCAAACACATCGACCTTTTCCGCGATGTCACCCAATGCCGCATCCGTAATATGATTTAATTCTTCCCCCAGAAGCATGCGGCTTGCATCAAGGCCTACTTGCTGGCAAATATGCCGTGTGACACGATCATTATCACCGGTCAAAATTTTTATCTTGACCCCTTCCCGGGACAACTTCTTAATGATTGCCGGAGTTTCCTTGAGTGCAGGATCAAAAAAGGCAAGAAATCCAGCCACGACCATATTTTGCTCATCTGGAGCATGGTATGAAGATTTGATCTCAATTGTTCGGTACGCCACGGCCAATGTACGATATCCTTGCTCACTTAATGATAAAAAAACAGATTCAATTTTTTTGCGTGCCACCTCATCTAATGGATGGATTTCTCCAGCCAAATCATAATAAGTGCAATCACGGATCACAAACTCAGGAGCGCCTTTGGTAATGAGAATATGCGAATTGCTTTTGTCAACAACAACGCTGGAACGACGACGTTCAAAATCAAAAGGAATCTCGTCGATTTTGTGATAGGTTTGCACATCGGGATGATCATGTTTTAGGATTGCTGCATCTAGAGGATTAATATTTACTTTATTTAATACCGCAGCATTAAATGGATTAGGAATTTCCGTGCCAAACAGGCTATTTAAATAAGCCAATAACATTACATTTTCTGATTTATTTCCTAATGGATCTATATGTTGTTCCAAGATCATTTCACCACTGGTTAAAGTACCAGTCTTATCACTACACAGAATATCGATGCTGCCAAAATTCTGAATTGCAGATAGGTTTTTGACTATCACTTTTTTCTTTGCCATATGGACTGCGCCGGCAGCAAGCGTTACCGTCGTTATCATCGGTAATAATTCCGGGGTCAGTCCCACAGCTAAAGCGACCGCAAATAGCAACGATTCGAGCAAAGATCGTTTTAAATAAATATTGACTGCAAATACAAACAGAACGAGAAAAAAGACCACTTTCATAATGAACAATCCAAAGCGGACAATGCCTTTTTCAAATTCAGTATGCGGAGCGGCTTTGGAAAGGGTTTTGACGATGTAACCAAACTGAGTGTTCTGACCGGTTGCAACAACAATTGCGGTGGCAGTACCACTCACTACTGAGGAGCCTGAAAAAACTACATTTTTTGCTTCTTCAATGTTTTGAGCTACCATAGGTTCCTGGGTGGCTTCTTTTTCAACCGGCAAAGATTCACCCGTAAGCGCGGCTTGCTGTACATGTAAGTCTTTTGCTTTTAGCAACAGCGCATCTGCAGGGATTAAATCACCGGCTATGAGCTTGACAATATCACCAGGAACTAACTCGCGGCATGGAATTTCATTCCATTGGCCATCTCGTAAAACATTTGCAGTGGAAGCAATATTCTTCTGTAATTTTTTAACCGCGACTAAAGAGCGATGACTTTGAAAATAATCCAGGCCAATACTCATAATCACCATAATGATAATAATAACAGAACTCACAACATTTCCAGTAAACGCGGAAACTACTGCGGCAATCAATAATATGGCGACAAGTGGATTAGTCGAATGTGAAATTGCTTCCATAATAAGAAGTCGATAAGGACTTTGTGTAATTTCATTAAATCCATATAAAGTTTGCCTTTTTTGAACTTCCGAGTGGGTTAATCCAGCAAAAGAACTATTTAATTTGGCAAATATTGCTTGGTTATCCAAAGTAACTAACGATTGCAAATCCATTTATTCCCATCCTATGCGTTGTCTATTAGATAATGCATTTCATTGTAAACGCGGAAAAAAATTTATAGTGTATTTAGCCATGCATAGATTTTTGCACTAAATAATCTTGGCGCAAGCGGTTCACAATGACCACCAGTACCGTCTTCATCATGAAAAAGAATATATTGTTTTTTGCATTGCAACTGGTCATATAATTTTTTTGCTTGGCCTAATGTAATGTATTCTAAGGTATTATCACAAACCAGCATGGGGCACTTAATGCGCTCGACCAATCCATTCAAAGTGTAAGCACGAGTTCTATTGAGCATTTCTTCAACGGTTTTCGCACCAAATCGCCACGTTCGACTTTCCAGCATAAAGCGTAAATGATCATCTGTTTTCAGGAGGTGTGTTAAAGCATGCTCTAAAGGAACATCCTGCAGATCTGGGAACTGAGTCCTAAGGGAATTAAATTTGGCTTCGAGATTACCACTTGCATCAAATATACCGGGATCAACAATACAGCCTGCAATTCGTTGTTCTTTTGTTACGGCTCGAGCAGCAAGATAACCACCAAAACTTCGACCAATTAAGAAAATCTTATTCGGATCGATTTCAGGGCGATTAATAATAAAATCGACGACTTTTTCAATTACCCGCTCCCAATCTGGGATAAAGGGTATTTTATTTAATCGCAGCATACTACCTTGGCCCGGACCTTCAAAATTTAAGCAATGAAAACCTCTCTTTAACGCCTCAGCTGCCGTACTAAAATATAATTCTTCCTTAGTGCCATCGCCCCCACCCGTGTCTATTAAAATGGGTTTCGGATGATTGGGCCGAGTATGATTTAGGTAAAGATATCCAGGCAATGTCGTATTTTCAAAGGGAATTTCTACCTTTTCCACCGGAGTTTCAAAATACTCAAGAGCTTTATGAAAAGCACGAATGCTATATTGTAATGCGTGTGTAATCCTTGGATCAGTAGGTACATCTTCCAGGAAAAAAAACGCCGTTCGATAATAAGTGCATGCGCGTAGAAAAGCCATTTTCGCATCATAGTATAACCCTTGACTATGATAGGTTTCAGCCATACTGAAATTGCTATCACCAAAGGCAGTCCATCGGTCATACCAGCTTTCTTTATTACCTGGCTCAATTTGATTTGCTATGGCAAAACATTCTCCAATTTCAGCACCTTGATAAGTAGCACATCCTAAACTTCTTACTAACTGTGCATTAAAAAGTGCCGGTTTGATGAAGTCCCGCATAAATATCCCTATTTTTCATCGAAACTAATAGTCTATTAGAATTTAACGTCAAAAAATATCTTATTTAACTATTTAAAAATTCCTCCAGGATGTGGGGAGGAAAATGAGGATTAACTTACAGGACTTACGCCCCCCCTAGGTCGAGGCAAAAAATGTTTTAAATGGGGGAGTTTAGATATACTAAATGACCGAATTAAAAACATTTAATCACGAAGAGATTGTTTTTTTTCGTAAGTCCTAACTTAATCTGTCATAACATAGACGATCCAGGGTTCGCCTCGTCCAATTTTATCGTACAATGTTCGAGCCACCTGGTTATCTGGTTTGGTGATCCAATAGACTTTATGCCAATGCTGCAATTTGCTAACTTGTTTTAACTCTTCGATGAGCATTCTAGCCAATCCAGCTTTTCGATGTTCTGGTTTTACATATAAATCATGCAAATAACATTCTGGGGCGATACTCCAAGTGCTTAAATGAATAATAAAAGTAAGAAACCCAACTGCCATATTTTGGGAGTCACAGGCAATAATACATCCTGTTTTTTTATCTGCAGAAAGTAATGTTTCGAATGTATTATTGACTACTTCTGGAGGTAGAGATACTTGATAAAACTCCATATATTCACGCCACATTGCGAACCAGTTTTCTTCATCAATGGACTGCAACCATCGCACCTTGTATTTCTTCATTAAAATTCCCAATTAGTTATAACGCATCCATTGGATTTTTTTTACCACTTACCCAAATGCCGTCCCCCAATAATCCCTTACCAATAAATAGAGCAAATAAGAAGCGGGATTTGCATAGGGTTGTGGATTTGATGCTTTTTTAACGACGCAAAGTAAAAAAAATCATGTGCTTTAAGGCAGTGAACAGTTCCTTCATAAGTCAAAATGCCACTTCCATTTAATACAATCCAAACCTCTTGCTCTTGATGGTAATCCAGTGGCGTTTCACATTGAGGCATCACTTCAAAATAAGTTGTTTGAAAAGGAGCGGATGCTTTTTTTTGTGCAAAATCAATAGGGTTTACTACAACGCCGGGAGCAATATGTTCGGGATTAGAAAAAACCAACCTGGGGTTTACAAACAGATTAGATTCAGGCAATTGAGGCATATTTTTGTTCCTCATGAAATAATTCCTGCTCCCAATCCAAGACCGTACTCTCATGATTCAGATCATAGATTTGCGCTTGCGCAATGCTATTAATTATTTTTGCACTTCGCCATGCCATAACACTTAAATTAGGCTCAGCGATCCCATAAGACTGATGCGCTGCATTTTGGACATAAATGCGATGTTGTTTGGGGCCCTCCCATACAATGGAAAAATCCGGATTTATGCAAAATGCGCCATTCTTTAATGGTATTTTATCTGCAATCGAGGAAAGATAAGAGGGAAATTCCCACTGATAGCCTGTGCATAGAATAACAATGTCCGCAGAAATTATTTTTTTTCCCATGGTACCAAGCTCGGTCAAAATTAACTGATAAGCGCCTGACTCGATCTCCATATCTGTTAATGCATGACGAGTGAACAATTTAAAAAACTTAGCTTTACTTTCCAAAAATTCGAGGCTGTAAAGTTTTTGATAAATTGCTTGTAACAAATCCAAAGAAATACCATCACTGGCCAAGAGTTGCTCCTGCAATAAAAAGTCTTTTTCTTTTTCAGGTAGATGAAAAAAATATTCGGCGTATTTAGGAGTGAAAAACTCATTTACAAATGGAGAAGTATCCATCGGCAATAGTTGATATCGCTTCGAAATCCAATTTAATTCAGCAGGTAATTGCTCACCATGAGATAAAATATGTTGCACAATTTCAGCACCGCTTTGCCCGCCACCAATAATAGCAACTCTTTTTCCCTGCCAATTTATAGGATTAAGTAAAAAATTCTTATTATGTAATACATTATTACCTAAATAACGTTTGGCACAAGCAGGAACTTTTGCCGTTAAGCCATTACCCAAAATAAGATGCCTTCCCTTAACTGTTCTCTTCGTTGTTTGCATAACAAAATGAGATTTATCAAAATAAACGCCTTCAACCTTTTCGTTAAACACTAAATTAGGTAATGACCGACTCACCCAATTTAAATAATGGCTAAATTCAGTTCGTAACACCTGTTTAAATTGCGCATTAATAAAACGATACAATCGTTTGTGTTTTGCAAGATACGCAATGAATGAATAAGGATTAGTAGGATCAACAAGCGTAACCAAATCATTTAAATAACTAACCTGAATTTCAGCTTTGGGAAATAACATTCCAGGATGCCAAATCATTTCCTTATTTTGTTCAAAAAAAACACTGGAAATCCCATCAACTGACGACAAAAGCGCCGCTAAACTTAAATTAAATGGTCCAACACCGACTCCAAGTAAATCGGAAATTTCATGATTTATTTTGTTCATAACAGATTCCCTCTGCTTGTGCCTCAAATTCCTGAGTAATTGGTTTTAGGGTGAGTTGTAATTGTTTCTGTAATGACTGAGTTGGCTTAACAAAAAAGTCAGCGTACGTAGGCAATTGTTCATATCCCAGCGCATGCCAGATTGTTTCACCGAGTTCTGGCATGTAGGGATAAATCACCATAGAAAACCCTTTTAACCACCAGAAGTAATCATCGGTGCAAGGATCGATACTTTGGTTTAAAACCATCCAGTCATTTAGAGATTGAACTCCTATATGGGGTAAAAATTGAGTGGGTTGTAACACATGTTCCTGAGTTGTAAACAGTTCGAATAATTGATGTTGCAACGATTGAGTGCAAGAATTAATGACCCGCTCAGGTAGATTTTGTATACCTTGAATAACACGCTGTTCAAGCCAATCCACAATTTTGTTGTAATATTGGATGAAATCATCCATAACAAAATTTCCTGTTTGATTTCGTACATCAATCGAAGCAAGGTACAGCCGAATAATATCACTGGAAAGTCCTTTTTGATTGATGGCCTCATCCACTCCAATCATATGCTGTCGGCTTGTTGAAAATTTACTGCCATCAAGATAATAAAAATAATTCATGAGGTAATAATCAAATGATTTATATTGAGGGCATCCAGAACTAATGCCCAAGGCACTGCTTAAAAAGGGTAATGCATTATCGATACCAAAACTGGAAATAGTAATCACATCAGAATCAACAGCAAATGCATTTTTGTTAATACCCATGATTTTTGCCGCTATTTCCCCAAACATCAAAAAATAGGCAAATACAAAACCATAACTAAACAACGTTCTTGAATGATTAGGATCAGTCTTATCCGCTAAACCCCAATCACACTGAGTCGTAAGTCGGAATCGATGATTCTGTAACACTTGATAAGTTTGAAATAGTGCTTGGATGTTTTGATTAATTCCTTTGGAAATGAGATCAACATCTCTTGGAAGCTGTAAAAAAATATTTTCAACCTCCTTTTGCTCTAAACCGCCCTCATGAATTATTTCCTCTGGTCGAAAATGGGCACCACAATTCTCACAAAAATAACTCGCTGTTCTTTCATAGCATATAGGACAATTCCCTTGAAGCCAGTATCCTGTGAGATAACGTTGATTTGTTTCATCCCAAAGCATATTTTCTTTTAAGCGCGTCGTAGCGTTGTTATCTAATAACTGTTGAACAATCTGTTCATGCCATTCTTGATAGGATGCATTCCATTTCTTATCGAGTGGATTAATAAATTCATCACATTGAATATTCATTTGTTCTAAATCCTGTGCGATTAAGGCATGATAATGATGACATGTAACCTCAGGGCTTAAATGTTCCTCCTCCGCTTTTCCTGCTGCGTAGGATTCATAACTGTCGGTTCCTGAGATTATCCACGCGCAATGCCCACAAAGTCGGAAGTATCTTGCCAGTATGTCTGCACTCAAAAATGGACCGCCAATATGGCCTAAATGCAGACGACCATTAGGTGTAGGTACCGAGGGAATGAGCAAATAATTTTTTTTATGTCCAGTCATTGAGTTACTCCAAAATATCCTTATCCTTCAAACTGTCTGCCATAATTTGAATTGAGTTATCCCAGCCAATTTGCGAAATCTGAATTGCTTTTTCAGTATTCCTCGCTAATACGGCGGCGACTAACTCCTCATTTTCTTGTTTGAATTCCGTTAATACCTGTTCATCGTTATGATGGTGCCCCAAGCATAAAAAGCGATAACGTGATGAATGGTCATACAACATATCCTGGATTTTGAGTAACCAAGGAGATTGACAGGCTTTGATAAGGGTAAAGGTAAATTCTTTTTGTAGCGCATCCCATTCAATAGGATTTAATCGTTTATTTGATGATGAGGTAAGGTATTTTGCATATCGATGCCAACAGGCAATAATATCTGCCTCCCAAGATTCATCACCATATTTTATGGATAACTCCAGAGCACGTGTTTCAATCTGAAACCTGACGGCATAAAGATCGTATAATTCTGCTAAAGATAAATAAGGAACAGAAAATCCACATAAATCCTCAAAGCTGACTAAGCCATGACTTACCAAGCGAGATAACGCTTCACGTAAAGGACTGTATCCTACTTCATAACGCTCTTTTAATTGTTCCATTTGCAATTTTTGGCCTGGCTCAAAATAGCCACTCACGAGATCTAGACGCAATTTCTCTAATACCGTACTCGTCTTTGATTGTTTTATTTTTATTTGCGACATTTTAAATTGTTCTTTAGTTTAAAATTTCGGATAGTATTAATTATTTTCGAAAATTTGTAAATTATCGAAAATAAAAATAATCAAATATTTATCGATTGACATGGCTGAATTATTTTTAATTACAGATACGAAATACTAACTCTATGAGACAAAGCAAGAAGCAAATTATCCTATTTGAAAATATTGCATCCCACTTCTATATTTATTTTTTTAACCTTTCTTTTTTTTAAAACTGATATTTGAATAGCATTGGGGCCTCTTTACATCGCGCAATAACTGCTCATTTTAACCAGGATAGTCGAAATGTAACTGGCCTAATAAGTTCATTGTTTTGAGCGTAATAAAAATAAAAAATGGAGCTTGCTTATGAATACAAATGAACACACGGAACTGGGTGATGCATTACGATTTCAAGAATGGGATAGCTTACAAGGCAATCCATATATCACGCTCGATGTACAAGGAAGCATGCATTTGCAGATCCAAGGGTTTAATGAAATTGGGCTTCCTGAACCCATTGGATTAAACGTATCTCCAGGCGTCATTATCGCCATGTCTGGCGACTATTTTGGTGGAAAAGAAGTATCCCTTGATTTACCAAGCATTGGTGAGTTTAAAGCTAATCGAAGAGCTTTTGATCGCAAAGGGACCAGTGAAACGCTAGGGAAGTATTTAATTAAAAAACCAGTTACCGAGAGCGAGGAACAAAAATTAATTAGTTCTTATAAAAGGCTGGCAAATAAAAACGTACAACAAAGTGATATTGATACTATTTATACTATAAATAATGGTAATTACATCCCATTTTCAAGTACTTTAAATTTCTACGCGCAACAACTTATGTTTGCTCTACGGGTAAAAAATTACAGTGACATTTTGAATAGAAATTTATCACATTTTACCCCATGGTCTGTCCGTGTTTACACTATAGGTCATCTTATAGCCCTCAAATATGCACGCATTTATTATGAGTTAAAACAGTATATTACTCATACAAATTATCAATCAAAGAACAGTGAATTCAATGCACTTCTTAGGGTTCTCAAACACACTCCTCATGGTTTGGATCGAGACAAATTGCAGGATCTGGCCCATCGATATCAGGCTTTGGCATTGGGTATGGAGTTTTTCTGTTTTCACTATTATACCGACCACTTTGCTGCTGGTCATATTTCATTTGTGGGTGATTTACGTGCCCTGCTTCCACAGCGCTTTGGGGTTTGGGGAAGTATTTTAGTCAACAGTTTGCATGATGAATTAAACAAAATAACCGTTTACACCAAACGCATTTATGATCCATCACCCGATAAAAGCGAGCCGCCGGTTACCGCAGGTGGTGATGATGATTTTGATGTTGCAAAAAATTATTTTAATAAACAAGCCTGTTTGGCAGGTATGGCATGTTCACTACAAGATTTAAACTTTGTGTTTAACGGAAGTAAATTGCCCCAACAGACACAATATGGCGGCCTGGAACAAATGCCTGATATTGATGAAGAATACCGACAACCACAGCCCTTACTTTTGTTAGGCGACGACAATAAAATTTATTACCGTACCGATCTTAATCACATAGAGATCTTATCACCATCTCAACTACAGGCAACATCTGCTGCTCCATCCCGACATGGATATAGTGAGTTAAGTAATAAATTCGAGGCATTTATGTTGGTTTTAAAACTTCGTATGTTACCTTTTATCTATACAAGCCAAATCGAAACGCCTACCGCCGAGCAACTTAAATTACTGGAAGCAGAGGAACATGAACTTAATCCAGAAAGAAGGCCGATACCCCAGCCACCAATTGCTCTTGGACAAATACCGGTTACAGCACCGGTCTGGCAACAACCTGCGACCAAGCACATGGTAACACAGGGGCTTATGAGGAATGGTTTATTAGCTACTTCAGAGAAAAAAGGAAGTTCATTAGAACAAGATATCTCTTTGGACATCGAAGCTACATTAACTCCTTCTTCACTATAAACAGGGCAAGCCTGTATTAAGAAGCATTAATACAGGCCGCTATTTCCTCTTAAAATATCTTTTTGCATCAAGCCAATAAGATTTCCGGTGGATGCTGATTTTTTCATACCAAACAAAGAGAGTTGACTATGAGCAGACATCGCCCCTTCATTTCCATGAATATGTAATGGATTACTAACTTGTAGTTCATCAATTGGCTCAACATTCTTTCCAACTCCAGCTGGGAGAGTTTGTTGTATTGGTTGTGTTTCTTTGAGCTTTAATTGTTCACTTACTTGAGTTACTTTTTCTTCTGCTGCTGCTAGTTTCGAACTTAACTCTTTCTTCTCTTGTTCCAAACGATCTATTTTTTCTTGCATTGTATTAATTTGCGCTTTATCTGCTGCCTTCTCCTCAAGCGCATTTATCTGAGTATTAATGTCATGAATTAATTCGCCCAGTTTTTCTGTCTCTTTATTCACAACAGTTGATTTGCATAATTCATCAATTTTTTCTTTATCCAGTCCCTTCCAACGGCTAATCAGATTTTCAATCCCCGGGCGCTCAACATACCAGTACACAGCCAGTGCTGCTAAACCTACACCAACAGCTGCAACAACAATAGGCCATGCTGTTGCAGACATTGTAGCGACGAATAAACTGGCAATTGCCAAGGATACAGTTTGACCGGCAAAAAAACCCCCACTGAAAAAGATAAAACCTGCAAAAATTGCCGTTAACTTTTTCGCAGTGGCCAAGTATGGATTATCGGAGGCTAAAGTTAGATCCCCACGGACTTTATTTAACTCCACATGTCTTTGGAGTAACATAAGTGCGAGCTTGCGATATTCTTCAAGCTCTTCTTGTGTTTTATTATCTTGTTTAGCAAGGCGGGTAAGGCGTGCCCGAATCGCTTTTATTTCTTTGAACTCTTCGAGTGCCGCATCAATTAACTGGGGCGTTTCTGAAGATTTAACCCCCAGATTCTTGGAAATTTCAACTAAATCAAAACTGCAAAATACAATCATGGAAACAATTGAAAATGCCAGGCCTCCCACCAAAATTGCGATCGTAGGAATAGAGGAAAAAATTCCCATGAATGCGGTGATACCATCAAACCCCTCACAGCCGAAATAAATAGTTCCCGCAAGAGCAAGTAAGGCATATTTAGCTTTTGCAGAGATTGGGGTATTTGTAGTTTCTTCTTCCTTTGTCCCTGGATTTAATGACTTATTCAGTTCTTTTAATAAGGAGGCCCGTAAGGAAGTGACTAAAAAAAAGGTATTCTCATCACTCTTAATAAATCGAGTTTGTGCAAACCAATCAATTATAGTCTGTACATCAATATCTGTTTTGTTTGCAAATACTGTAACGAGAGTTGGATTGATTGCTCCTAATTGTACTATTAAATTTAGTATCGTTTGATTCAGTTTAACTGGACCGGTCATATCGCCTCCCCCTAAATTTCTGGGCTTATTTGTTTTTCCCAAGCGATAAGGGAATAGCATATATAATACTGGCTATTTATTAACCAAATATTAAATGGTATAAGTAAATGCAGTAATAAGTATTTATTTTGTTAAAAAAGCGCAATTTAAACACATTTATGCGTTCACCAAAGGAAATAAGGAGTCATTATTTTTATTCGCTGATTTGAGCTGTTTGTGAGAACATATAAAAACTTGGACCTTTTCCTACCGATGGATTCGGATAGTTAAGAGGAATGTGACACCGCTACGATAAAGGAATAATCATGCCCAAAAAATTAATCAAAGTTCCTGAATTACTTTCTTAAGTTAAGGAGATTTTCAATGATAATTTTATATTCGTACCCAGAGCTCTTTGGTCTACCTGATAACAATCCTTTTGGCCTAAAAGTGGAAACTTTTCTTAGATTAACGCAAATCAATTACCAGCATGAACATATTATTAACACTCAAAATGCCCCACGAGGACAACTACCCTATCTAATTGACGACGAGCAAACCATTACAGATAGTAATAATATTCTGCAATACCTTTCACAAAAATATGTGAATTTAGATCAAGATTTAACAGAGGAACAAAAAAACATCCATTTTTTAATTACTCGTATGTTGGATAATCATTTATATTGGGTTATGTCCTATTCGCGTTGGCAAGATGAACAATGTTGGCCTTTATTCAAAGCTGAATTCTTAAAACAACTTTCCGAATTATCAGATGCCTCTCTTGAACAAGTAAGAAAATATAATATTGAAAAATATCATTACCAGGGGATTGGTAGATATTCCACTAAGGATATTTATCAATCGGGAATTGATGATCTGCGAGCGATACTTAATATTTTAGGAGATAAAGATTATATATTTGGAAATAAAGTACATACACTGGATGCTTGTTGCTATGGATTTTTAGCCAATATTCTCTATTTTGAAATTGAAACGCCACTTAAGGATTTTATAATGCAAACTCCGTTAAAAAATTACATCAATAAAATCAGAGAGTTGCTTGGATACTAGGGGCTATTGATATCCCCACAAAGAAGCATAGGATTAATTTTTATTCCAAATATGATCAAGAGCCCGCAACTCGCTCTCTGTTAAAAGTTCATATTGATCCATTGCACGGGTGACATGATTTGGATAGTGCTCAAGGCATCTTTTAATTAATTTCAACAAATCTTGCTCATTTATAGGCTTGGTTATGAAATCAATTGCTCCTGCTTTTATTGCTCTTACAGCCATGGGGATATCACCATAAGCAGTAATAATAATGACTTTGAGTAAGCTATTTTGTCTTTTTAATTTTTCGAGGAGCTCTAGACCATCCATATCAGGCATGCGCACATCGGTAATCAAACATCCCATATGTTTGGGATCATATTGTTCTAAAAAACTTGTTGCATCTAAGTAAACATTTACTTCAAAACTCATTGAGTCAAAAAGCCATTTCAAAGCACGCAATACATGTTCATCATCGTCAACAATATAAATTGTCTTATTCATGGTGTGACTCCCAAATATGATTAGGCAATCTAAAAGAACTTACGGTTCCCTTGCCAGCAATATTTTGTTCTATCTTAATGCTCCCGCCATGAGCTTCTATAATTTTTTTACAAATGCTTAACCCAAGACCCAAGCCATACTCCTTGGTGCTATAACATGAAGTAAATAGATTATCGAGTACACCTTGTGACACACCAGGTCCATTATCAATAATAGAAACCAGTACGTCCGTATCAAGATTTGCTATCTTAATCAGTAATGAAGGATTCTTGGTTTGGGCATCGAACATTGCTTCAAAGGCATTATTAATAAGGTTTAAGAATACCTGTCGCATTTGATTGCGATCCAAATAAACTTCGGTCAAATGCTCATCAAACTCATATTGAACTACTCCGGAAAAACTCGAATAAAATTTTGACAAGATAACAGACTGTTTTGCCAATGAAGCCAAATTAACTCGCTCAAAGTGTAATTCTCCATGGGTAACAAACCGTTTCATTCGCTTAACAAGAGTACTTATTAGTTCAACTTGTTCTAATGCTTTTTGGAGTACGTCAATGAACTCATTTGAGCCTTTATCCTCTTGCTGTAAACGCAAAATACTACCAAGAAGATAGGAGTTCAGGGCTAATAAGGGTTGAGAAATTTCATGAGATAATGAAGAGGCAGCTTCTCCTGAAAAATAACATCTTGATATACGATCAAGCGTTGTTTGTTGCAGCTTAATCAACTCCTGATTTTGTTTTTGTTCGGTAATAAAATGCCAGGTACCAATCATTTTAACTGGATTATTCTCTGCATCACGAATATAACGACCACGAGCCGATACCCATTCATAATGTCCTTTAGAAGATAGAATGCGAAAATCTGAGTAATGATCCTCAAAATGGGTTAAAGAATTAATTAATGCATTGGCTATTTTTTCGCGATCCTCCGGATGAAGCCGTTTTATGAAATGATCAATATGGCCTACTTTGTTGTCTAATTTTAAAACGGATAACGACTCAGAATAACCAAAATCAATTATTTCATTTGTACTCAAATCCCATTGCCATACATTTAATTTGCCTACATCCAATAATTCCATTAAGTACGTATGGGAGATTTCATAGGTGAGATTGTTTGAAAATAGATCCTCAAAATATTTCCTTTTTAAATCCAAAGACAACTTGGAATTCATCATGATGTATCCCCTATGAACTTGAGTGGAGCCTGCTCTATTTTGTATCAAACAAGGAAACTATTTCTTCAATTTTGAAAATAATACCACAGTATTTTTATCATATAAGTGCAAAAATATGAATTAATATTTAACACAATGATTTTTATAGAAATTTTTAATTTAGCGCATGCGAAAGTGATTCAATGATGATTTAGGTTAACCCAAACCATCATGGAGGGACTATTTAATCGGCAAGCTGGTAGGGTTTATAAACTGGCTCCCATACATTGTCAGCAAGCTCCTCCTCAAATCCTGCTTCATTAACTCCAGCAAGACCTTCCAATATCGCCTGCCTCCCTACCGCCTTTGCTACAGCAAGACTAATTGAGCGGAGATTTGCCAACGGAGGTAATAAATTAGTTGATTTATGTTCCCGCGCTGGAGAGCATTCGGCAAGAGCTAGTGCGGCAGCCTTAATCATGCCATCGGAAACTCGTTTTGCCTTAGAGGAGATAATACCTAAAGCTAAACCGGGAAAAATGTATGAATTATTTGTTTGGTCAATATGAAATTCTTTCCCATTGTACTTCACTGGCTCAAAAGGACTTCCTGTCCCAATTAAAGCACGACCTTCCGTCCAATTAAGCAGATCTTGTGGCACTGCCTCGCTATGAGAGGTTGGATTGGAAAGTGGGAAAATAACAGGGCGATCTGTATACTTCGCCATAGTACGCACTACTTCTTCAGTAAATGCACCGTGTTGTGCTGAAACGCCAATAAGGGCCGTGGGTTTAACATTGCGAACCACATCGAGTAATCCGATTTCCTCAGAATTGGTCACCTGCCATCCAGTCACTTCAGAGCGTTTGCGCGCAAAAGCGGCCTGATCTGCAGTCAATCCCATCCCCCCCTCAACAAGAAGTCCATATCTATCCACTGCATAGATGCGATCACCGGCTTCCTGATCACTTAATCCAGCATCTCTAAGGGCGCCACGTATTAATTGAGCAATTCCATGCCCCGTGCCACCAAAACCAACAAAAACGATTTTTTGCTCTATCAGCGGAATTCCAGTGACATTAATAGCAGAAAGTAAGGTCCCTGTTGCCATCGCTGCAGTTCCCTGAATGTCATCATTAAACGTACATAATTGATCTCGATAACGCGCCAATAATCGTGCCGCATTCACGCCAGCAAAATCTTCCCATTGTAGAAGAACATGCGGCCAACGACGTTTCACTGCAGATACAAATGTATCCACAAATTCATCATACTCTGCGCCACGAACACGATTGTGTCGCCATCCAACATAAAGAGGATCCGCCAATCGTTCTTCATTGTCCGTTCCTACGTCCAGTAAAATAGGCAAACAATATTGTGGTGGAATGCCAGCCAACGCCGTATAAAGTGCCATTTTACCAATGGGTATTCCCATACCTCCGGCGCCTTGATCACCAAGACCCAGAATACGCTCACCATCACTCACAACAATGCACTTAATTAAATCATAACGTGGATGAGATAAAATTTTTTCAATCAAATTCTTGTTTGGATAGCTAAGAAAAAGACCTCGAGGTTTGCGAAATATTTCGCTGAACTTTTGACATCCCTCTCCTACCACAGGAGTATAAACAATAGGCAGCATTTCCTCGATATTATTAATAATCAACGAGTAAAAAAGTGTTTCATTATTATCTTGGAGACCGCGTAGGAAACTGTATTTTTCTAATGAAGTGGACAACTCAGTCAATCCATCGTAGCGACGTTTTTGCTGCTCTTGCAAAGTACTCACTTGGGGTGGTAATAAACCGTGAAGAGAAAAGTCATCCCGTTCCTTTTCTGTAAATGCAGTCCCCTTATTTAATCTGGAATTATTCAGCAAATTATAACCTGTCAATTTGGTTTTAATGATTCCTTCTTTGAGATATTGAGTTTCCTGATCTGATTTTTTCATTTTTCAAGGTCCTTTTTAATGAAGTATCTATAACTGGAACTGCAAAAAACTGTTTATTCTGGCAAAGGTATCGATTCTCTATCATCGCCAGGTATTTTCCCAAATCTTCCTTCTTTCCAATCCAATTTTGCTTGCTCAATTCGTTCTTTAGAACTGGCTACAAAATTCCACCAAAGATATCGCCGTTGTTCAAGTGTCGCGCCACCCAGGATAATCATATGTACATCAGAGGTAGCGGTTATTTTGACTTCAACTCCTGTTTTAAGGATAAGCATTCTTGTAGCGTTATATTGAGTATTTTCTACAGTTATCGTGCCACTTAAAAGATGAATTGCTCGCTCTTCTACTGTGGATGGAATGCTAAATTGAGTAGCAGGTTTTAGTTTGCATTCCACAAAAAGTGCGTCATTGGGAGTGATAACTGATGATTTCAATCCCATCCATTCCCCAGTAACAACCCGCAAACTCATATTTTTATCATCATTATATGTAGGAATGGCACTTTTATCATAATGCGTAAATGAAGGATTGGTTTCTTCTTTGTGAAGAGCCAATGCTAGCCAGCATTGAATTCCAAAAAAATGATGTGGATAAAAACGAGCTTCTTGTGGTGTACGCTCTGAATGAGCAATCCCTCGTCCAGCAGTCATTATGTTCACTTCACCAGGAATAATAATTCGATGACTGCCAAGTGTATCCCGATGTTCCAGTTTCCCAGAAAATAGATAAGTCATGGTTGATAAACCAATATGTGGATGTGGAAGTATATCAATTCCCTTGCCCGGAAGCAGTTCTTCGGGGCCTGCTTGATCCCAAAAGACAAAGGGACCTACTGTCTTTTTCTCCTTAGAGGGAATTATGCGATCCACTTTAAATCCACCCAGATCAACCGCTCGCGGGAGCAACGCTACACTAATTTGCTGCGGACATCCTTGAGTTTCACATACCGGGTCCTTTGCATTAAAATAACTCATTCTTGGTATTCCCCCTGGATGACTCTAGACCTCAATATTGCGCACTGACCTATTTGAACTAAGCATAGCTCAAATTAAGAATTAAAGAGAGTGCTGAAAAGTCATACGCTTTTAATGTACCACCCCGTTTAGATTAAATTGAAACCATCATGTCCCCAAAATACTCCAACAGAGTTTTATGGCTATACTTAATAGTACTTTAAGTCAAGAAATGGATAGCATATGAACACTCATCGTTTGGACTTTCCAGAATTAATCAGGTTTCTTTTCAAAGTGATGGTAATTTTTTTGTTTTTAGGTCTCTTGAGTGCAACATCGTTCGCAGATCAAGCTAAGGTAATAAAAAATCCTGACGGTTCTTCAGTAGAAATTAAGGCTGACGGCACCAAAATTATTACCAATGCAGACCATTCTTCCGTGGTAGAGAAAAAAGATGGTACCAAAATTATTACTAATACTGATGGGTCTATGGTACAAAAAAATCCTGATGGCACCAAAATTATCACTAATGTGGATCATTCCTCCGTAGTCTATAAACCAGATGGAACCAAGATTATTACCAATGCAGACGGTTCATCAGTACAAATTAATCCTAATGGCAAGGAAATTGTTAAGGATCCCAAGGGCAAAGTGCTCAACTAATTCATTAGAGATCCTATCTTCCTAAAAAACTTTTTCTCTTGCTTTTAATCAGATTTTTTACAAGTTTGATTAAATTTTGCTGCAAATTCATCCAACATATTTTGTTTCAACTTGGTGTTACCTGCAGCGACATAAGAAATGAATAATTGGTTAAAGCATGACTGGAGCGCCCCCTGATCAGGCATTTCTTTGGTATCAGCAATAGTCCCTAAATCAATATAATCCAATTTCAGCTGTGCATTTGAGTCCACGTTATAATATGCTTTAGCAACACAGCAAATGGCACATGCGGCCAAATCATCATATGCTTTAACACTAGGATCAGCCCCTTTAGATAATGCAACCAGATCATAGGCGGTAAGATTTTGACTAAAGATTAAGTGATTATTGACTTCTGACACGTCTTGCAAGCCTCCATTACAACGATCGCCGCCAGCCAAAGTTTCAAGATCCAAAATATCTGCATTTTTTCTCTTTACTCGATGGATGGCAGTAAAGTGTCCTGTGCCGCCACCACTATTAACAGTGTAAAGCCAATATGTTCTCTCTCCAGCATTAAAGAATTTATAATAGCTGTAGCCTTGTGATGAGTCTGAAAATTCGGGATCTTGCCAATCATAACCTATATAACCGTTTGCAATGAGCTTGGAATTTTGTCCTTTCATCACATATTTTTCTTTTGCTAGCCCGCATTGATTCAGATCAATTACAGTTCCTTCCATATTAAAGAAACACAAAGCGTCGATAGGCTTGTCATGAAACATAAAATCAGCAGGAACAGCTGCCCAAATTTTTACAGTAAATAGATATGAAAATAAAAAGAAACCAAATGTTCTAAGCAGCATTTTAAAATTATTCCTCAATCAATTAAGCCTCTCGGCCCACAAAAGCAATCATGTGGTACGTTCTTGAATTTTATTTTACAGAATAAACCCTCCCTGTTTGCGCACCTTCGACACTTTTGCAAAAAGCCAGCGCAACGCGACTTGCTGGCACTGATTCAAAACCAGGAAAAAAAGGTGCATATCGACTCATTGATTCCGTGATGACCGTGGGACTTACTGCGTTAATACGAAGATGATGTGGCATTTCAATCGCGGCACTTTTAACAAAAGAATTGATTGCACCATTGACCATAGAGCCAGATGTGCCCATCAAAATTGGATCATGACTTAAAATACCGCTTGTTAAAGTAAATGAACCGCTCTTATTGATGTATTTAAGACCAACTAATACCAGTCTGATTTGTCCCATCAATTTACTATTCAGGCCGACAGCATATTGTTCTTCAGTAAAATTCGTTAATGTTTCAAAGTACACTTCCCCGGTTACCGAAACAACTGCATCGAACGAGCCTACTGATTGGTAGAGCGTCTCGATTGAATGGGTATCTCTAATGTCCACTTGAAAATCGCCATGTGTATGTCCTACGATGACTACTGTGTGACGCTGTGCCAGCTCTTTACAAACTGCTTCTCCTATTATGCCAGTTCCACCGACTACAATAATTTTCATTTGCTTTTCCTTTGCTAAAAATCGAGCCATCAAAAACATTAAATAATATACAGATACCCTTTTCAATAAGATCTCATTCTAGCCCATATAATTGTTCTAAGATGTCATCGATATCTCTTTGTGCATTAGAAAGTTCTGTAGCTGATTTACAATTCATTTTAGTTGTATCCGTTAACAATCTATAGGAGCGATGCAAATCCGTTCTTGCGTTAAACCAATATTCTTTTAATATGAACTGCCCACTGCGATCAACTAGCTTCGCAGATTCGTGGATTATGGATGAACAAGAGTTTGTTTGATCAACGCTTAACGCTTCGATTGTTTGAGACACGTCATGACATTGATTGGCAAGATAGGCTTTTTCTTCTTCAGGCATACTATAGGCTGAGCAGGATAATAAGAAAAAAGAAGTAATGATAAGAAGTTTTTTTAGCATTTGATCATCCTTTATCAATTTAAGTCCAAAATTTTCACACCGAATTCTTACATGAGATATTCAACTTTTCAATCTTCTTGATTTATTAATTCACGCTCCTCGATAAAAATTCAAATCGACTAGTAAGCTCGACCGATGTACAATAAACCCAATCATTGTTCAGTTTTAAGAAACGGTAATTTAGGTAAAGAATTAAGGGCATTTATTAAAGCGGGTAAAGCCGATGAACTCGTTAGTAAGGAAGTTCATACTGTTAGAGATTTTTTGGATGCGCTGCAACGGAAACAAAATCTGCAATTGCAGGTTTAAAATTGATTCATACAAGACCGAGCCAGAATCGATAGCAGAATGCATCAAAAATATCGAGTCTGAACCACCAACTTTTCAAAAAACACTCGAGGAAAGAGCATTTAAGTTTTTAATTTCCCCATATTCAAAATTACGATATATTCTGGATACTAATTAAAGCTCTAGCACAATTTGTAGATACCGCAGCAATGAATGGAACAATTCCATTTAGGCAAGAGCTTTATTTTCGATTAAGTCAGGACTTACGAAAAATCTCAAGGTCGGGGCAAAAAATGTTTTTAATGAGGGAGTTTAGATAGACTAAATGACCGAAGTAAAAACATTTTTTAACAAAGAGATTGGGGTTTTTCGTAAGTCCTGTAAGTAATAAGGACGATTATGCACCGATTTATGAATAAAGTTTTATGTAACATCCTGTTTTTAGTGAGCGCCTCTGTTTTTGCTTCCCCAATTGAAATCAATCTTGCCCCTCATCAATCAACTATTTTAACGAATACCAATAATCAAAAAATCTTTATGCTCTGTGAGGTACATGCCGTTTCAAGCGCAAAAAGCCAAATTTCCATTCAGATAATTCATGGAAAAGGCACATTCAATGGAACTACATTTAAACAAGGAGATTTTTTAGTCTCAACGCTAAGCAACCTGCAACAAATTCCGGTCTTGGCAGAAGCTGGCACTCAAGCACAGGTTAACAATTTAGGCGCTTATCCAATAAGAGCAATCTGTAATTCGAATAATTAGCTTAAATACGGGCTGGAATACTCCAGCCCAAGTTTAATGTGCCTATTTTCTCCAAGCGAATTATCACTTACCTCTGGGCTAACGCATCGTACCCGCGACTTTGGTCTTCCAGAGTGGCTATATCATTGCTACAAATATACTGTTTTAAGTGATTAAATTTTTCTTCAGGCCACGAGTAGATATCTAGATTGAGAAGACGTTGAATCACATCGTCTGAAAATCGTTTTTTTACCAGTTTAGCCGGACTACCCGCAACAACGCTGTACGGTTCAACATCTTTTGTCACCACGCTATTGGCAGCAATAATTGCGCCTTCCCCAATAGTAATACCCGGCATAATCATCGAGCGCATACCAAGCCAAACTCCATCTTTAATAATTGTATTACCCCTGCCTTGGTATGCCTGGACATAATTGTCTGCAAATGGATACAGACAAAACCAATCGGCTCGGTGATTATGATTTCCTCCCAACATAATAATCACCTCAGCGGCTATGCAAACATAATCACCTATGTAGAGCTGATCAATATTCCATTGGGGCTGCCAACTTCTTAAACTGAATTCATCCCCATAGAGGTACCTCACCACCGTTTCTTCAAAACTACCTGTCCAGGCATCACTGTAGTAACTGTGCGAACCTTTTATGTGAATATTGGGATTTTTTACGTTTTCGTGTAGGTACTCTACTCGAGACCAGTGTTTATCTTCCGTTTGCATCATGCTTATTGTCTTTTTATTTAAAAAAATAATTCTATCTAAAAAAGATAAAAAACTAAATTTATAAAAATTATATAGATTACCTACAAGACATTGGCTATTCTCAATAGGGAAATAATACCATTTACAATCACAAGGAGTGTCTCACTATGAATCGTTTCTTTTTAAAAGGAATCGGTATTTCCGTTTTTGCAATGCTGTGTTCCTTATCAACTTATGCTGACACTGCAGAAGACTTTCAATCTCGTTGTACAAATGCCTGGATGAAAAAAGCAGATGAAGTAAAAGACAAAGTAGATTTTAAGAATTTTGGTGAAAAATATTGTGGTTGTGCAGCAAAACAAGCATTAGATAATGAAGCCGCCATTCAAAAAGCAGCTCAGCTTTGTATATCAAGAACATTGCTTCATGATGCGATGGACTCTATAGAAGAGGATGTTGGCTTAGATAAAGCAAAAGATAGTGATATAGCGGATTATTGTCAGAACCGATGGGCACTGGTCATCCCCAAACAAACTGATGACGATAAAAAATTAATAAATACTTTTTGTGATTGTGCTAAACCCAAATTAGTAGATTTGCTCAAAAAATCCAATGATATGACGGACAAACAATATTATGCAGAAATTGATGGTGTTGCTGATACTTGTGCCGAAAGTACAGCCTCTTCTTCCAAACCTGCACCTGCAAATTAAGTAGCGGGTAAATTGCCTGGGTGAAGCGTAGCCAAACCCGGGCCACAATTTTTCTCATTGCTTTTCCTTTTGCTCATCAATCAAGTAGGGTCAGATACATTAATCGAAACGTTCTCTAAGAATAAATAAGGTTTTTTTAGTGAGTTAACCCACTTTCTCCCCCAACACATTTGGCAGGGGATAAATCTCTTAATGCAGGCAATTTTTTCTTTGGTGATGTAAATCATGCAGGTTCGAAACGCAATATGATATTCCAAACCGGCACCAATTTTCTTTGCTATAGCATCACAATCGGGTTCTACAACCTGTGTTGCCAGTGCTTCTGATGCGGCGAGGGATTCATGGGGAGTTAAATGACTATAGAGCTGGCTAAATTTATTGTCATAAAAAACCATTTCTTTCTCCAAGCAATAGGCATACCTGTCGCGAGTAAGAGTAAACTGACATTTACCACTGTATCTAAGATAAGTTGCATGTACATGAGCCGAAATTAAAAAAAGAAATAAAAAAACGATATGAGATGTTTTTTTCACAATACACTCCCTGTTTTAATGGATGGCTCCGTACTTCTGTCGAGTTGATGGAACTCCTTAAACTCACTATAAATGCTAATGCAACATTAATTCAACTAATCTATATGTTATGATAACACCTTGATAAATAGAGGTAATGCAATACATGAACTACACTAAATTCGGGTATAGGATAAAGCAATTGACGAACGGTTTGGGCTATTCCTGGCTCTTCTTACCTGGAGGTCCAGGCTTGGGATCGGAATACCTCACTGATTTATGTAACAAATTGCATTTGCCTGGGTCTATTTTTCTTTTAGACTTCCCCAAAGATGGCACCAATACTCAAGGTGAACTGGATATTCAATATTGGCAAGGCGGTTTAATTGATTTATTAAAATCCTTTCCCAAACCGGTATTGGTCACCCATAGTTTTTCAGGAATGTTGGCGTTAAACGTACCCGAGCTAAAACACCATCTGACAGGATTGGTATTAATGAATACCACGACCAAAAACAGTTTTTTCCAGCATGTAAGTACCATGCAACAGCTGCATCAGTTACCCGATTTGGTTCCAGCTGCCAGTCAATATCATTTGACTCCCTCAAATGATACCTATAAAGAATTTTGGAAGACTTATAAATATTATTGCTTTACAGCCGATGAATTGAAGGAAGGAGAGAAACTCATTGCTCTTTTTGCCTTTAATAATGCGGCTTATTATCATGCTATTGAACATTTTTATCCGGATTATTCCTGCAAATGGGTTCCAGAATCAATACCAACAATGACGATTGCCAGCGAAAATGACTTTATTTGTCCGCCCAAAATATTCGTTGAAAACCAAAGCTTCCAAGGAAAAAACAATATCAATAAAATAATTACTAAAGTCGGCCATTTGCCATGGTTACTTGCTTTTGAACAAGTTCAGCAGTGTTTTGATGATTTTATAATAAACCTAAATTCTGCAACAACGGATTTATAGAACGTGTTATTTTCATTTTTATTGGAGGAATAAAATGTATCCGGTAACAACCATAAGTGCTTCATTGTTGGCTCTAGCCTATGTTTATCTCTCAATCTATGTTGTGACCCTGCGTCGAAAACATAAAATTTCTATTGGCAGTAAAGAATGTAATGATTTGGAAAAAGCAATAAGAGCGCATGGCAATTTTGGCGAGTATGTGCCGCTTACGTTAATATTGCTTCTTTGTGCAGAAATAAATAAAGCAAATTGGATACTCCTATCCATCCTGGTTTTTTTCTTTGTCTTGGGGCGATTTTTCCATGCATATGCGTTTCTTCAGGAAAAGCATCATTTTAAATTTCGTGTCCGTGGAATGACTTTAACCTTTGGCGTGATAGGCTGCCTTTCATTTTTAAATTTAGGTATGCTCGTTCTAAAATGACATGTACAGTACTTACGAAAAAAACCAAGGTCGAGGCAAAAAATGTTTTTAATGAGGGGGTTAAGATATACTAAATGACCGAATTAGAAACATTTTTTAACGAAGAGATTGGGGGGGGGCGTAAGTCCTGATGTATAGGGATTTATATCCCTTGTGTGGGCTTGACGAAACAAGCCTATTACACTCATGACAAGCCCAATTTTCAAGATAATTACCTTGTTCCCGATTACTCGCTGAGAATCGTCTTGATTTGATTTCGTTGATTGAAATCATTATTTTTCTTTTAATGAGGAAGGAGGACAAGAAGGTAAGGTTATTTTCTTTTTGAATTAAGAGTCAACTATCAAATCTGTTTGCCTTTATTGCTTATATGCTCATCGCCTTCTTCTTTTGTCACATCCATTATATCTTCAATAATCTGCTGAAAACGATCTTTAAAATTAAAGAATCCGCTTGCACTTTTATTTGTTTCATACAATGCGTCCTGCTGCCTCTGTAGCGCTTTTGCATCAATTTTAGGGGCAGATAACATTTGAGTTAAGAGGGCAATTGTTTTCAGTGTCTCCTCATATTTTTTATGTTTATCTGCAATTAAACCTGTTGCAGACAGTTTGGAGCTGAACGAGCTTTCCTTATTGATTTCTGTTTGTAAGTCATTTGCATAAACTTCCAGATTAATTATTTTTTTACTTAACTCCAAACGAGTTTTATTTTCTGGTTGCTCAATATCCAACTTCATTTTTTGTTCAATTTGCAAAAAAAAATCTTTGCATTCCTGGGCTGTTGGCCGCTGCGCTTCGTCTTTGGAAGTCATTCTTTCTAGAAATGGTTTGATCATTAACTGATAATGATTTTTGTTAAATCAAAATAAGGTGTGAAGGATGAAAAACCGTATTTATTTAAAGGGGATAAGTCTTGATCTGTGGTCGATACAGATCAAGACCTATACCAAATTATCGTTGGTGTTGAAAAAATAATGTCTTATCACCATAATTTGATGCCAATAAAGGGCTTTCTAACATTAATGTTCCTATATGGTACTCTGTACCTTGATATTCGCCATATACTTCATAGATTGGTCCCATAGGTACTTGTAATAAAGAGACTCTGAAATCTTCCCTGGAGGTTTCAGGAATCAAATCTTTGACTAAGCCAGTTGGTCTGAAATAAAGTCGCTCAGGAAAAACTGGAATGCCATTATATTTACCTTCACTTGTCCAAGCCGCTAAATGCCATAGAGGCAGATTATTCGCCGGGTCACGAGTAAATTCAAAAATTTTCTCAATGGCAGTCAAAGTCCAACTGGTAGGATGCGGGATTTGATTGGAAAAATCTTTTGCAAAATAATTCCAATTCTCTTTTTGTCCTTCAAGCAAATTCATTACATGCAAATTAAGAGAAGAATGCTTGGAGATTAAAATTTTAATTGCCATTCCAGGAATGTAATTATCATCAGCGGGCGGAGTTGCCAGAGAAAGGCGCGCAACCCCAATTCCACCGGATTGATAAATGCCGGTGAATGGATGGCCCTCTGCAGGAATCAAAGCGATTTTCCCTACCGAACCATTCGCATGAATAATTTTTACTCGCCCTTCAGGCAGCTCATCACTGGCATAATCAAATGTAGGCTTTAAGTTAAACAGACCTTTTAATTTTTCGAGTACTTCATTAAAGCTACTGCCCGTTAATGGAGGTAATGAGTCTTCTGCATTACTTAAGATGATTTCATTCCATAGTAAATTTTGCTTTTCTGCAGCAGATAAATCCTGATAATTACAGGGTAACTGCGCATATAAACCAAAACTCATGAGCAAAAAAATGAGTCCATTTAATACCAAAGTCAAACAACGGCGCATCCTAACCTCCTTGCCATCAAAGTTTATTTTTGTGACAGAGTATACGAAATAAGGAAGCTTTTCTAATATTTTTTTGAGCAGTTTGTGGCTTGGGTGCAACGCATCAGGCGTCCGTCATCCCGAGCGGAACAAGGGATGACGGCATTGAAGTGATTAAGATTATGACTTCATAAAATGATCATAAATAGCACGACTTGCAAGGGCAATCGCCCGGCTGCGTGGGTAATCACTGGCTGATTTTGATTTGACATACACGGCAATTGCAATATGTCCTTTATTTTTGGGCAAAGTAATAATCCCAACATCACTGACAAAACGATACAGTTTTTTAGATCCGGGATATCTTAAATAATCCCGTTCATAAATTGACCAAGTTCCTGTTTTATGAGCTACCTTCACATTGGGTGGCAGTAACCCTTTTATTCTACTGCGGCCCGTGCGGCATTGCTCCATAATTTTCATTAGAAGATCGGTACTCGATTCTGAGAGTGCTTGCTTTTTATATAATTTTACGAGTAATTTTGCCATGTCATCCGGTGTTGTGGTGTCACGTATATCTTTTTGAAAACGTTGCCATGCTTGTTGCTTTTCTTTAAGAGGCACACGATTCGATATTTTTTGCCAGGAATAGACCGGTTGACGATTTTTTAAAAATGAATGATCGACGTGATTTGTATCCAAAAACATTTCCATAATCGATCGATTGATATAAGTATTCTTGAATCCTAATGCGCTCATTCGTTTTGCTACATATTTAGGTCCACTAGCTGCCTGCAATAATGCATCACTTGCACTGTTATCACTATTTTTGAGGGTATACATCAATATTTGTTTCAAGGAAATGTTCAGTTTTTTCTTTTCAAATAAATAATGCAATGCTCCAGAACCCGGAACCGAATTACGTGAATCCATTTTAATCACACGATCTAATGAATCTTTCTTCTCATCAACCCGATGTAAAAAAGCCATCGCAATGGGTAATTTGATGGTGCTCGCCATGAAAAAACGCTCTGAGCTATTATGTTCAATGATCTTATTTTTCTCTATATAAATGGCAGTAAGCCCCATTACGGTATTCGAGTTTTTTTCGATAGCTCGTAATTTTTTAATCAGCTCTGCATCACTTGGAGTAGCAAAGCCATTCACTGAAAACACAAAACCCAAAAGCCAACATAGTAAGGTACTTTTTTTCCTTAAAATATTGACGCATTGCGCCAGTAATTTTATTTTCATAAAGTATTTAATCCATTTCTGATTATTTTTATTCAATATTTTTAGCGTACATATCAGTAAATATGTTTCATACGGCATATTTCAACTCATATGTTCAATGTATGTTTAGACATTTCCCTATCAGCATGTAACAGTCCATAGTTCTATGAGGGTCTGTGACCTTGATAAGGGAGTTAAATTCTTTTGTACTGCACTTTTGACTGATTGTCACAGCCTATGCAATAAATTATACAAAGCATCATGTCAATTTTTATTCTATTTTTAGGTTGATTACAACCCATTATGCTCATTAAGCACAATCTGTTCATTATTTTTTCTTTAAAAGTAATCACATTCACGACCGAGATAATAACCTTAATAAAATATCTTCGATAGGACTAGGGCGTGTTTACAATTCATCCCCACCGCCTACGTGCAAATAAGAATGATCCATATACCCCAATAACGCCTCCTTATTTACTGGCAGCTGGGTTAAGCCAATATATTTATCAGGACGAATCAGTACCGCAGTGGCTTGTTTGATTTTAAAGTACTGATGCATTTTTTGATTTTCATCAATTAATAGCGACATATCTTCAGCAGGTAATGTCATTTCAGGATTGGAGCATACAATGTGCGTTTTGATTAAACCTTTAAATCGCTGCTCCATTGCGACTGCTATTTCAAATAAGAGAGATGATTTATTAGGGGCAAGTCCAGTAAACAAAAATAAATGATGTCGTGTTCCCTGGGTTATTTGGTGTAACTCCTTTTTCTCCTTACTTTGGGCATCAATCAGAGGAAAATCAATAAGAAACTCACCTACTTTGAACTGTGTCTTTTGACCCAGAACATTTACTATAGGACTCTTAGCATAATTCACTGTCAACTCAGCCAGATCGTTAAGGATCAAATTTTTCATGACATCAAACGACATGGCTGTACGAAAGATAAAATTGCGTAAAGCAATCAGCAATGGATTGGTCATCATGATTAAATGAGTCATTACTCCCGTTTTTTTTAATACTCCTGCTGCAATGGGATGACGTTCACTGTGGTAACTATCGAGTAACGTGTCATGCGCCAATCCTTTGTGTACGAGTGCCAGTTTCCAAGCCAAATTATAGATATCTTGTAGCCCAGTGTTTAAACCTTGTCCCCCCATAGGACTATGAACATGAGCTGCATCACCTGCAAAAAATACCCGCCCATAACGATACTTTTGGATTTGTTTATGATCGATACCGAATTGGCTGATCCACACAGGATCATGAAGTATGGCTTGATCCGTGCATCGCAATTTAAAAGTATGCACTATATCTTCCATTGTAGGTTCCTGGCTCATAATTTTTTCTGGTGCAGTCATGACGATACGGTATCGTTTTTCACCCATTGGAAAACACGCAGCGGGACCTTTGTCACTTACATAAAGAATAAATTTATCTTCAGGTAATTCCCAATCAATCAGCACATCAGCAAGCCACCATGTTTGTTTGTAAGAAGAGCCTATAAATTCAGCATTCACTTGCTTTCTCAAAGTACTGTGTGAACCATCGCACGCAATAACCCAGCTCGCCTGAACTTTTTCGATACGGCCATCAACATGCTTTAGAGTAGACATAATCTGATTGGACTTTTGTTCTATTTCCGTAAGCTCTGTTTGCCATTCAACGTGCAATCCTCTATCAATTAACCCTTGATTGAAAATCTGTTCTGTTTTACTTTGTGGAAGATCGATAACAAAATGATAATCTGCTTCAACATTTGCATAGGTTGCATGGATTAACTCATTCCCTTTGGATTTAAACAAGACTCCATGTACCTTTTGTCCTTGAATAAGAATTCCTTCGATAAAACCGCAATCTCTAAGAAGATCGAGTGTGCGAATATGAATAGCTAATGCCTTGGATTTATCACTAGTTGTTGATTTTTTATCAATAATCCGACAATTCAAACCCTGACGAGTTAGTTCATTTGCACAAAATAAACCTACTGGTCCAGCCCCAATTATCAGTACATCCAATAATTCATCAGACATAATCGCTCCATGCATTGAATCAGACTCAAATAAGCATTACTTATTTATTGTAGCAATTTTATTCATCCCAAGTTCGCAGGTCTGAATTTTTTCCCTTATAACTATCTTTAAAAAGTTGAGTTAATCCTTCACGATAAGAAGGATAAAGCAAGTTTATCTTTAATTCTTCTTTAATTTTAGCATTAGAAACTCGACGATTACTTGCATAAAATTGTTGCTCCATTGGGGACATGGTTGCTGTTTCATAGGATAGGAGCGGCAAAGGCGCTCGATTAAGTAATGATGCAGCGAAAGCATCCACAATATGTGCCGGCGTGGGTTCATCATCAGCAACATTGTAAATCGAATAAGGACGCGGATTCTTTATCGATGCTCGAATTACTGCAGCAATATCCGCAACATGTATCCTTGAGAAAACCTGTCCCTCTTTATAAATACTGACTTTTTTTCCGCCGATGATCCGTTCTATTGCATTTCGATGAGGTCCATAAATTCCTGCCAATCTCAAAATATGCAGTGGAATTCCCTGCGTTCTAGCAAAATCCATCCAATTATTCTCAGCAACCAACCTTAATTTAGCTTGGGGTCCAGCCGCTATAGAATCAGATTCTTCCGTTACCCACGCACCATGATGATCTCCATAGACACCCGTAGAGGAAAGATACCCCAACCATTGAATCTGCGCTTTGCTTTGTATGATTAAATCGCTAAAGCGGGAAAGGACGGGCTCTCCTCGTTCTGATGGGGGTATGCTGACTAAAATGTGGGTTGTCTTACTTAAGTAGAATGCTACTTCATCCCCATCAAAATCAATAAGTTTGTACTCCTTTTGGGTGCTGTTTAGAATTTTATGCTTATCTCGCGTCGTACCAACCACTTTAAAATTCAATTGAGCGAGTTCTCTTGCTAGAAATTCGGCGGTATAACCAAAGCCAAAGATAAAAAAACAAGGGGGGTTAGGATGATTTACCATAACGGTGACCTATAAATTTTTTCTCATTAATTGATTTTATGTCATTAAACCCGGATTTTATGGTGCTGATCCCAGGTTACGTTTTTGATTCTTTTGCTAAGTCGATAGTCCATGTCAGCGTGGCATATTTTTACTACCATAAACTAATTTCATGACTCGATTAAGAAAATCGGGGCCAGGATCCTCTTTATCGGTTTGATAATTCGGATCTCGTTCAAGCCAAAGAGGAGTGTTTTTAAAATTCAAATATTGATTGTGGCCAATAACATATTTTATTTCAGGATATTTCTTTTTGAGATAACACACTAAAAATGCATTTGCTTTTGTTTGCGCTTCGGTTAGATCATCCTTACCATCTATTCCCCCTATATTTTCAATACCAATTGCATAATGGTTCAACCCGATAACATGCCTTGCCATCCAGTGTTCAGGCATGAGCTGGTAAATACTACCATCGCGATCTACTAAAAAATGGCTTGAGACATTCAAAGTACCTGGCAATTCTTTAATCCGCGGTGAATTTTGCGGAAATGTAGGTGGGTCAAATACACGAAAAGTTGCCTTGAGCGTAGGAATACAAGTCCAATGCAAGACGATCATTTTGGGTTCAATGTCAATTGACTTTGAGTCAATGCCATAATGAGCTAATTGATACTGCCGTGTTAAAGTAATCCGTTGTTTATCAAACTGGATCGGTTTCTGATGAATTTTCTGTGAATCATAACAAGAAAATGCATGCGCCAGAGAACTCATAAAAAATATGCAGAATAGGACCATTTTCATTTTTTTAATACCATAAAATAGGCAGCCACATAATCGGGCAAATAACGAGTCGCTTGGATAAATGCTTCTCTGCCTGAATAACTCCCCGCTAGAAAATCAACTTGATACAAATTATTCTGGAACGCACCACCTGTATCAGCAAAAATACCGGCGCGCGACACCATTTTTCCTGTTCGATCTGGGTATTGTACCAACAAAAGTTTTCCTAAACCAAAATGCTCGAGATCTGCGGCAAAAGTGACTTCTGTATTTACCGTAATTTTATGATCTGCATCTTTTCCATATCCTTTGATCCCTGCTACCGGTTTAAAATACCAGTAACGTTCTTGTTGATAGGGGTTTTTCGCTTTGTCGTATGCAATATTGTTACAACGATGAACATTAAAGATTTTTGTCTGATGATTCGGGCCAAAATCTGCGATAAGCGTACCCTGCATTAATGCCGCCTCCAGGTCATCTCGATTGAGATAAGCTAAGACTGGAACATTTTTATTCGCCAATGCACCTTTTAATATGGCTTGCTTACCATAGTGGAAACGTAGCAGTTCGGGTTTTGCATCTGCTTCTTCGAGTGTGAGTGATTCTTCATCTCGAGGAAGCCCATAAAGAGCAAACGGATAAGCCGCACTGCGTTTCATTGACGCCTTTGCACGATGTACATAATATTTGGTCATTAAAATTTTATCTTGAGGTAAATGAGCAAGAAGCGGTTTTTTCATCTTTAGGGGCTTAACTTGTTCCAGATCGGGATACCAGCGAACAAAATCAAAGTGTTTTTTTATAAATGCAGGATTGTTCAATTCGTTTTGGTGTTGGCAAATGAATATCAAAGTTGCTTTGACTCGCGCTAAAGGTACTGGAAAAACGCTCCCCTCATGAATAACATGGGGATCATAACGGTTACCCTTATTTAAATAAGCCAGAGTTTCTTTAGCGGTTGCGCATAATGCAGGACCATTGATCTGATATTGAGAAGCTGGAGATGGTTCAGCAGGTACAAAGCGAGGAGCTGCAAAAGCCTGAAGACTTATTAATAATCCATAAAAGAAAATTTTTATTTTCATTGCTTACACTAATTACATGTGAAAACAAAATGATATCACATGCGTCTGCTGAAATTCTAAAAATTACATATAGAAGGGAATCATTCATCCCTGATGACAAGAATTTTGGAAGCTATTTACCTAGTTTAGGAATACAAAAAACAGCGTTACTTTTGGTAAATAGCTTGAGCTAGGCACTAGGCGGCTTCCACCTCACCCAATTCTGAGTCATTAGACTCTGCTGTTATACGGTTAAAGTGCCAGGAACTATAAAGCGCACCAAGACCACAAGCAATTAGCCCCAAAGGCAACGCGTTAAGCGTTTGCATCAGTAAATAGGCACTTAAGATTGTTAAAACAGATGAACCAAACATCCGAACGGTATGAATTACAGCCAATGCAAGACCGGTATTCTCTTTATAATCTGCAAGCATGATCGACATAGTCGCTGGTGCAGTTAAACTAATGCCTAAATTACAAATTAAAGCAAAAGATAGGGCATACAAATTGAATTCGTAAAAAACTGCGCATACTAACATCGCAAAACCACCACTTATAATAAACCAACTCCCAAGATAAATGGTCGATGCCATGCTGAAATATTTACGCAGCCAAATACCTAAATAATTGCCAACAATAATATTTAATCCATTAATAATAAAAATAATACCGTACACCAACGGTGAAAAACCAAATTGGTCAATAATAATATAGGACGAATTAATCACTGAAAGCATTACGGCTGCAAAACTAAACATCATAATGAAAGAACCACTCCGTAGGGTAGGAGATGGAATGATCTCTTGATAGGCTTTAATTACTTTTTTAACAATCAAGGGTTCCCGGGGTTGCGTCCAAAATGGTGATTCAAATAATCCTTTACGCGACTGTAGCAAGAGTATTATCCCAATCACCGCCATTAATATGAAATTAGCTTGCCAACCGTAATAAGTAAAGATAAGAGAACCCACTACAGGAGCAAGAATAGGCGATATTGAAACAATCATCGAAACATACGACAGAACCTTGGCACGCTCTACTGTATCATCAAAGTCTCGCGAGATTGAAAAAGCAATCAGGTTTGCACAGCATAAAGCAAATCCCTGTAATGCCCGACCGAGTATGAGTACAAAGATATTCGGCGCAAAAGCACAAATTAAACTGGCAAGAACAGCAAGAACTAAACTGCCAGGTAACAAACGACGTCGTCCAAAATGATCAATTAACGGCCCCCAAACTAATTGAGTCACACCAAAAACAAACAGATAAATACTTAAGGTTAATTGACTTAAACTATGCGTTGTACCAAACAAATTGGTGATGTAAGGCAACGAAGGTTGATAAAGATCAAATGTGAGTAATGAAAAGGCAGATAATAAGCCAATAAGCAAAATCGAAGTTCTTGGTTGGGACATAATATTCATTCTATAAAAAGCAGTGGAGCATTATAGTGAAATCTGTTTATTTTTGCTCTAGATTTAGGAAAAAATTTGGAGCCTTCATCGATTTTTTTGTAGACAGGGTGAAGAGCCACAACGTAGAGCCCCTCTTTACACTCGGGACTGGCGGTAAAAAAACCGGGTTATGGCTGCGCTTCATGACCATTAAGTTAAGGGAAAACTGTCGTTCCCGCGAAGGCGGAACCCATTTCTAGCAAGGCGTAGCGCCAATTTAAGAATAGATTCTCGCCTTCTCGGGAATGGCAAAAATTCTCAACATAGTCGCAGTGCGGCCGTGTATAACCCAGATTACATCCAATTAACCTTTACGAATCAGATAATTGCTCCCCGCATGAATTATTTTTTTCATCCGATTATCTTCTTCTGGATTAGGTTGACATGCTTTAAACGCATCTTTTACTGATGCAACACTTATAGGTAAAACTGGACGACTATCGGTTTCTAAATATCCATCTTTATTCTTAAAAATAGTGAACTGATCCGATGCAAATTCTTGACACTCAGTTAAGGTTTCATCCTGACAAATCGAAAATTTAATAGCTCGTTCCACACGATAAGATTCACCCACCTCATCAGCAAACACCATATCACCATATACAACAGTATGGCGGGTTCCGCAAAAATAATAGCCATATTTATATTGGCCATTCTCAGTAACATCAGTTCGAATATATCGTCCATCACCTTGAGTTAGGCCATTGAGTGTCACAATATGGCGTACCTCCTCTTTGGGCCCACTTTTCGCAACTGCTAAACCAGTTAGAGTCAATCCAATGATTAATAAAGTAATTCTTTTCATTTTTTATTCCTTATCTGAAAAAAACATCCTCAAGGAACGTGTCTTTAAGGATCGATAACCTACTCTAATGTCAATCCGGAGGAAAAATTTTTACCAAACTGACATCGCGGTCCCATTATCCTAAGAAAAAATCCATTTGAACAGATTAAAAAACATTACCATTTGATCAGAATAAAAACAAATTGACCCAATGATAAGAAGTTAGTTCCTATTGAAAATCGCCAGGGTATAAATCCGGGAAAAAGGTAGATTACAACGTGATATAGGGAGTACTTAAAACTGGCTTTTAAGTACTCCCATTCTTATCGAAAAGATCGATGTTAAAAACTTACAATGACCCTACATTAGTAGTCTGTTGATAGAGATGAGCATGGCAATCCTTGAAAAATAATAAGGTGCCACTATCAGGAGCACAGTCTTGAGGACTGCTTTTATGTTTATCAGCAATATCTACAGACGCACCAGCTTCCATAAGCATTTTAATCATCTTTCTATCGCCATTTTTTACCGCTTTGTGTAATGGAGTTTGTCCCTCTTTGTCTTGACGATCTAAAGATACCCCTGCTTTGACCAATGCCTTGGCACAATCATAATTCTTGCTTGTAACGGCCCAATGAAGTGCCGTACGCTCATGAGCTGGATCTACTTTGTCCATTTCCGAGAGCGACATCGATTTAATCAATACCTTGAGTTCAAATAATCGCCCCCATGTAGCTGCTCTTCTTAAAGCTTGATCATACACTGGGTTGCTCATTTCACCTGATTTACGTAATGAGGCACAAACCGTAGCCAGTTGAATGGGATCTTGGGTTTTCCGTGAATTACCTAAAAAACCAAGAAGTTTTGGCGCGATTTTTCCACTCGCCTGCTCGATAATGGCCTGATTCATATCGGCCAATCTTGAACTTACAGGAGATATTTCCAACAGCTCATGGGTTCGTTCCATCTCCTGACGGTTAAGGGGTTTGTTAGCAAAAAGCAAGCCAGATAACTCAATAATCATATCGGGCATTGCTCCAAACAGGGAAGTATCACTTGCAACCATTGACTTCAACACAAGTAAATAATCTGCAACAAACTCCGTGTTGTTCGAAATATCTTGATAATAAGTCAGCTTTTTGTCGCGCATGGCTTCCAGAGTGCTTGTAGCTCCAGTTGATAAAACCAATGGGCTTTCTGCGTGAGCCACTGCTTGACGCATCACTTTATAGGGTAATGATTGATGGTATTCAATTTGTGGTAAAGGCTTAGGAGTGGCTAAAGTTGTATCATGTTCATATGCGTATTTAATATCATATTTTTTGCTCGTGAAATCCCCAACCAGAACATATGTGTCTTGACCACTTAATTTAATGTATTGCGCGATTAATTTGTAATCTTTAGAAGGAGCTACCGCTGCAAGATACATAAATCCATAGTTTTTTTTGGGAAGAGATGCCTGGACAACCTGCTCATTATTAGTTAACGCTGGTAAATCTTCCGCTTTAGCAATAGTGGGTACTCCTAATCGATCTTGACCAAGACCAGCACTACCAACCATCATATCTCGGTCATTAAACGATTCGTAAAGGCCTGGTTGTTCCAGCCTGGCTTGCATACGATATCCAGTTTGTGAATTTGAATCTGCAAGGCGAGGCTGGTTGACATTCCCTACAAATAATATTTTACTCTCAGGAGAAAGAACTCGTTTGACTAGGTCTGCTGCCGGAATTTTACATCGATTCGCATCAATAAAGGCTACAACTGTATTTTCAACTGCATCAAACTCTTCCAAAGAAGAAAATCCAACGCTGCAATCTTCTACGGATATACGTCTGTTAACAGCAGCACCATACATGCTTGTAAATTTACCTATTCCATCAAGAGTACTCACTAAAACGACATCAATATCTTTTACACTTCTATTTTGAAGTTCGTGAATAAGGTCCTTTGCGATATTCGCTGCAAAAGCAAAATCACCTTTAGCAGTAGGATTGCAGCAATTAGCATGAATAAGAATAACTTTGCCCATAAGCACTACCTAATTGAACACTCTATGAGCAAATTTTAAATCCTTAACCTTAACAAAATATTAACAATATGTTGTTTTTATATATAATTAATTGTGAAAAATAGCCCGCCATTCCTAAATATACCTTTGTCGTTAGGCTCTTTCATGCTAGAATAATATTTGTACATTGGGGGTGCCTGTTATATGGCTGAGAGGATTAAACCAACCCTTTGAACCTGATCTCATTCGTCTGAGCGGAGGAAAATGTGTCTATTGTTTTGTTTTCAGGCTGTGTTGCTTTTGTTACTTCGTTTATTGGTTTATTACCACAAATTATCAAATCATTAAAAACGCGATCAACCCAAGATCTTTCCATGATCATGCTAGTCAATTACCTCATTTGTTCTTTAGCTTGGATTATTTATGGGAGTAGCACGGACTCCTTCTTTGTAATCAGTTCTAATGTGGTGGGTTTGATTGTCAGTTTGCTGCTTATTTTGTTAAAAAGATATTATGATGCACGATGTAATTAATTTAAGCGGCTATCAATCTATTTTATGCCTCAATGGAGAATTACCCGATTCATCTTTTTTTGTGACGATGAATTTGCCCATTATCGCAGCTGATGGCGCCGCAAACAGTTTATATGAGCTTGGAATTCGTCCTCAATTAATTACCGGAGATTTAGATTCTGTACACCCAACTCTTCTGGAAAATCACCCTTTTCTTCATACACCGGATCAAAACAGCAGTGATTACCAAAAAGCTCTGTGTTATTTAAAAGATAATGATTTATTGCCAGCTATTATCGTTGGCATAAATGGTGGGCATTTGGATCATATACTGAATAACATGAATATCTTTATGGAAACAAACTGTCTTTTGTATGCTCCACCTATAAGAGGTTTTGTGCTTAATGAACACTCCAGAATGAATCTTTCATTGCCAGTACAGACAAAAATTTCATTAATGGGAATACCTGAGGCAACCCTATCTTCAATTGGTCTGCAATGGGAGCTCAATGACGCACATCTTTCCTTTCCAGGAAAAACCTCGTGTTTTAATCGAACTCACTTGCCGGAAATCTTTTTGGAGGTTCAGCACGGTTCCGTTTTAGTTTTGATTTATGAACAAATGATGGAGGATGCAGCACTATCTGTCCGATAGGCTCCATTTCGACAAAGTTCAAACGCACCCATCATGCACAATAAAAGTGCTTCTTTAGGTTCCTATTTTATTTACTACAATAGAGCAATGTTCACCTTTAGTGATTAACGTTACAATACTGTCTTTGGTTAGAACGTGTGAACCGCATAAAACATCGGGACCAAATGCCGAGTTTTTTCTATATCCAAATACATATTCTTTATTTATAGGCCCTTTTCCTTCATAGGATTTTCCGCGAGACCCTGATTTTTTACCATCCACAGTATATCCTAATGCGGCCGCTGTTTTTTCATTTGTTTTGACATGCACTCGAATCGTATCATTAGCTACGGCTTGAATTGAAAAAGAAAGGATGACGAAACCACTCAAATTCTTTATGGAATTTCTTCTCATAATAAACACTCCTTGTTTTATGAACTTTTAATATACCTCATTTAATGAATTAAATTATAGATAATATATTATGGATTCTCTTTCATGCCTTTTTCCAATTAAATAACCGTCCCAAAAACTAAACAAATTTTCATATCGTTTAATGAAATACGCTGAATAGCTATGGGCATTCTTGAATTCCAACCTAGATACACTATGATAAATATATGCTCTAATTGATTATTTTAATTGCCATTATTGTGCTTTTGACTAAAGGACATTTAAAGTAATAGGCCGATGTAAATCGAATTCAAGCGGCTGCTAGTTACATTGAGGATTTAAATTATGCTCGGTAGGATAAGATTTTTCAGAGGTCGCATGCCTTCAAATGAAGTATATTCTTCCATTTATACAGTTCACGAATCACATAGACCCAGCTTTCTCAAAGGAAGCTTATCTGGGGATCTTTGGCGTCATGATAGTATCTATAAAACAATAGTTAAGGTAACCAATGCCGATGAATATCAATACTTACAGAAAACTGCCATAAGTAATATGAAGCGTTGGAAAGAATTAAACTCTGCAACAACCTCTGCATTTGTCCCGAGAGTTGAAGTCAAATATCAAGATTGGGGTGATGCAACTTTAAAAGCAACTAAGGACAATGCCGTAACTTATACCTTATTAAATCCATCAAATAAACGCTATCCCGGGGGGGCAGCATTAGAAGGTGGCAGCGCTCTAGAAGAAAATATATGGCATCGAAGTACATGCATACTTTCGTTAGTGGATAAAATAGTCACATTGGATAAGGAGACTAACCTGTTTGTATATACTGAGGAGGGAACCGCGTTAGTAGAAGCCAGAAAAAAAATGACCGCCAAAGAGCGTGACATTCTAAAGGAACGTTGCCCCATAATTTATCCTGAGGAAATCTATAAAACCCTCCATGACACAGAACCTAGAATATGTTTTAGAGGCCCGGAAATAATGCTGCCTTCGACGATGGAGGACTTTGGGGCATCTGGACACGTTGTAAGTCCAGATTTGAGTTATGCACTTCTTCCGGCGGACAGTATTTTTCCTTTTTATGAATTAAGGTCAGCGGCTCCCGAGCACTTTGCTGAGTCCCAATCAACAGACCCTCAGGTATTAAAAGAACACAGGGAAGATCTACGCCGACGAATTGCGGCCCAACTCGATACATTAATTCTTGCAGGACAATCACATGCAGTCCTTGGCGCCTGGGGTTGTGGCGCTTTTAAAAATGAGCCCGAACTTGTAGCAGAAATCTATGCCGAAGAAATTGAAAAAAGAGCCGTTTTTTTTCAACACCTTCTTTTTCCCATACTTAATACCGAGTCAAACTCCAATAATTACGACGTATTCGAAAAAACACTTAATGACATGCCGCTTGGCGACGCTAAATCACATACTCCCTCGCCTTAAAATAGGCCCAGTATTTTCTTGGGACTATTCAGATAGGAAACAGTTTGCGTTTGCCTCCAAGCATACATTTTTTCCTGTTATCGCGAAGAAGTATTTTTTCTGTTACTTAACTGCATCTCCTCATCGTTTTCTGCATCATCTTCATGCTCACTTTGTTTGCCCATTTCTTCATCATCTTCAATGGGATTCTTAATTATGCTTTTAAGCATACGAGGAGCAACTGCGTTAGCTGTAGACGTTGGGGTGGGCTCTTTTGAAACTTCACTCCCCCCCCATGAAACCAGAAGTAGAGAACTATAGAGAAGTTGAAATAAGTACATGACTTGTCCAACTATCTGCTCATCATCAAACACCAAAGTTATCGCTAAACCCAAGATAACGGCAGAAAAAATCGCTTGAAGCCCTTGAATTACTTTTTCATTAAGATGGGTATCCTCGCGACATAGAGCATAACCGGAATTGAGTACCTGGGCAAAAGATATAGGGATTAAAGGAATAGGGCTGGTTGCGTTAACAATTTGCATGCCGGCTTGTACTGAGAGTTGAGTCACAGCCAGTCCAGCGTTACCACGTTGTGCGTTTCTATGGGCAGATGAGGACTGTGGCGCCCGCGCCTGAAGACGCTCTAATACAGTAGAATAAGTTGTTCCTTGTGGCATTTTTAAAATCCTTTTAAAAGATAAAATAGATTGGATCAAATTAGAATTTAATCGTGAGTTGATTGTAACTAATGAAAACTCTTCAAATATTTGAATTAAGGTTTTCCATAAGTAACTTATTATTTTAACTTGTTTTTTTTCTACTTCAATGTCATGAGTAAAAAAGAATCAAAGAGAGATCAATCAAAAAATTTAGTTCATTTTAAAATTTATAATTTACCTTATAATACGGTGAGCGAAAGTATGATTTTTGGTTTTTACAAAAACAAGGAGTACTAAAAATGGCTTATGAAAAACAACTTCAAACAACCTCAAAACCAGTAACTATGCACAATCTTTTAAATTGGAGCACAATATATCGTGGTTACAATGCACTGGTGGCCACACTTGTTATGTTTCAATACGTCAATAACCCAGAAGCCGCAGCAATAGAATATCTTCCCGATGTCGCAATTCATGCATTCGAGGCAATTGCTCCTAATGCATTAAATAATTTAGCCGCAGGTGCCAATTTTGCTCGCGGTATACAAGCAGGACTCGCCTTTTTTTCAGGTAACTCAACTATTCCCAGCGTCGCTAATGTTACTGACGTATTCAACCATGGGGTTAATATTTATCATCGATTATCCTAGGGTGTGTCATTACCCCCTCGCCCATGCGTGTTTTGTCTCTTAGTCGCAAGTGAAGAATCTTGGGGAAAAGCCAGATTTGAGTGTAGATTGGGTGGTAGCGATTGAAATCTACATGCTGTCTGGCTTATTGTTATATTCATGACTCACCTAGTTCATTTTCAATGAAATCTGTAGAGAACAGCACAAAAAAAAACCGACACTCGCGAAACAATATGATCGCAGTAAACTTATGGAAAAAAGATCATTATCGCCTGATCACGGTAATTAATAACACTCCATGGTACCAATCCACTGGCAGAAACTCAGGGTATTCAGGAACCTGGTTTTTTTTTGGCGGGATATTAGAAAAGAAAAACAATCGACATTCATGGAGTTGGCTAATAAAACCTAATGCGCTTGTTAAGGAGCGCTATAGCAAAACTCAATTTTTTGGCAAAAATACTGCTCATTACATACGAAAGCACTCTATGCATAAGCTTATTAGTTTTTCACGTTTTGGAGACATTCAAAAAATTTGTATTTCAGCATCCCTTGATGGTGGATTTTGGTTATCCGACAAAGGAAAAAAACTGAAAAATCATCTCCAAAAATATTATCCTGAGTATTTTCTATCTAATGAAGTAATAAAAGAAATACATGAAGCTGCAATGCGTACCGATTTACCTGTTTACACCGACTATAAA
Organism: Legionella qingyii; assembly: GCF_003990155.1. Classification (NCBI taxonomy): domain Bacteria; kingdom Pseudomonadati; phylum Pseudomonadota; class Gammaproteobacteria; order Legionellales; family Legionellaceae; genus Legionella; species Legionella qingyii. Next base: position 88,476 of record NZ_RZGX01000007.1, read on the forward strand.
AAAGTAAACCGTTGGTTATCTGAGCAAGGTGTTGCCAATGTAGGGGTATTGCATAATGAGTCGCTCTTGTTCAAACCTTAATCAATAGAGCTCTAGTGAGCAACCTGGGTTTTGCATGTCTCCAGGCTACTCTAAAATATGACTAGTGCGTTGTTTCTCCTTTAGCCTCACCAAACAACCAATCCATACTTACCTCAAGCTCATTGGCAATTTTTTGCATGGAGTTAGAATCCACAGCAACGACACCATGTAATAGTGCCTCAATTTTAAATTTAGGTAATTGGAACAGTTTAGAGCATACGTGGACTCGCTCGGTCATTAGGGCAGGAACACCAAGCTCATCAAGCTCTTGATTTAAACGTTCAGATAGTTTCTTGTTTGACATGCTAGTCTCCTCTTGACTTTTCTCCAGTGTAAAACAAAGAAGCTTAAGGATTGATTAACAAAGAGAAATTTCACCTAAAAAATCCTTTGTGCCGGACAATTTTTGAAAGAAAGAAGGAAAAAATAAGAAATAACCAACTGATTTTAAATACATTTAATATAATTCTTTTCGCCTTTTAAATAATAATTTATCAAATTCATCCCCCCCCCAACGCAGGATTTCAAAAAGTAAGTTGAAAAAAAATTTGAATCCATTTTTCCGGGCAAAAATCTTTGATTTTTACTACACCAATCCAACCTATTACGATTTTATAATATAATTGCGGCCTAATTGTTTAGGCCTGCTTTCTATTCATCTTCAACTAATTTATACATCAGATTAGTCAGTAGGTTTTACTATCAGGATGATCTTAGCTATCACCGTACTATATGCGGCATCCTAATTCTGTACCCAAAGGTTTGACTTCAAAATCAACGCGCTCTAAATTATCCGAATGTTGTTCACAAAAATTAAGTAACAACGCTAGATTAGTCGCATCAAGCTTAGGCAAAAAAGCTCTTGGTGTACCAAAGCCCATATTTAAAGTCTGAGTAAAGAGATTCCAAAGAAACGCCCCAGACAAATTTGAGAGGACTTTATTACCAACTTCTTGTAAAAAAGAAGGGTCTTCGCCAAAGAACAATTTGTCGCCAAGAATACAATGTAAATTAGATACTGGTTCTTCTCGCACAGATGAAACAAGGTGTACAATATATTTTTTAAATTCATCGTTACAACGATAACCGTATTTTAAGTTGTCACAGGCCATGGCAAAAATAACGCCTCCTAAAAACAAGCAAACCATTTGCTTTTGTTTATCAGGATGAATTATTCCCTTAATGTTTGAGAATGCTGCGTTCATATTTCTCAATATTATATTTGATATCATGGATAATTTGTTATCGTGCCCAGGAATAGCAGAAAAAAGCTTCTTAAGTAGTTCCTGAATATTAACCGTCAAATTAGCACTAGATGCTATCAAATCACGGTAAGGCTCTTCATCAATAATTTCTTGAATCGCAGCGAATGAAATTTGAGATAACTGAGATTGTTCTAGTGTCTCAGGTATTTTAAGAAAAACCTTGGTTGGCATCCCACCTTGATTATTCGAAGCAATGGATAAACAAGGTTTAAATAGTTTTATGCTAGTCGCAACTTGAGCTCTTGTAGTGGCATCTACGCAAGCTTCAATATTTGAAGGATAGGTATAGGTTTTTTCAATTCCATGTAATTTTAAGATATTATTTAGGGCTATAAATAAACTTGATTCTGCCCATGATTGACCAATTATTACCATGTTTTTGATTACAGACAAGACATAATCCAAACCATACTGAGCTATCAAGCTATTCATATAACTTACTGGATCTTGATTTTCATACTTAATATTGGGGTCAATTATTTCAGAAATGGTTCTAAATAAAGAGGAATGTTCTTGCAAAAAAGACTCAAAAGACACTTGAAAATTTGGGGGGGCGACGCGTTCTGCCAAGTCCCTCAGTAGCCTCCAAAAACGAATAACTTTGAGACTATTATCAACAATAATAAGCTTAGGTATATTCTCTTGATTAGCAAGCTCGCAGATTAAACCAAGCGAACGTAAGCCAGAAGTTCCTACTAAAGCAATTTTTCCTGTTGGAGTTACATAGGGCTCTAAGCCTTCGATTTTAGGATCATTGCCTACCAACCATGTGGATTCATAAGTCATACCCACATCTCGCGCATGATAAATACCTAATTTTTTTCGATGTAGTCTTCCCCGGATTGTACTTTGAATACGAGTAATAGATTGTTCTTCTTCGAGCGTATAAAATAATTTGTCGCGCACTTTTATCAAATTGTTGGTGAACTGATGCCGGATTATACACCTTTCTCATTAAGAAAATATTAGTTCTACCCTTTTTACCGTACAACCTGGGTAATTAATTTTCCATGGAGCAATTTGAATTGAGCGAAATGGAAAAAAGCTTAAGACTTACATTTTGACGATCAGCACATTCTGTTCTTTTGCGGGTTTATCTCAGTTTGAGAAATTTCTTACACGAATATGAGATAAAAAGGCGATGATAATTTAAAACATTTTGTTATGCTTAATTAAACGAGGAATGACAGTGGATGTCTTAAAAGGAATTTATAGCATCATGGAAGACGCTATTACCACAAGGATTGTGGTTACCCTCCTCGTATTAGTCTGCATATAAGTCTGATTATGAGCCCATTAATCAGACTTATTCCATTTTTCTTATTTTTAATTCAATTATTTGGCATGATACTTAAGTAAAAATTTCTTTCTATCAAAAATCCAGCCAAGAAAAATATACTCAATCCAATCGCTTTGTTTAACAGCGCAATATTGCCCCATTTGCCTTATTTTTAAGCCATTAATGTTTTTTTCTCAACACTGATATTCAAATGCCATTGAGATCAAATTGAGAGCCAAAAGTATAAATAATATCTTGACTCAAGATCGTTTGTAGTAGATCTTATATTTACGTTATCCTTTCGAGCCAAAAGATGATCACTAAGCTATTTAACTGGCTTCAAAGCGATGAAAAAATTTTTCATCTATCCAATCAAATCCTGTCTCGAGATCTTCTCGAATTGGAACAACTTCAAGCAAATCAGACAAACCGTATGCTTCTGAGTAATGTCCGTCTTGCCAAGTTACAAGGCCATGATCCACGCGATGAGACCAGTAAGTTAGAACAACACATCTTATTCATGGATTATCTTCAATTTTGCAGAGAAAGATTTGATGAGGCTTCGCAAGACTCGTTATACTTAATTACGCTAAAATATCTGCTGTCCAAATCTAATGAAGAAAACCCATTTCCAAGTGCTAAATTGAATGAGTTATTTGAGGCTTTATTGCAGGATAACAAGGACAATACGCTTGCTTTTTATCAACAAAATGAAGCATTATTCAAAGATCTCCCAGAAATTCAAAAACGCGTTGAATCTGAGTTGCGTCAACAGAAATATAATGACGCAACCAAACGAGTTGAACACTATTTAGACCACTTAAGCAACAAGTTATCCAATCAAAAGAATCCTTTGGGAATCATTGGATTATGCAGAGATTGGATTGGTGATACAGAGCAATTTGCCGCATTAATACTCTGGTTATTACAGCTCAATGTAAGCCCTGAACAAATTCTAAAAACCTATTTACTTCATGATTTCTTGAAATACAATTTATTTACGCTACATTCCGAAGACAATGAAGTTTTTTACTTATATGCTTTGCTCAATCATTTTCCTCAAGCCAAGTTACTTTTGGAAGAGGCTCAAAAAACGGGTAGTGATGAACGAGGATTCCAGAACTATGCACTCGATGGAGTCTTGAGTGAGCAACAACTTCAGAATATTCCTAGAAAGGAATGGCCTTTACAATTTTCCTCAACTGCAACGAATTTTTCAGCCTTATACGAACTGTTTGGACAAAAATTCCTAATCGCAGCAGTAATTACTTGTGAAGAGCATAGCAATTCAAAATGGCTAGATGCCTTACGCCACAGTCTGAATGAATCCGAAACGCTCTCAAAGAAACTACCCAGTCTTATTAATGTTATTGCCCGCGAGTCCTCCCCCACAATCTTGGAAAATTTAGCTCATTTAATTGACGATCGAAATGCACAAGAGCTTTTATCCAATAATGAAGGAGCTGTATTTTATCTATTACCCTATAAACCAAAACTCTCTGAATACATCAACGAAAAAAATGTTACTGAGTTTATTCATCAAATCACCCAAAAGCATACTTCTGACCCTGAACTTATTTTCCAATTAACGGCATTATTCTCGCTACTTTCAAAGAAAAAAGGTCCTGTAACCCAACTCGTATTCCAAGCAATTATCGATAATCTTGTGCAACATCCCCTTCTATTTGAAGATGAAAAATTATTGCGTCAGCTAAGAAGATACCCGGATTGCGAGGCCATACTTTCCCAACAAAGTGTACAAATAAAACAGCGTGTCGCTGATTGCATAGTAGAACAAACTGCCGACCTTACATTTAGCGCTCGCAATTATCAGATTATTGAAGATGTTTGGCTTGAAGCAACTCGCAAACTTAACGTATTTACGCTCATCAAACCACAAGCAAAATACAATCTCAATCATAAGTATGCATTGCAAGCAAAAATCGCTGAAACTGCTTTTCTTTATCATAGGACCCAGTTTGATTTGGATGCCTTTATTGATGCGCTCTCTTTACCTCCAATAATACCAGAAAATGGGGTAAGTGAATTCGAGCGTGTTCTTATTGAAATTCTCGCGGCCATTGATAATGAATTAATCAGAAAACAAATCATTGAAAAGCTGGAAAGCCCCCCAGTACAACGACTTAACTGGGCAGAAAAAGAATACGAAGGGAAAACAATTGTTCTTAAGGCAGCAAAATATGGCAATCTTGGTTTAATCGCTCTTTTGGAAAAGCAAATTGCCCCGGAGGATTTTAACAAAGCGATAATTACAGCAGCAAAAGCAAACCAATGGAACGTTGTATCTCATCTGTGTCAAATCGATGTAGTGCAATTGAATGAGGACGAACTCGAACAAATCATACTTTTAGCAGCAGAGCAAGGTCAGTTAAACCTTATAAAGTGCCTCTTAAGCATTTACGATTATGAGCCCTCTACTACAGAAATTAGTAAAATTCTTAATCAGGCCATTAATAATGACAAGCTAAATGTTGTTAAATATTTTTATAATTCTGCCGACAATATGCCAAACCAATCAACAATCAATAAGTTGTTTCATTCGGCAATCGAATTGGGATTTTGGGATATTGCTCTGTTTATGGCGGATTCAGAGCAATATGCCCCCTCTCTCGCTGCTATTGAAAAAGCAATGAATCAAGCAGCAAGTAGTATACATGTAGAGGCAATACAACGGCTTTGTAATTTATCAATAAATGCACCTCGGCCCCATGTCATCCAGAAAGCTTTTTTAAAAGCGTGTCAGGCAGGTCATTTACCCGTAGTTCAATGCCTTAATGAGCTACCTGGAAAATTAGTGCGAGCAGGGTTTGAAGATGCAGTTGACCAGGCCATCATAAACGATCATATGGAAATTGTTACCTTCTTATATAATTCTCCTACATATTCCTCAAATCAAAATTTGGTAAACCATGGACTGATAACCTCAGCAAAAAATGGAAAGTCAGCGCTTGTCGAGTTTTTTTGTTCCATGACAACCAAGATCAAACCGACCCATAATGCGGTGAATCAAGCATTAAATTGGACGGTTAAATGCAATCAACTGGAAACATTGATTACTCTATGTCGTTCATCATTGAATCCGCCGACTAAAGCAGCTATAAGAGATGCGTTGCTACTCGCGGTTAAAGGGGGCAAACAGAGCATCGTTGCCTATTTGTGTAGTCATGAAATGAATTCACTCAATCAGCGTGCTATCGAAGAAGCGTTAAAATCAGCAGTTAAATCTAAACAACCAGAAATTGTTCGATATTTATGTGAACTTTCTGTCAACTCACCGCAAAAAGAATCACTAAAATTAGCGTATAGGAAGGCCCTTGCCAGTGGTCAAACTGAAATTGCTAACTACTTAAATGAGCAATTACACAATAAAATAAGCCATAAAAAAATAGATCCGGAAATGGATGTAAGTTCAGGAACTGACAACGATTCAGAAATTGATACTATTTCAGAAATAGACAGCTTCTCCGGAATTGACGAAGAAACAGATTGCAACCTAACTTTTGAGCACGATGCAGTAATCGATAACAGCTCTGAATCTGAACCGAACGTTGATATTGAAGTCGGAATATCATTAAAAAAACATGGTTTTTTTAAAACAAATACCATACAAGATCCCTCTTCTGTATCCGTTGATTTAACTAAACCATCCATTTTACGTTAACTAGCAACTGACGATACTAAAATGTAGCGTAGCGCCTATACTAAAATGGGAGTATAGGCCAGTTTACTTGGGAGCGCTTTATGCAAGGATATTGTATTCAAGCAGCCATGTTTCGGCTGCCAATCCCTTTTATTAATCGTTTTGTTCATGATTTTTGGATTTTAAAAGCGATTGAAAGTAATTAATTATGAATCCAACTCAATCTAAACAGCATATAAAGTATCCTGCTTTTTATAAAATTAGGACTTCTAAATAACTCCCAATGTCTACTTGAAATTTAGAAGTCCTGAAAATAATTCTTTACCACTATTGGTATTTTATATAGTCTTCGTTTTTTCAATTTGATGAATAAGGATTATTCATGACAAAATTCTCTACGTTCAGCATTTATGAAAATGAAATGCGAGCATTCATAAAAAAGGTTGTCGATACCACGTCTTTAGACCAAGAGCAATTGACTACATGGCTTTATAGTGACGGAGTAATGCAATTTCGTGGCGGTCAAAGTGCCGATTATTATCCTTACGTTGCTCAAAATCTAAAACAATTTGGTCATCGGCCATTAATCTCCAAACAACATTCTATGGGACAAATATTAACGGGCTTTATGACACTAAAAAATGCATTTCTCAACCAGTTTGCCCAAGATCAACCTGAACTCAAAGAACAATTAGAACAATTATTTACCCTCTACCTTTATACCGCCATAGAGAATCACTTACCTTTTATTGCCCTGCAAAGTGAAATTTCTTCTGAATTGAGTGCCTATCAAGATAAAAATGGTCCGCTTGAGCCAGCAGAGGCGCTAAAACTCTCAATTAAGATATTTGAAGAAAAGCGTGTAGCAAATCCTCAGTTGGAAGAAGATTTTAAAAATCAATTAACGCTAATGAATGAGTTTTTAGAGGTTTTAAATAAGCAAGCGACATCTTCTGGACAACAATTCTTTAAACCCAGCGACAACAATCTTAATAGCATAGCCCCACAGCTATTCACAATTAAAAACAGTTAAATCTGCGTTTTTAATTGCCTTGTTCCCTATCCTACATCCCGAGGGTAGCCGCGTGATGTAGGGACGATGCACAGTGCTCCCGGGTCTCACTACATTTCATTTAAGCGACATGAGCTATGCATCACCTAATCATTCTACATCAAAGCGCAATCACATCTGTTTGTGAAGGTATGGAATAGAGCCCCGTTGTGTTTGTATCATTTGAAAAAGTAAGAGTCATACCCAAGTTATTTGCAGGTAAACCATCTATAAGTACATTAAAAGCACCGGTTAAGGGCGTGACTATAAGCATAAACGTCCCTGAAATCACTCCGCCCATAGTTCCAGCCTGATCCCCATTTGATTCGGGAATAATGGTTCCTGTATTACAGCTTGGCGATGAATTGATTAATACGACTGGGACGAAATCCACACTCATAAGCCAAGTACCAATATTCATAAAAGGATTAGGAACACCTCGAGGAGGCATTTTGCATATATCAATTGGACCGGGAGTGAGCACTTCGCCCCCCATCATACACGCCATTGTCATTTGTTCACCCTAATTGAATTTGTTTTGCAGCAATTTTAGTATCACCTTCAGCATGAATTTCCATTTCATCACAATCAATTCGGTAATTGTGTTTTACTATGGTTCGTAATCGACCGAGGAATTGATGTTCCAGTTCATTTACCCAGTGATAAACACGTAATGCCTGGGTATTAATTGTGTCACTAATTGTTTGTATATACTGACAAATCATCTTGAGTGATTGATAGGAAAATTTTAACTCTTCCCCTCGAAAGTGAGCATGTATTATCGAAAACTTTCCCGTATCACAATCAATATTTTGTGATGATGCACTTAAATTAATAGTGTCATCTGCCGTCAGGCTAATCGTAGGTGCATTAAGTTTTAAATTGTTATTCTCGCCAACCAGACTTAAATTATCTCCCAATTTAATCGATAAAGCAGTTGATTGATAACGTTGAATAATCGCTAAAATATAATAATTACTTGCGTCTTTAAATAGTAATACTTCGTCATCAACTAAAGGGGTTATTAAACAGGAAAAAGCTGGCTGAGCACTAACCAATTGTCCTTGGAGAAGGATATGGTAGGTATCATCTGAAAAGAATTTAATCTTTCCCTTCAGCAACTCGCCGTTGGTACTTATACTGGCGACATCAGATTCAAGCATGGTGAATTCCTTAATTTTATGACCATTGTTCTGCTTCCAATAATTCAGGATTTGTTTTCAGTACGGTATCAAGAGCTGCATGCTCCCAATTGACTCGAACTTCGGTAATATGATGCAACGAGGTTAAATTTAAATTTGCCTTAGCGAAATTGCAAGTCGTTAATAAACTGTTATTAAATCGAGCGTAACTGAGTTCAGCTTGTATAAATGAGCTATCACTGATTTCCGACTCTTCAAATAATGATTGCGTTAAGTTAGCAGAATCAAAGAGACAATTTATTATCCTGGACTGATTAAAATTACTTGGGTTTAATTGACATTGAGAAAAATCAACACCCTCTAATTGAGCCTCCTGAAGACATACTGCGGACAAGTTCATTCCTTTAAACGTAGTTTGTTTTATAGTCGTTTTAAATAAATTGATGTGTTTTGTTTCAGATGCGATTGAAAAATCTGTTTCTTGAATTTTCGCCTCAATAAATAAACTTCTATGGAGATTGCAACGGTCAAATTGAATTTGATTAAATTCGCTTGCTTCAAAATTTGCCGCAGTCAAGTTAACCTGTTCAAAGAGGACTGAAAAAAATTTTGCATTTTTTGCAGTTATTTTTTCCATAGTACTATCAATAAATTTACCCTTGGATAAATCGCATTTTGAAAGATTGATTTTTGTCAGATTACAGTTTATGAACTCACAATTTTTAAGATCCTGGCCACGAAATTTGCTGTTAGAAAAATCTGATTCGGTGGCACGAATTTCAATAGAGCCCTCATTGGAGTGGAGATCCGTAGCAATCCAGCTGGACTTGTGGCTTTTTAGTTGACTTATTGTAGAGGAAATTATCGTACATAACTGCATTGTGCATGATTCAAAGGTAACCCGTTCAAACCGGCATTTTTCAAAGACGGATGCAACGAACCGGACATTTTTAAACACCACATTTTTAAATACAACATCCAAAAATATAGCACGGTGTGATTCAATATGTTCAATGGTTATGGAGTCCAGCGACACGTTTTTAATTAGCTCTCTTTTGGATAGTTTAGTTGCTAACTCTTCGGCGTTCATAAGGACTCTTCTTGTTTTAACGAAATATTTCTCACCAAGCAATCCAGTATTTTCACATCATTTTTCTGACAATCGGTAAATGGTATGCTGTATAAATTACAATGATTGAATTCAGTATTTGCAAAAGTTGAACTGTGAAAAATGCCTTGAAAAAAATTGATGTCCTGAAAGAGGCAGGAGTCCACTTTACAATTAACAAACCTGAACTTTTTAGCATTACATTTGCTGAAATTTGATTTTTTTACAGTGCCATTAATAAACTGTGATGAGTTGATATCACAATCGCGAATAGAAATTTGTTCATAACCGCCGCCCAATATTGCCCCTTTGCTCAGATTACACTGCTCGAAATTGGTAGTTGATATGTGAGTATGATCATTACCCCGCAAATTCGTTATCACACATTTTATAAAATCGCCGCGAGTTAATTGAGCATTCATCAGGTTTAAACCAGGCAATGAGCAGTTGGAAAAGCGACACTTAGAAATAATTGTTCCTTTACAGTTCAAATGCTCCAAATTGCTATCTTCCATCATTAGATTATCGATAGTACATTTAGTTAGTGAGAGTTTAGGGGCAAGGACATTGTTCCCGCTCACATTGGATAATTTTGTGTCATCAAAGTGTGCATGAGATAAATCGGCTTGAACAAAATTGGGATTTATCCAAACGCATCTATTAATATTGGCAAATTGCAGCCTTGCTTCAGAAAAATTACACGAATCAAAGCTACTGTCTGAAATATCAAGAAAATTGGCTTTTAGACTGATAAATACGCTTCCATCAAGCTGGCAATTTTTAAGTTTGGCGTAATTTAAAAAAGCTGCAGAAAAATTGCATTCCGTCCCTGAACACCCTTCAAGCTGTGTTTTATGCATATCGCATTCTTTAAAATCAGTCCGATTTAAAGCAGCATTTTTTATTAAAGCCTGCGATAAATCGGCATCAGCCAATATTGCTTCGGATAAATTGGTATTAATCAGGGTTGTTGTTGATAAATTCGCTTTGACCAATCGGGTGCGGGTGAAATTGCATTCGCTTAAATTACAGCCTGATAAATTGATACCTGATAAATCCAAGTCGGATAAATCGATACCCGCCAAATTTTCACTGGAAAATTCTTTTCCCTCTTGAAACGCTCGAATAATATCTTCTCGGGAATAAGCTGATTTTCCAGCTCTCCCAGTGCGAAATTGAGTAAAAGCACTGACTTTATCTAGCCGTGTAAATTGTTGTTTAAATGGTTCAAGCTTCTTTAATATTTCTGATTGTTTCGCTTCCGGCAGCTCATTGTTGATGATTTGTTTTTTAAGATAGTCTAAATGATTTATATGCTGTGGGTTTATGTTCTTTTGAGCGTTTGCAAAAGTAAATTTATCAAATACGGGTACTGGTTGATTTTGATTTTTATAAAACTGTGCTACTTCCTGTAGTATTTCCTGTGGGGTTTTTCCTTTAAAAATCTTTGCTGCTTCAATTTCTTCCAGGCTCTTGTCCGGATGAAAAATTTTAGCAATGTCTTGGAACTCCTTATCTAAATCCAAACCGAGTCCAATCGGAGGAGCTGATCGAGCCTTGGTTCTTGATTCTCTGGGCTTGGCTTGCATAGCCATTTCTTTGGGTTTATTGCGGAGTTTAACGTAATAATCGATATCCTTTTTCGGTTCATTTAAAGATTCACTAACGCTGTAGATAAAATCGATATCATTGGCGGCTATATCCTGAGTATCAAGCATACCATGCCAAATGAGGACTCCTTTTTCTTCATCAGGCAATAACCAGATTGTATCCAAATTTAGATTTAATTCGCTCAAACTCTCCGGACTGTCAATGCGTTTATAAAAACAACGTACACGCAAACCAGGCAGCTGACCGTTAATTATTGATTGTTCAGCATGCATATTGGTACAAGTAAATGCTTCATCACCATTAAAGTAATGCTCATTTTGCTGATCTGCTTCTGCAAGATTAAAATAAAGCCAATCAATGTCAGTAGGATAATAAGGACGTTCGTTTAACAACCAATCCTCGTTAAACGTTCCAAATTTATCCAGTTGGTACTTGCACGTAGGTGAGTGCGGTAGCAATAAGGCCGGCTGAGGGGTATCAGATGGTTGTTTTATCAGTTGTGTCGGTACTTCAACATTTGGCACTTTTATTTCTTTGAAGGAACTGGTTGTTATAAATCCTTTACCATCAGGATTGATATCATGTCCCTTACCACCGTAAGCGTTCGTTAAGCTAATCGGTATACTGCGAAAGCAAGCTGGTTTGGATAAATGGTAGTTTGAATCTACTTCTACCCATTGCCTATCGCCAAAAACAGTTAATTGCTTTTGCATGCCATCGAGCGTTACCTTCACAAAACTTGTGCTGGTATCGTCGTCATAGGCATAACAAGACCCTTTAACAAAAAACTCCGCTTTTTTTTTGGGCATGTATAAATCGATAAATTCGCCCTGGCTGGAGTTAAATGATTTTTTGGCAACCTTCCAAAAATCTGCATAACTCAGAAATTCACCACTTCTTGAAAAGGAAAACATGGCCATAATCGTAACTGCTAACTGCGGTTTACCCTTGTGGCGGTGGTTGAACGTAATGAGAGTGTGTGGTTTATCTTTAAGTATCTTCATCTTTGAAGAGTAATCCTGATGCGGCACATCAACTTTAACAAGTTGATGACAATATGATGGATGAAAAATTTATTGTCAATGTTGTAAAATTAAAAAAAGTGATATTAATGAATCAGCTGGATTAACAAAAGTATGCCGCTTGACAGGCGCAAGAGTACTTCGATATTGTCATCATCATTAGAAGTCCTAACCATTTCAAGGCACAGGAGTGTTAATGAAAACCCAAATAGTGATGCCTCAACTAGAAATTCCAGGAGCTAACACGTCCGAAATCATTGTTTTAGAATTCGAAGGCAAACAGGCTATTTCTGAGTTATATCAGTTTAATATAGAATTTGTGAGCAAAAGCTTAATTCTGGCAAAACAAGTAATCAATCAAAAAGCACAATTAATCTTCCCTAAAAAAATAAGTGGAACGACTCCTCTGCATGGAGAGGTTGTATCCTTTACACAGCTTGATGGGATCGATGAGTACTATAGGTACAAAATTAGCCTAATGCCCAAAGTTAATCGCTTGCAACATACAAAACAAAATGAAATTTTTCTTAAGAAATCGATTCCCCAGATTATTAAAAAGATATTAGATAAAAATGGAATTACACAAGTTGAATTAGATTTGATGATGGAGCACCAGCCCAAAGCGTTTATTTTTCAGTATAATGAAGCGGACTGGAATTTTATTTCACGCTGGATGGAGCGTGAGGGTCTATTTTATTATTTTAGTCAAGATAAAAGTGGCGAAATACTGGTGATTACAGACAGCAACTCAACGCTAAAAAACAACCAGGATATTAACGAAATTTATTATCAGTCCTACACCTTGGCCAGTGAAAAGAACCCCACTGCAAATCTAGTTTATAATTTTCAACTTACCACCAAGGCTCTTCCACAGAAAGTCACTGTAAAATCATACAATCATGCACAATCATCCAAACCCTATACCTCGAAAGCGATAATCGATCCACAAGGTTCTGGTGAAGTATCGTTTTGGACAGAAAACATTAAAAGTAATAAAGAAAACCAGCAAATCGCGAATTTTATTAGTGAAAGTTATAAATGTACAAAAGAAATTCTAACAGGCATTTCTTCAGGTTCGCTCATCATTCCAGGTACTATAATTCATCACCAAAATTTCAAAATTGCCTCATTAAATATTCCAATGTTGATTATTGAAAGTACCTACAGAGGCTCACAAAAAGGTTCATTTTTATCCCTTCATTCAGGAGAAGAGCATTCTCCCGAGGATTATTTCAAATGCGAATATCGAGCCATTGATAAATCGATTGCTTACAGGACTGCCCTACAGGAGAGTATCCCCCGTATTCATGGCTTATTTCCTGCGTTTATTGATCATGAAGGAAATGATGATACGGTACAAATTAATAGCAAAGGAATGTATAAATTTCGCTTTGCAATGAGTGATGACAGTCCAGGAAAAGGCTCTGCCTGGGTGCGGAAAATGGAGTCATACATTGGCGATCAATACGCATTTGATATGCCGCTTCGTAAAGGCGATGAGGTGGTAATCGGTTTTCAATTTGGTAATCCAGACTTGCCGATTATACTTGGGGCAGTGAGCAACTCCACTCATCGAAACATCATTACCTCTAATAGCCAAAATTATATGGGGCTGTACACAAAAGAAAACAATGTATTCATCATAAACGAACAGGATGGTAAGACAAAAGGAATACAATTTTCCACAACGAACAATAATACGACGATGGTACTCGGTACTGATAATGTATTTAACTCACAATTAGATGCCGGCTATTGTCTCAGAACAGACAATAACATATATCAGAGTATTGGAAAAAACTCGGTTACTGATATAGCTAATCATCACGCGGTGAGTGTTGGGGGAGATCATATGATGAGTGTTTCGGGCACCTCGTCGAACACCATTTATGGCGCTGACTATTACTCTTGCTATGGCGCTCGTTCCGTTTCCGTGCTTGGACTCGATTTTGTTTCAAGAACTGGTGCAATAATCGACTCTACATCGGGTTTTCAAGTAAAATTAGGCGGTGGTTGGCGATATGAACAAGATACCTCGACAAGTTTGAAAACAGCACCCGATATTATGCAGGAAGCAGAGGTATCTATTTCACTTACCGTGGGAGCCTCTTCAATTACCATCACTGAAGAGGGAATTACCATCACCGCCCCTACTATTGATCTTGTATCAGAAGCGGCGATCACGTTGGCTACTAACGCGACAATAAATTTAGCAAGTGCTGACGTCAATATATTGGGCAATATATCGGGTGGCCCTATGATGGAATTAGGTGCTACAGGTGGAGAACCTGCAGGCCCCTTAAAAGCTGTCGCAATGGCTCAAGTTATGGCAGATGCAGCTATGAAGGCAGCAAAAAGTTCGCCTCTATACGCGGCGGGGATAGCCACATGGAGTTCTGCCAAACAAGGATTTACAGCGGCAGCGGACGCGTTTGTTGACATGGGTAGCGCATTTAAATCAGAAATAGAGCCACTCATTGGCAAAGCATCTTCCTTAGTTGAGAAAACGGAGCCCATAACTGAGAAAATAAAGACCGGGGTGGGGAAAGTCAAGGGAGGCATAGCGATAGCAAAACAATCGGCTATTTACCCAACAATATCTTATGGGGGTTATTTTACATCATTGGCGGCGAAGTACCAACTATTAGGCCAAGGAATGTCAATCCCTAAATATGAAGCTAAATATGACGAGGACTAATAGATATGTAAGGACCTATTTGACATGCTCGAGATTTATTATCAATTTCAGCCACTTAATTAATAATTACATCGAATAATTTTGCAAATTTGGGGATTTATGCTAGCTTAAATTATATATGAGAAGTTTTTTTTATTTTATCATCCCTTTGATAAGGAAATAAAAAATGACTAATAAGGAACAGTCTGTCGCTCCTAAAGAACGCATTAATATTGTTTATAAAGCCCTCATTGAAGGTGTTGAAGAGGAAATTGAACTTCCTTTACGCCAACTCGTTCTGGGAGAGTTCTATCCTGGTGGAATAAATACCCCTTTAGAAAAACGACGAACAGTAAATATCAATAAAGATAATTTTAATGATGTGCTAAAAGAACACAACATCAAATTATCCGTTCGCGTACCGAATCGTTTTAGTAAAAACAAAGACGACACCGTAAGTGTTGATCTTAAGTTTGAAACGATGAGAGATTTCGATCCGGATGGGATTCTACATCAAGTCCCTCAGTTACAAAAACTGTTTGAGATACGCGAAGCGCTAAAAGCACTGAAGGGACCTCTTGGTAATATTCCAGAATTTCGACGCAGATTGGATGCGATCGTTAAAGATTCCGCAGCACGCGAAGAACTGGTCAAAGAAATTAAAGACAAAAAATAAGCAGTATCGAGTCGCTGAATCAAGGAGACAGCCATGGCTGATGCACAAGATAACGCTAAGAAGAAAGAAGAAAAATCTCTGCAAAAATTATTTGCTGGAACGAATATTACTGATGATGAGGAACAGTATGCCCTCACTCAGAAAGGATTGCTCGCTTTTATAGACAATATTGTCGAAAGCAAACTTACTGATGAAACAGTAACTCCTGCTTTGGTTGATGACATTATCGCAAGTCTGGATAAACAGTTATCTGCTCAAATGGATGAGATTCTCCATAATCCCGAATTTCAAAAACTTGAATCAACATGGCGTAGCTTGAAGTACTTGGTTGATCGCACAGATTTCCGCGAAAACAGCCTGGTGGAGTTCATTCATGTATCAAAAGATGAGCTTTTTGATGATTTTATTGATGCACCTGAAATACCTAAGTCCGGCTTATATAAACAAGTTTATACGAAAGAGTATGGACAGTTTGGTGGTAGGCCTTATGGTGCCATCATCGGAAATTATTCATTTGGCCCAAGTTACAAAGATGTAACCTTACTCAGAAATATCGCTGCAGTTTGCGCCATGGCACATGCTCCTTTTATTGCCGCAGCAAGCCCGGAGTTTTTCAACATCAAATCTATGTCTGAGTTGCCACATTTGAATGACATTGAAGCAATATTTGAAAGCCCTGTTTACATTCCCTGGCACAGCCTGCGTGAATCTGAAGATGCTCGTTATATAGGTCTGGTTCTACCTCGGTTTATGTT
Source organism: Legionella qingyii (assembly GCF_003990155.1). NCBI lineage: Bacteria > Pseudomonadati > Pseudomonadota > Gammaproteobacteria > Legionellales > Legionellaceae > Legionella > Legionella qingyii. Next base: position 104,804 of record NZ_RZGX01000007.1, read on the forward strand.
GCGGATGCCTTATGGTAAAGACACTTATGGTGTTCGTACGTTTAATTACGAGGAAAATGTAAGTTCCGGTGAAAATGCTTTTTGTTGGGGAAACAGTGCTTTTGCTTTTGCTGGATGCTTATCTCAGAGTTTCGCTAAATATCGTTGGTGCGTCAATATTATTGGTCCCCAAGGCGGAGGGGCTGTTGAGAATTTACCTTCATACTTTTTTGAAGCAATGGGTGAAATTCAATTAAAAATCCCAACAGAATTACTCATTTCAGAACGACGTGAATATGAATTGTCTGAACAAGGATTTATTCCACTCACCATGCGTAAGGGTGCAGATAATGCTGCATTTTTCTCTGCTAACTCAATCCAAAAAGCAAAGCATTTTCCAGATACCCCTGAAGGTAAAACAGCACAAACGAATTATAGTTTAGGAACCCAATTTCCTTATATGTTTATAATTTGCCGACTTGCTCATTACTTAAAAGTAATACAACGTGAAAAAATTGGTCTAGCCAAAGAACGTGATGATATAGAACGTGAATTGAATACCTGGATTAATGGTTATGTTGTTGATATGGATAATCCAGTCCCCGAAGTCAGAGCAAAAAAACCATTGAGGCTTGCCAAAGTCAATGTAGAGGATGTTCCTGGCGAACCTGGATGGTATAAATGTGTATTAATTGTTCGTCCTCATTTCAAATTCATGGGGGCGTATATCACACTCCAATTAACTGGTAGTCTAGATCTTATACAAGGAGAATAAAAGTGGCTTCAAGAGAAAGTGATGGACATGACATAGCCATGTTACCTATACTCCCAGACAGTGAAGTTGCCAGAACTCAGTATAAGTTAATGGCAAAAATAACCACTCAAGCCTCAGGCGTTGTCAAAGGAGGCAGTACTGTAAAAGGATATGAGGGTTGGGTCGCTCTCCTGGACTTCAAACAACGCATCACTCGAGCATTCGATGCGCAAAACCAACTGATCGGCGTTCCCGATTGCAAATATTTTCGCCTTACTGGATTATGGGATCAAGCAGGCGTTGTTCCTCATACTCAAAGTATATTCACAGGTGAAAATATAAATACAGCCCTCATCCATTGCCTGCGTTCCAGTGCTTCAGGCGAGGTTGAAGTAGCTGTCGAGATCACCTTGGAAAATGCCAAAGTACTCGAGGTAGATTATGCCTACTCGCATCCAGCAGGCCCATTATTTATTGTGGACATGCGTCCAACAATTTATAAAGTAATGGATAAAAAGAATAATCAAGAATTCGGTTGGGATTTAACTAAATTAATGCGGGTTGGTTAATGAGAGCAGAGCGTTTAACTGAACGAGTACGTCGTTATGCTCGTCAAGGATCTCCTTTGTCAGCCAAAATGGATTCATCGATATTACTTGAATCCATACGCGACCATATTGAAAAAATACTATCTACGAGACAAGGTAGTGCCCCGATTGACAGGGAATATGGATTATCCGAATTACCAACTCTAGTTGAGGATTATTCGTTTGCTTATCAAGAAGAGCTGAGGACTCATTTGGAGGAAACCATTCTTCGTTATGAACCGCGCCTGGAGTCTGTACAAGTGTCTAAAATCTTAATTGATCCAGGCAAGCAAATCATTACCTGTGATATTTTAGCGCATTTGAACAAGTCATATGATGGCCTCAAGGTTTTCTTTACTACTATTTTAACAAGTAAAGGTCGCGTACTTGTTACGTTGTAAATCAAGGTAGAGACATGATAATCGATTACTACCAGAATGAATTAAATAAAATAAGAAAGCTCGCCAGAGAATATGCCGAGCATTATCCTGCAATTGCCCCTCTGCTCAGAGAGCAAAGTACTGATCCCGATGTTGAACGCATCCTGGAAGGAGTTGCTTTTCTTACGAGCCAGGTACGGATGGTAATTGATGAAAAACTACCAGGCATGGTAGATGATTTAACACAGTTATTTTTTTCTCAGTACTCAAAACCAGTACCAAGCACGTCAGTGATCCAGTTTATTCCTAAGGCCAACTTGGGAGAGGCCCTCATGGTGCCTAAAGGGACTGAGTTAGCATCAATCCCGATTAATGATGTAAAGTGCCTCTTTCGCACTGCAGTACCCATCACCGTTGAACCTGTAATAATTACAGACATTAATTTTCAAGACACAATAAGTGGCGTAAGTCAGATCGAAATTAATTGTCATCTTTGCGGCATCACCTTGAAAAATTGGCAAGCATCTTCCCTACGCTTTTTTATTAATCAGAATTGGCATGATGCCAGCAATACCTTTTATTTACTTCAGCGATATGTACGCAGAATTACCATTGAAGCACCTGGAGAAGATAAACTGGTTTTATCACCTGAGCATCTACAACCGTGTGCATTCGAAAATGAAGAAACTTTATACCCAGCACCTCCTAACATTCATCATCCTCATCGGGTTTTATATGAGTATCTCCATCAACCCTATAAATTTCTATTTCTTCGTTTAATCGGCTTGGAACAATGGCAAAAAGAAACGGATGGGTTTGATTTTAAAATCAACTTTGAGTTAGGCGAAGCGCCTCCATGGGCGGCTAATTTAGATAATTTTCAATTGGTCTTGCATGCCGTACCCATAATTAATTTGTTTTCTCATCATGCAGAACCCATTTACCTTGATCATAAGCAGCCCGACTATCAAATTATTCCCAGTAATGATTTCAATGAAAACTATTCAGTCTATGATGTAAAGCAGGTTACCGGTTATCGCCAACAGGAAAGGAAACGGATCGAATACGATCACTTATTAAATTTTAATCAAGAACTCAATCTAAATTATAAATATATTTATCACCACAGACCTTCTGTTACTGGGCCGGGTCGAAATACCTATATTAGTTTTTTTTATGATTTTGAGAAGGAGTTTCCTGTTGATGAAACTCTATCAATTGAACTCGTATGTAGTAATGGCGCTTTAACCAGGCTCCTGGATAAAGGTGATATTATATTACCTACGGACAGCTCACCTGAGAATCTGACTTACACCAATCTTATTCCGCCATCATCGTTTTTGGTCCCAACTTATGATCGCGGTTTAATCTGGAACTTTCAGTCCCTATTGGCGCTTAATTTACTTCAACTCTTAGATAAAAATCACCTGAAGCATATTTTTAATTTATACATCTATGAAAAAGGAGAAAATTATCAACTGAATATGAGCCGGATAAAAGGGATCGAAAATATAATTGTTGATAAAGCACGTCGCCTCTATTATGGAGAAATGATCCCAGGATCACATATTACCCTAATCTGTGACCCTGATTGCTTTAGATGCATTGGAGATATGTATTTATTTGGCTGCATTATGGATGCTTTTTTTGGATCAAATGCGCCTTTCAACACATTTACTCTACTACATTTGCAAAATGCAAGAACTAAAGAGGTATGGAAATGGCAACCGAGGTTGAACAACCCGAGCTTAATATCTTAGATAAACTACTCACTGAGCCTAAAAGTTTTAATTTTTACCAGGCAATTCGCTTAATTAGCCATCTCTTGGCTTATGAAGCGAAAAAAGGGCTTAAAGGATCATTAGATATCATTCCTTTATTAAGTTTAGCCTTCCCTAAAACAGATATTCATGAGATCCAAAAAAATCAAAAAGATAATCAATTTACACTGACAGCCACTTTTTTTAGTCTTTATGGAACAACCTCTCCCTTACCTACATTTTATACGGAACAATTAATCCAAGATAATGATCTGGATTCTGATGAAATGAAATGCTTACTAGATATTCTTCATAAAAGACTTTACAAGCTGCTGTACGATGCATGGTCAAAAAACAGATTATTCGAACAGTTTTCTGAACAAAATAATGAATTCTATAAAGACGCACTTTATGGATTTATTGGATTAGCAGTCAAAGAGGTACGCGAAAAAATACCTGATTACAATTACCTATTACGGTATGCCAGTCATTGGGTTTCTGATACCAAGTCAATTTGGAGTTTACAGAATCTATTAACTGATTACTTCAAAGTACCATTCAATGTCTATTCATTTTTCCGGTCAATGCAAGATATACCTGAAGAGCAATATTGTCTTATAGGTAAAGAAAATCATTGCTTAAGCAAAACAGCATATCTAGGTAGTCAGTATAAATCGAACAGTAATAGTCTACTCATTTCTATAGGTCCGTTAAGCGCGGATATTTTTCCTACATTTTTAGCAAATACCGAAAATATAACTCGATTAAAATTACTCCTGCAGCTCTATGTGAAAGAACCATTCTCTTATTTTATTGAAGTCATTTTAGATAAAGGTTGCTTCAAACCAATACGGTTGACCTGTGAAACCACAAGTATTTTAGGGGTTGTCAGTTGGTTGTCACCACAGAAAGAAATAGACATGTTTAAAATACGTTACTGGCTAAAATAATCAAACTTAGAATTGTAATATATGATTTCATTGCATTGATTGAATTATAATTTTTTCACTTTGGGAAAGCGTATAGAGGATCTATTGTTTCCTATAGAGTTCTGATACTATGGAATAAATATTCATTTTGTTACTAATTAACGCTCATCTTATGTTAAGGATAATAAAATTAACGTCATGCTAAGAATAATATTTTGTATTTTATTTCTGATGATCGGTGGATGCACTACAGGTGGAAAGGAAAAAGAGCCGCAGTTAGCAAGCAGCTACCAAGATAATGCCATCCTTATTCGGGCTGTAGCCAGTAAGGACTTGAACCAGTATGACCATAGAAAGCACACGTTGAAGTTTGCTGTAGTCCAGGTCGAGAAAATAGAAGATGTACAAAATCAAATAGTGAATGCCGAAGGTATCAGCCAATTGCTTGATGGTGATACGGAAGCAGATAACAGCACGCAAACGAACAAGAAAGTCCATATTCAAACCTTTTTTATTGCGCCAGGTATGACACAAACCTTTACACTTGCTCGCATGGCAGCGGTCAAGAAAATTGTTGTTGTTGCAGGATACTTCAACCTAACTCCTGCAAATGCAGTACGCGTCTATGAAATTCCTGTATTTAAAAAATGGAATCCACTTACTTTTTGGAAAAAAACAAAACAAATGGGACGAATTGCCATTTATCTTGAATTTGGGTCACAAGGAATTAACTATACTGAAAGTTCTTCGAAAAAGACAATAATCACGAAACAGAAGAATCGTGAATCCTTAAAAAAATATTGGGATAAATAAATATGATTTGGAATACACCAATTGATTGGGAACATGGACTTTTTTTACAGCCCCAACATTTTCAATATACTGAACTCAATCAACATTATATACACTCTCAATTTTTACGCTATATAACCCCCTTTTTTTGGGGATTTACTGATTTAGTAGTTAATGAAAAATCACTAAAGAGCGGCATTTTCGACGTGGAAAAAATGGCCTTTTTTTTACCCTCTGGCGAGTTTGTCGAAATTGATGTTAATGCTAAATTTTTACCTCGTTCTTTTATGTCGGAATGGCCAGCGAATGCAAACTCACTGAAAGTGTATATCGGTGTGAAAGAGCTTTCGAAAAATATAGGCAACGTAACTGTTGTAGAGAATCTGGACAATTTAAGCAATGTGAATACTCGTTTTATTAGTTGGAATGCGGGTGATGAACTTCCAGACTACTATCATCAAGGAGCACAAGCTCATCTGAGATGCTTATACTATGTTGTCAAATTATTTTGGGAATTCGAAATTGAAAATACCCATAATTACTCGATCATCCAAGTAGCAGAATTGAGACGCACAACAAAAGATGAAGTTGTTTATGATCCTAATTTTTATCCTTCCTGTGTCAGTCTCACCGCACACAAAAATCTCAATTCATTAATGAATCATCTTCTAAGTGATTTAGTTAAGACAACGAGTAAATTAGAAAAATTTAAACAGCCACTTGATTCATACAGTACCCAAGTAGATAAAAGTAACTTCGGACGTTTATTTTCTTTACGTTCTTTATTACGAAATGTCCCGGTTATGGAACATTATCTCAATGCCAAAACGGTTCACCCATGGCAAGTGTTCGGTCTGCTTCAGCATATGATTGGTGAATTAAGTTTTTATTCTACGGAGATTAACTTTTTCGAAGGTGGGAGTGGTAATGTATCGGCTATACCTATCTACGATCACAGTAATTTGAGTAAAAGTTTTAACCTGATTATCGAGTTAATGAATAAGCTATTAATCGCCATTACGGCTGATCCCGATCGCATCCGACGCATGGTTAAAGAGAAAAATCATTATTGGGCCGATCTGGGTAATAATTTTATCCAAAAAAACAGAAATTATTTCTTAGTTATGTATGCACAAAATGATCAAGAGGAAATTGCTGAAATGATAAAAGATTTTGGTAAGTTATGTGCTCATTCAGAAATTGAAAATTATATAGACTTTGCTTTACCTGGAGCACCGATTTCCAGACTTATCTCAGCTCCAGAGGGAGTACCTAAAGGTGCGAACTGCCTTTATTATCATATTGATCATAATTCGGTAATGTGGTCCAAAATCGAGTTGGAACGCAAAGTTGCCTTTTACCTTGGAAAAACACCTGTAGACATCGTGATCGATATTGTCGCGGTAGGAGGGTAAGGTGAATCTTCAAACTATTTTTTATGAATTATTTAAATACGTCTGGGGTTTAAATACAAATCAGTTCGCGACAGTGAGCTATGATGAATTCAGGGGCAAAGTTACTTCTTTAATTGCTCAGATTAAATTAAAAGAAAATGAAGTTGATAAGCATAATCTGAATTCCGCTTTATTTGCGGTTTGTGCCTGGATTGATGAATTGGTACAAAAAACAAGTTGGTCCGGTGTTAGACAGTGGCAAGACAAATTATTACAAGCTGAGTATTTTAATACAACAAGCGCCGGGGAGGAGTTTTTTGTCCGCTTAAGCAAGATCCCAAGCAAACAAGAAGACCTGGTTAGAATTTATTACCGATGTTTGGTCCTAGGATTTGAAGGTGTTTATCATAAACCCCTGGATAAACCTGATTTATTAAAATATAAAAATTTTGCATTAGAACAACTAAGTCATGGGTTAAACATGACAAACTACCCTTCTGAATTTGTTGCATTTCCTTTGGCTTATAAGAATGATAATTTACAAATTATCCCTCCAAAATTAGATCAGTATCGAAGTGTACTTTGGTGGTTGTTACCTATTCCAGTGATTTTAATCATTTATTTCTTTTTTTATTTTGTAATTAATAATACAGTAACTAATTATTTACATTTAATTAAGTAAGCAAGAGAGTCAAATGGGACGATTAGGACATATCATTTTTTGGATCTTGCTTGTGGTTATTTTGGGGGCCTATGCCACTTTTATAACATTTCATCTTGATTATCCAATTTGGGTAGGAGTACTCATTTTCTTGGCAATGCTTTTGGGATTTATAATACTCGATAGCATTACCTGGGCTATTAGAAAATGGTATAAAAATAGAAAAGCTACGAAAGCAAAAGAAAGCGGCGAAAAAATTGAGACGGAAGGATTACGCTTAACCCTGGAAAATGCGCTGAATCATATAGAAACAAATCATATCGCCGGTGGAGCAAAGCGTTTTTGGCAAATGCCCTGGATTATTTTTTTTGGTAAAACAACAATTCTTCTTTCTAATGGATTGAAATTACATACCCACTTTATGGTAGGTGATGCTGAAGACGAAGCCCTGCAACGCAATCAAGTTTATGTTCTCGATAATTTTGCCATATGGTGTGTTGATGCAGAACTCCTAGAATCCAACACATCAAAGAAAGTAGAAAAACAATGGCTTGATTTCCTTAAGTACATTAAGAGTCAAAAGAAAACAATTACACCTATTGATCAAATTGTTATCGAACTACCCGCCACCAAGCTCTTAAATGACGATAAATCAGATATTGCCCATCATGCTCGAACATTGAAAGATAGAGTGGATCAAGTCAGTCTTATGACTGGTTATCGCCAGCAAGTACTTTTTTGCATTACCCAATGCAATGACTTGAACGGCTTTGATGAATACGTAGAACTCATGCCTGACAACTTGTGGAGTCAAGCCATGGGTTATATTGTTACCAATCCATTAAAAGATTCAACTTCAGTAGAGCCACTTAATTACATCAGCAATCGTGCGGATGAGGTGATTGATATTGTTTTATTTGATACTCAAAAGCCAATCGATGTAACGGTATTTAACTTTCCCTCAACTTTAAGAAAACTTGAAGAAAACTATTCAAGATTTACCAGTTTATTTTTTGCTTCCTCACCCTATACAGAGCCCGCAGTACTGCATGGGGTTTATTTGCTGGGTGAATATCAGCACAATGGCAAAGAAGAAAGTGTTTTTTATTATGATTTTATAGATCAAATACAACTCTCTCTCATCCGACCCATGTCTTTATTAAACTCCGAAATTAAACAACGTAATAAGCGGAGATGGGAGTATCTAGGTGTTTGGTATTTTGCGGGTGCTATTGCTGCAGGTTATCTAATTTATGTCTATAACGCTACATCAAATCGTTTAGTTGAATTAATAAAGCCCTTACCCAAAAAAGAATCCTTCTCGGATCAATTGGAACAAAATTTACTGCAGTTTGGCGATTATCATGTTTTGATGGGTCAGCTTGATCTTTTTAGAAATCAGTTGCAAATTAAAATATTACCTTACCGAGGCGGTTTAAATCGATTATATGCTTATTACAGTGAGCAATATGTAAATCATTTTAAACAATACATCTTAGCGCTTCTTGATAAGCGAATGGAGCAAATGCTTACTCATGGAGGTCTTACTGACACACAGAAAGCCTATTTGGTCCAGAATATGGTGAGTCGGATTAATTTAATCCAGGCCAAAATAATTAGCGGTGTAAGCCCCACTACCCTAATGCAGATGCCAGATCCACAAATAAAATACTTGGGATACAATCGATTACCGGAGCGTTTTCTCAATACCTTTGGCCCCTTATACAAGGATTATGTCATTTGGAATTCAAATTCCGAGCAACTACGCGGTGAGGCCGGTAAATTAACACTCTGGCTTGATCAATCACATCTCTTGGCATCGGATTTGCGTTGGCTGCTTGCATGGGCGAATACTCAAGACAATGCATCTGAGCTTGGATTAAACAGCTTCTGGATAGGCTCCAATATTGTCAAGGATTACCTCATTGCCCCTGCATACACAAAAGCAGGATTTGCAGCCATTCAGTCGTTATTAGTTCAAATTAACCATGCTCTACCTCTATACATCGATATGAGCCGATCCAAAGGCAGCTTTGATGTATGGTATGCCGAAACCCGTCTAAATGTATGGAAAAACTTTGCACTTAATTTCTATAAAGGCACTAAAACTCTGGCCTTTCAATATGAATGGGATCAAACCTTCAATGATATGTTGCAAACCACCAGCCCTTATAATGCCTTCTTGCAAGATTTAGCATCGGAATTTCAGGGCAACCTTCCCTTCGCCAAGCCTCGTTGGATTCAACTTGTTTTACAGTTTTCCGACCTCATGGTGTACAGCCATAATAGCGAACAGGGAATAGAATTTAAGCAGCTATCCGATCTGATTTCAGATTGGATGAAAAAACTCCAGGAAAAGCCCTCTCAGTGGAAAACCGATAGTCCGAGTAATATTTATAACAGACCGCCGAGCGTTGCTAACAAGTTAAATTTCAACACTCAAGTGAATGCGGCCAAGTCTTATATGAGATATCGTGATTTATTAAAGCAACTTTATAAGGAGCCTTACGTACAATCAGTTAAGGCTTATACGAATGCTCGAGAGTTGTATTTAAGTCAAATTGAAGTCGACAGGCAATCTTCATTAGTTATGCAGGCATATCAGGCTTTAGTTGATATGAGAAGAGCTCTTGAACATTTTGACCAACTCGACGCTTCTAATCCTTTTTGGACACTGATGCGTGGTCCATTGGACTATTACATTGACTATACAAATCGTTTTGCATCATGCTATATCCAACAAAAGTGGCTCGATGAAGTATATCTCCGAACGATTGCTTTAAGTGGTGAAGAGTTAAATCAAACTTTATTTGCCAAAGGTGGCCTTGTCTGGATCTTTAATGACAAATATGCCCTTCCTTTCATGAAACAAATTGGAACCCATTTCTTACCCAGATACATTTTAGGTCATGAATTTCCGTTTAAAGAGCAGTATTACCAGTTGTTAACCTTTGGAATGAGAATTAATGAAGATCTGGAAGCATTAGGCCATTTGAAACAAAAACCTGAAGAGCGCTCCCCGGTTAATTTAATGATTTATGCTCAACCTACAAACCTAGATGTGAAAGCAACAGTACTGCCTTATAAAACGGTATTACATGTTGAGTGTAAGGAAAAAGAATACAGCCTGGAAAACTATAATTACCCGTCACAACAAAAAATTCCTAACTGGCAATTAGAAAGTTGTGGCCCAACTGAGATTACTCTGTTCTTCCCAGGTGCTAAATTAGTAATTCCATATCAAGGAGATGAAGGGTTTTTACACTTTTTACAGGACTTTGATACTGGAATTAAAGATTTTTATCCGCATAATTTTCCAGAGCATGCGAAATTTTTACAAGCGAATAAAATTGATAAAATTCGTGTCAGTTACTACATAAAAGGTGGCCATGACATCATGTGGCAAATTGCAAAATACTTTGCAGCACAAAGAGATTATAAAGTAGCACAAAAGAATCTCTCCCATGTATCGAAGCTTCCAAGAACCATCACTGATTGCTGGGCCCAGGGCGAATACGATGTTTAAAATTGACTCGATTACCAACCTGGGAACCCAACCCATCCCAGGACTCAATAGAGCAGGCCAAGAATGTTATGAGTTTTCTCAATACACCCTGATTCGCAATGAAGTGCAAAAATTATCTCGAGTCGGGCAATCATCAGATGTTCATTGGTTGAGCATTATTGATAATTCGATTGAGTTATTGACCTATTATACTAAAGACATTCAAATCGCTTCTTATTTGGCTTATGGCCTCTTTCACCAATACCAATTTAGAGGACTAGCAGCTGGGTTAAATTTTCTTCTAGATTTTATTGTACATTTTTGGGAAGAAGCATACCCCCAAGGCCGACTGAAAGCCAAAATTGAAGCGTTAAACTGGTATGCGACCCAATCACTGAATCATTTAAAGCAGATTAAACTTGTTTCGGAAGATGAAGATTTTCTGCAACCAAGTATTAGCACCTTAAAAAATCTCGAGCGGGAATTACTTACACGCAATGTAAATATCGATCTTTTTTCAAATTTGCAAAAAAAAATCGAATCCACTGAAGTAATTGCCCTACCCACAGCAGCACAAGAACAAACGATTATTGAGATGCAGAGCTCAAATCGACAGAACGAATCAAGTGTTAGTTTAGAACCAGCCTTCCTTCTCTGCACTCAATTCGCACGCGAATTGATGGAAAAGGATCGATCCAATCCTTATGCTTATTATTTAAATCGTGTTGCATCCTGGAGCGGAATAACAGGAATCCCTTTTAACGACGATGGATTGACGCTGGTAAAACCTCCTGAGTATTTCAATCAAGAACGCATCAAAAAAGTGCAAGACACGGGAAATTGGGCTGAAATAGTTGCTACAGCAGAAGAAATGCTCCCTCAAGAACCTTTTTGGCTCGATTTAAATTTAATTAGCCTTAATGCATTGCAAAAGCTCGATGGGAAATTTAATCCTGCCTATGAGACAACCAAACGAGAATTGGTTCATTTTATAAATAGAATACCTGGTATTGAAAAATTAAGATTTAGCGACAAAACTCCTTTTCTAAGTGAACACTACGTAGCACAACTTAACCTATTTACCGTAAAAAAGAGCTCACAAAGTACAGACAGTGAGAAAACATTATCTGCAATCGAGCAAAATCAACTGCAAGCAATAAAAGAAGTCATTGCTCACTTGAATACCCAAAAAGCCGATATGTCTCGCCAGCAAATTGAATTGCTGCACAAAGACTCAATAAGTAACAAAGTAAAATTATTATCCTACATGGCCATGTGCGAATCATTGCTTGATGCAAATGAGCAATCGATTTTAAAACCCTATTTAACGTTTATTCTGGAATTAATCAATAAACATCATTTAATTGCCTGGGAACCTGGTTTAGCATTAGACGCACTTATTTTGACTTATCGCTGCATGAAGTTTTTAAAGAATTCCTTTTCAACCCAGGAAATGGACCATGTATTTTCCTTGATCACAAAACTGGACCTTAATGCTGCAAGGGAACTCGCTGAACTCTGAGGAAAGACTCTCTTAAAATTCGTTATATTGAAACCTGTACTCCGAGTAATAAAAATGAATGTTCTTTACTGAGAGAGCCGCTATGGCTTATATCACCCAAAGCCGTGTTTGATGGTAGCTGAAAAAATGCTTTGCCTACTGGCGTAAGTAATTGGGGGGCACAGTTTGTGGTCCAAATTAAACGATTGGTGTCTTACGTCTAACGACTTGTCATGGTTAGTATTTAGAGTAATATCGTTGGTTTTTATTTAAAATTTTATCTAGGCTAAGGTCTTCAATGAAATCGTATCGAAAAGAGTTATGGTTCCACGTTCCCGAACGGATGGGATTTATCAATATTACGGAGCAAGTACGTGAATGCCTGAAAGATAGCAGCATTCAGGAGGGATTTGTTTTAGTTAATGCAATGCACATTACCGCATCTGTTTTTATTAACGACGATGAGGAAGGCCTGCACCAAGATTATAAAAAATGGTTAGAACACATGGCTCCGCATCAACCTATATCACAGTATCAACATAATAATACTGGAGAAGATAATGCGGATGCACATATAAAAAGACAAATAATGGGACGAGAAGTGGTCGTCGCGGTTACTGAAGGAGCACTTGATTTTGGACCCTGGGAACAAATTTTTTACGGTGAATTCGATGGATGCCGCGATAAAAGAGTCTTAATAAAAATTATTGGTGAATAAGGCAAACAACGCTCATCACACTAAATCTATAGTGATTCTTTGAGGTTCTGAATAATGGGCTGGTTCTTTTTTAGTTTCCGAAGAAAATAGCCCGAAGCATGAAGTTTATGCCTTCCTGGATAATAAATATAATTATTATGTAATCCCCAATATTTTCTATTTCTTGACATGTTGTTCGCATAAACAATTGAGTGCTCAAAATCACCCCACCAGACCCAATATAACTCAACCAAAGTACAATTAACTCACTTATTCAATAGTGATTTGGATACTTTAAAAAATGGAACTGAACTTTTCAATTGCGATTGAAATAAAGCATTGGCACTTGTCTATTATTCCCTTTTATTTCTGTGTATTATCCTCGGCAATTTGCGTTTATTTTAATAAATGGGGGGTTTTATGAAGCATCTTGCTAATAATATGCTGCGCACAAAAAATATGGTGGGATTGTTGAACGCTATGGGTGTTCCTATAGATAATACCAAAGTGGTATGTCATGATGAGCGGGTTGTTTTTCACTCCACAACAACAAAGGAAAATGAGCGTCTTGCGGCTGAATTGCAAGAACTCTTACAACAAAACACCGTAAAACCAGACCTAAAAAGAGTAACTCTGGCTGATTTATTGGCTGAAGAGATCACTCAGGCCACCTGTATTGATAATCTAACAGCTGATACACACAAAAAATCGTGTCTGGCCGTATTGAATGTTTTGCAACTTACCGGGCTCGATTTCACCATCGATGAGCAACAGGAATACTTGAACATCCAATTACCGTCTGCCGCCTTCGCACCATTATTTAATTCGTTGAATTATAAGTGCATGAGCATTGAGGGCGAAAAAATAAAATTTAACGTCAAGGAGTTCCTAAAAAATCACAAGCAAGAACTTATTTTAATTGATGGGAAATCACCTTTACTTTTGGCTCATTCAAATTCCTTTGAAGATAAAAAGGTTTTTTATGCAGAAAAACGAGTTAGCGAGGATACGCTTGAAGTGACGCCTTACTTTTTCGTTCCCGAGGCTCTGACACCCCCTACTTATCATTTTGTTTTAGACACCAGTGACAGTATGCAAGGACAGCGCTTAACCAAGTTGAAAAAGAGTGTCATTGAGTTCGCCGATGCCTTATTTAAATTTCAGCCTGATGCAGTCATTAATATCACTGAGTTTAACAGCGAAACTAAAAATGTTGGCATGGGTAGTTACCGAAAAGAGGATTTTTTCCAATTGTCTCAAAATGTCAATGGATTAAAAGCTAAAGGATATACGCGCCTTTTTGGTACGGTATCCGATCAATTATCGATGCTTATGAAATCAAATCAACACAATAATATTTTATTATTTACCGATGGCGAGAATACAATAGGCGATAACAACGCACTCAGCATTGCCCTTGAAAAATCAGTTACATCCTTAAAAAACGAATCATCTATAATTCCTGCACGTAATAAATTCTTTATCTTAAGTTACGGTGTAATCCAAGCTTCAATCTTGGATGAAGTGGCCAAATTATTCGGTTCTCTTGTTCTTAATACAGATACGATTGATTTTGCTGAGGCTTTAGAGAAAAAAGAGAAACTTCAGGAATGGGCCGCTGTTCGCGAATTATTTACCTGTCGTATGGAAGTGACTGACAACACGACCCTTGATGCCAAATCAGAGGAATATGTTTGTTCTTATGATATGTCTGGTCAATTTGTTGCATTAAAATCAAAACAATATAAGGACAACGAAACCCTATATTTAACTATTACCGATAGTAATGGTAAAACACTGCTTGATGATAAAAAAGTGTTTGCTAAAAAACCTGTAGAGGCCTCCCTGTCCCCTGGCAGCGCAAAAAATGCAACCCAGCTTGGTGTGTTTTCCATGAAGCCGGGAACCAAGAGCAAAGAAGAAAGTTATACTCCACCAGAATTTTCTTCTAATCTGTAAATTTCCATGTATCGTTAGAAACCATAGACCAACGACGGCCTATGGTTTCTAACAGACTCAAATAGGTAAACCGGTTTTTTTCTTGATGAATAGCCGTTTCTTTTTAATTGTTCTACTTCATGAATTTAAAAAATTGTGTTGGAACATGAGATAGAATCCGTCAAAATGAATGCTTTGCCTGTTCAAAGACAAGATATAAAGGATAAACGATTGAGCGCTAAGAAGACTACAGATACTGATTTCTTTGGAAAAACGATAATTTATCGCACACATGATTCCTGGGGTGATATCTTCGTCATTGATAGAGGAAATATTAGAGCGTTAAATTTTGATCCCATCTATGATCAGACCGGTATTTATATTCAATATCCTCATATACCCGTACATGAATATACTCGTGTGATGTTGTTAGTTCTTGCATTCGTAAATCCAAGCCATATCACTTTATTAGGCCTGGGTGGAGGAAGTTTGATTCATTGCCTTCACTTTCTTTTACCCGAGTGCTCGCTATTTTGTATTGAACTACGCCAAAAGGTATATGATGTAGCAACGAATTTTTTTCAATTACCAGAAAAGCAAAACATCGAGATATTAATTGCAGATGCCCAGGTTGCAATCAAATTTCAAAAAAGCAACAACACGCAAGTCATTTTCGCTGATATGTACCTTGATTATGGAATGGACTCATTTCAAATCCAGCAACAGTTTATCGAACAAGCTGATCGTGTTTTGGATGATAGGGGCTGGCTGGTTATCAATTTTCATGAACTTCCTGAGTTGAATTCCGCTTTTATTCAATCCATGCGCGATTATTTTGCTGAATTATTTATTTGTCCTACAGTGAGCGATAACTATATTTTATTTGCCAGCAAGTCTTCTGTTACCGATTTGCACTCAGAACACTATCAAACAATCCTTACTGAATTTGAAAATAAACTCAACATCAAACTAATTCGCTTATTTAAAAAAGTCAAACGCTATAAAAGCGAATAGAATAGAAAAAAGGCCATTCATTGAATCCAATATTACATCAATAGTAAAACTGCTTTACAATAATAGACAAACCAACTAAAAGAGTGTTTGTCACTCGAACAATAGAATACAACGATGCAAAAAATATTCATATCAGCCATTTTACTCATCACTTCCTGTTTATTAACAGGGTGCTGGTCTGTACAGAAAGGGCAAAAATCAGGAGTTATAGTTAAGGTTGCCAAAGAAGGTAGATTTTGGGGGACTTATGAAGGAGAAATGATCCTGGGTGGTTTAGAAAATGCCAGTGGAGCAAGTGGACGTGCTTTTCACTTCACGCTGGGACAATTCAAATCCGAACTGGTAGAGCAAGCTGATTTTGCCATGCAAAATAACAAACATGTAATCATTAGCTATCATTGTGATGCCTATACTCTCCCCTGGAGTGGTGAGACTAAATGTTTTGTAAACAAAATTGATGTATTGCCGGATAAATAGATTGACAGTATCAAACCTGCGAACTTCTGAAGTCAGTCCATCCCCTTGAGAAAGGCCAACTCAGGGCTTTCAAGGAACACATGTCCATTTTAAGAAATATCTTACAAAAATTTAAGCACATAGGCTAATGACCTTTTAGGGGATTTTGCTATGCTTAACACAACGAGGAAATAAACAATGGATGTTTTAAAAAAGAATTTTAGGGCGTCATGGATGACGCGAGCCACATGGAAGTGGTAGCTCCTCCTCGTTTATTTCGTAATCCTAAGTAGGGCATGTTGACAATCCCATCCTAAATTGACTAGCAAGTTTCCAAGGCATCAAGCATTAAAAGGTAATACGAATAATCGCAACCATCAACAGCAAATTGTACCTTGCCAATATATTGTTAGCCCCTATGTTGAACGAATTTTTGTACAAATAGCGCGCATTCTGATATAGAAGATTTTCACCCTACTCATACTGACTTAACGTAATTCCATTGGATGCTTTATAAAATTTTTTACGTAATTGTTTTATTGTGTAATCTTTTGGCAAGAGAACAGATTTTATTTTATCGTATACTTGTTGGAATATATTTTTTGGTTTAGGAAGAATAAAATTTATAACAGCCTCACCTATTTCTTGGTTAATTTTAATATATTTTTGCATTTTATTTTGATATGAAGTAAATGCTTTTTCGTAATCACCCGCAGCAGCATATAACTCTCCCGCTAATACATAAGCGCCGACAATAGCAACACTGCTGCCTTGGCCAGATGTTAACGCGGGACTGTAAGCGGCATCACCTATTAATGCAACTCTATCTTTGAACCACTGCTGCATGTGAATTTGTTTGGCAACATCAAAATAAAAGTCATTTGCTTTATCCATTTCTTTTAATAGATGAGGCACTTCCCATTTTGCATTGGCATAATTTTTAATAACAACAGCTTTTTGTTTATCAACTTCTTTATAATTGTAAGCATAATTTTTATCTTGAAAGAGATAAATTACAGTAATGTTGTTTTCTGCTTGGGTAGAAGAAAGATTAACCTGCTTGTTTTCGATAGAATAAAATAATTCTTTATTGGCTAGTTTAAGATAATTTTCTATGGAATAAATAGCATAAAAATAATTGCCAAAATCATGAGAATATTGAGACTCTTCACCGAAAACAAGAGAACGCACATTAGAATGAATGCCATCAGCACCTATTACCAAATCAAAGCTGCGAATCATATTATTATTGAACTCAACTTCAACATCGTCTTTGTTAAGCTTAATCGATTTAATTGACGTATTAAAAATGTATTCGCATTCATCACGGGTGGCATCATATAAAATTTTAGACAAATCTCCTCTAAGCAGTTCCACATCTTGGGGTTGCCGCATACCTAATTCATCAGCGGAGATTTCTGAGGTAATCGCGCCTTCATCATCCATAAAGATAGCTGTTTTTGTGTGTACATTTTTTTCTTGGATTTTTTCGTAAAGTCCCATCTTTTTCAAAACGTCGATACATATTCCCCGTGCATCAACCTTATATCCACCTTCTCTAAACTTAGGGGCTTGCTCAACAAGAGTAACCGTAAAGCCGTAATGATGCAGCCAATATGCTAAGGCCGGGCCTGCTATACTGGCGCCTGAAATGAGAATAGTTTTATTTTTTATAAGATTAGGCATATTTGAGCTCGTATTGATAAGTAATTATACTGGTATAGCTACCCCTGATTCATCATAACGTTCTTTTTTATATTTATCAGCAAATATAGTTTGCAAAACATGCCAAATTCAACTGTCGTATACATTTACCAAATTCGGTACAGCGCGTTGATAAACCAAAAAGGGACTAATCTAAATACCCTGTATTACATAGATCCTCAAGGCTAGAATCAACCTGTCCATTTTCGTTTTTATGATAAATCGTATTTATCGATTCACTTCTTCTGATAACAACTGATTCTTCCTCACAAGACAACATAATAAAAAAATATGAACGAGTTTGGTTTATAATTGGAAGAAGAACATTTTGAAATCCATGAGGGACATTATGATCAAAGGTTCCGAGCTGTTAGTTGCAGCCCTTGAAAACGAGGGAGTCAAACACGTTTTTGGTATTCCCGGAGAGGAAAATCTCGATGTTGTAGAAGCACTTCGTAACTCTTCAATTGAACTAGTACTCACCCGGCATGAGCAAGCAGCCGCATTTATGGCCGCGACCTATGGCCGATTAACCGGGAACCCGGGAGTTTGTATGACTACCCTTGGCCCCGGAGCACTCAATCTCACGACCGGGGCTGCTTATGCTCTCCTTGGTGCAATGCCGATGATCATGATTACCGGACAAAAAGGGGTTTTATCCTCGCATCAAGCGCGATTTCAGATGGTGAATACGGTAGCTACCATGCAGCCCTTAACTAAAATGTCGCGTCAAATTATATCCCCTTCGATGATCCCCACTATTGTGCGTGAAGCATTTCATCTTGCCCAAGCAGAAACACCGGGACCGGTACATTTAGAACTCCCTGAAGACATTGCCGCCGAGCGCAGCAAAAAGGTTGCACTCATCCCGCCACACCCTATTGAATATCCCGTCGCAAGCGAAGCGGCCCTAGATCGCGCCGCAGAAATGATTATGCAAGCCAAGCGACCGCTCGTGATGCTCGGTGCGGCCGCTTCACGTCCTAGAGCGACCAATGCGCTTGCGCAATTTATTTTGCGGACAAAACTTCCTTATTTCACTACACAGATGGGTAAAGGGACTGTTTCAGGAGCCACAGAGCTTTATATGGGGACAGCCGCTCTTTCAGAACGAGATTATGTTCATGAAGCAATAGAACAAGCGGATCTGATTATTACCATAGGCCATAGTACCGTTGAAAAACCACCTTTTATCATGGGAACCAGCCATCTTAAGGTCATTCATGTTGGATACCAATCTGCTACTGTGGAACAAATTTATTTTCCTCAAGCAGAAGTTATTGGAGATATGGGACCCTCCTTAAATTTGCTCGCCGACAAACTCGAAGGGAATCTTCCACATGCGAATGCACTTTTGCATTTACGCGAAGGTATTTTGAGCAAAATTACTGCGCGAGCTACTGAAGATCGCTTTACTCCACAACGCATGGTCTATGACGTGCGGCAAGTCATGCCACATGATGGAATTCTCGCCTTGGATAATGGGATGTATAAAATCTGGTTTGCCCGCAATTATCGGACGCAAATGGCAAATACCATTCTTCTTGATAATGCACTCGCGACTATGGGGGCTGGACTTCCATCCGCAATTATGGCATCACTTTTATATCCTAAGCGCCGGGTGATGGCTGTGTGTGGTGATGGGGGGTTTATGATGAACAGCCAAGAGCTAGAAACCGCAGTCAGGCTGAAATTAAACCTGGTTGTCCTGGTGATCGAAGATCATGCTTTTGGCATGATACGTTGGAAACAGGCGGTAGATCACTTCCCTGATTTCGGGATGACCTTCAAGAATCCTGACTTCATAAAATATGCTGAGTCCTATGGAGCACATGGCACCCGAGTTGAAAAAATTGAAGACTTTCAATCCATTCTCGAGAATGCATTCACTGCTGGAGGAGTACAGCTTGTTATTTTCCCAATCGATTATTCAGAAAATAAACGTGTCCTTGTCGATGAGTTACAACAACGTCTACCTCCAGCACCAGCAAATAAGGGAACATCATGAAAAAAGCACTGCAAGTGGTACAAGCATTTGACCGGGCCTTGATCAAAGAAATTACCGTTGATGATGAACAAGCACTGAGAACAAAACTTAAGACCGCTGCATCAACACTAAACAATCGCAAGGATTGGCTCAAACCCTATGAGCGCATGGCCATCTTGAAACGCGCGGCTCAATTATTAACATCCGAGCAGGGGCGTTTTGCCAAACTCATTGCCCAAGAAGGTGGTAAACCGTTTACTGACGCAACAATTGAAGTGACGCGCGCCATAGATGGGTTAAACGATGCAGCAGAAGAATTGCGGCATTTCGCAGGTAAAGAAATTCCTATGGGCCTAACCCCTGCAAGTGATCATCGCTGGGCATTTACGGTTAAAGAACCGATTGGCGTCGTAGCGGCTATTTCTGCATTTAACCATCCTTTAAATCTGATTGTGCATCAAGTCGCTCCAGCAATCGCGGTGGGATGCCCGGTAATTATTAAACCCGCTACTACAACACCCTTATGTTGTTTAGAACTCATCCAATTAGTACGACAAGCTGGTCTTCCAGAAGCTTGGTGTCAAACTTTTATCACAGAGGATAACTCCCTGGCTGAGCAACTTGCTACTGATGAACGGATTGCCTTCTTGAGCTTTATTGGCTCAGCCAAAGTCGGTTGGAGTTTACGAAGCAAACTTTCTCCAGGAACTCGTTGTGCCTTAGAGCATGGCGGTGCAGCACCGGTAATTGTAGATCGCAGTGCAGACATCCAGAAAACCACCCAATCGCTTGTCAAAGGTGGGTATTACCATGCCGGGCAAGTATGTGTTTCTGTACAGCGCATTTTGGTACATAAAGACATTATCAGCCCATTTATGGATGAATTCGTTAAACGAGTCACATCATTGCGCGTTGGGGATCCACTCTTCAAAGAAACAGAGGTGGGACCATTGATTCTCCCACGTGAAACAGAACGCGTCATGTCCTGGATCGATGAAGCAGTGGCCAAAGGAGCCAAACTGTTTGGTGGAGGCAGGTTCTCTGAAACAACCTTACTTCCTGCCGTATTACTCAATCCACCTGCTGATGCTAAAGTGTCCCAATTGGAAATTTTTGGCCCAGTAACCTGTGTTTATGAATATGAGCAACTTGACGAGGCAATTCGTATTGCGAACTCATTACCCGTCGCCTTTCAAGCCAGCGTATTTTCTGAGGACATAGAACCTGCGCTAAAAGCAGCAGAATGCCTTGAAGCCTCCACAGTACTGATTAATGATCATACCGCCTTTCGCACCGATTGGATGCCATTTGCAGGATTAAAGCAATCGGGTTACGGCATTGGAGGGATTCCGTGGACGATGAACGACATGTCCAAGGAAAAAATGATTGTTTTGAAAAAGAACTGAATATGTTCCGTCATCGACAACCAGAGGATATTAATGCCATTCGCGCAGAGAGCTGGGCGAGATTGATTTTAGTTTGGCATGCCCAAAGGTTGAGCAAACCAACTCTTAAAACGTAAAGCAGTACAGCCAATTTATGCAAAACCGATTACCAAGGCACCGATAAAAATTAAAAGTCCGCCAATGATGACTGAAAAATTTACATGAATTTGATTAAATAAAAACCAGGTAAAAATAATGGTAAATAGAGGATAGGTTAATTCGACGATACCTGCAATTGTAGCATTTTTAAGGTTAATGGACGTGGCGATAAAATAACTGGCGATGAGCACAATTGCAATCTCAGTTATGGTTAATAAAAGTAAACCAGAATCAGTCGTTAATAGTTGAAGGTCTTTTTTCATCGTGGTAAAAAAAGAAATACCGGAAAACAATATAGCACCAATTATCATTTCCAATGCCAATAGGGTAATGGGTGAAATACTATTTAGTATTTTTTCAGCTAAAGCATAATTAAATCCCCATAAGATGGCGGCAAGGATAGCAAAAGTGAACCACATGATTTACTCCATGAAAAAGCGATTTTCTTTTTTGATTGTTTTTATTTGAACGAGAACGAATCTTTAATGCAGACCTGAAACTCAAAATCGAATGAACATTATAACATCAAATAGATAAATTTTCAATCACTTGCTGTATAAGGGCATAACAAAATACCATCTTAAGTCCTTAGCGTCTTTGAAGGATTTATGGGTAATTCTTTTTTGTTGCACTATTTTGAATAAAAATACCTGACTACTCCTGTATTTTCTAAATATTCGAGCATACTCTATATTAGGAGCTGAATTTATCATCAAGTGTGAAATCACAAAGAGAAGAAAAATGATCAATAGGAAATTTAATTTAATCTTTGATTTTGATGGTACATTAGCCGATAGTTTCCCCATTGCTATTGAACAATTGACGCTTTTAGCTAATGAACTAAATTTACGCAAAATAGAGCCCTCCGAATTAGAAATATTAAGGAATCTAACATCAAAAGAACTCATCCATTATCTAAAAATTCCATTTTATAAGCTTCCTTACCTAATGCATCGAGCAAGAGAGCAGATGAAAAAGGAAATTCCTATCTTATCTACATTTATCGATCTACCTGAAGTACTTAATGAATTGAAGCGTTTAGATTGCGCTATGGGAATAGTAACCTCGAATTCATTAGCCAATGTTTCAGCCTGGCTTGAACAACATCAAATGCAGAATATATTTAATTTTATTCATGCAGAATCGAGCTATTTTGGTAAAGGGTATTTATTAAAAAAAGCAATCAAATCATACTCAATGAAGTTGGATGATACTTTTTACATAGGAGATGAAACACGAGATATTGAAGCGGCTAAAAAATGTCACATCCATTCTATAGCGGTCACGTGGGGATTTAATTCAGAATCATTACTGACTCGTTATAATCCAACCCATATCGCGAGAAATCCCCAAAATATATTAACTATTGTGAACGAGCTATTTTAATTTTTTCTATTGAAAATTATCTTCTAATCATAATATGAGTTGTAATCACCATATCACTAAATCCCAAATGTAGCTGAAAGTAATGGTATTTTTAAGTCAACTTGCAGATTCTTTATTTCTAACCAAGCATCAGAAAATTGCTGGGCAATAACATGCTCAGGGCACAGGCTCACACAATACTGAACTTTTCTAAACCAGGTTGAATCCGTATTTCTTTTGCATTCTTTGAGAAATGATTCAATAATTTGATACAATTGACTATTTCCCGGACCAGAAAAAATAGATACTAAGGTACTGTTTCCATATCCACGCTCTATAGCTCTTTGAATTTCATCCATCCTTTTCTGGCAATGAAAAAATTTTGCCAACGGCTGGGTGAAAGACTTAACTTCGCTCTCTAGCTGCTTTATCTCCTGCACCTGCCGAGGGCGTCTTCGAGTTTTTTGGTGGTAACTCTTAACTTTTTCCAGCAGGCTGTTAAGACTTTCCTCAAATTTATCAACTAAAATTACCGTTGGTTTGTCACGTGCAACTTCATTAAGAAACAATTCTGCAGCAGTTATTACTAATTGTCGCCACTCATTGCTCACCTTAAATAATGAACACCAATCCCGAATAGGAAGAAACTTAAGAAGCTCACATTTTAGTTCTGCAGGTACTAAATTGATAAAAGGAGTACTTTTTTTCAGAATTTCTGGAATAAGAGTATCCTCAAAGCTCTTATTTTGAATAAGCTTAATAACCAAGAGAGGATCTTGAGCAATTACAGCGAGAATTATCTCTTGCAAGCTTTGGATAGAAGGCTTTTGCGAATTGCCTTCTGTTGCTGATGTCGATGCATCTATCGTCTCTGCTGTATTGAATTCTTTGTTATTTTTTGTATCCCGAGAAACATTAAGCATTTTGTTTGGCCATACCGTAAAAATGAAAACCAGTGTACCGCATTTTATAAAAACACAAAACCGTGTTTCTAAATCCTTGTGTCTGGGCGCCTGCCCGAAGGAGCCATAACCCGGGTTTCACTACATTACACAGGCAAGCCCCCCCTTATTAGTACCTTCGCTGCAAAGATGGGTACTAGTTATATTTCAAAGACGGAAATATAGCACATGATTGTTTTATTTTGACCCAAATGTTAGATTAACGTCCCGACAAGATGCATTGCATTTTAACTAACAATTAATTTATTGGATATTTAGAAGAAAATATGAACTCACGCATTACATACTTTCAAGAACAAATTAATCTTCTTCATGCAGTCTATGTTCTGCTAGAACAATCCTATAACTATTTAAGCGGCTTTAATCCACGAAGCTCTGATGAGCACAATGGAGTGAGTCAATTATTAAAAATTAAACAGGCACTGGAAGAACGTACGGAACTTGTGAGCAATTTACAAGGGATGCTAAAAGAACTCAAACGACAAAAAGATAACAAATCAGCTTTTAACTCCCTGAGTTCTGAGATAGGAAGGCGAGTAGAAAAATTACTCATTGATCTCATTGATCTGAGCTGCCCTGTTTCATCCCAAACGGCCCTTAAGAAGCAATATAGTCTGCTTCTGGCGAAAACCTTTAGCTCGCTGCAGATGCAAGAAAAATCCTTGTTAACCCAATTTACTTCAACTCTTACTGGCTCTCCCGCTATCAAACAATTTAAAGCAGAATTAAAAAAATACCTTGACGAATTGACTATGGCAATTCATCAAAAACAAAAAGTCATTGAACGAGAATTACCGCAAGAAACACAAAATGAATTAATTACGATTAGAGCTGGGAGTTTTAGTACATTACCCAGGGAAATAACAGCCTGCATTACTTCTTTTCTCAAACCAAAGGACCTATGCCGACTCTCAGAAACAGGCCATTTTTTTAGAAAAATAACAGAGATTCCCAGATCCAATTGGAAAACTTCTTTTAAAAAGAGTGTACCAACAATTACCGTTAATCTGATTGGCGATACAGATATTGGCATTAGAAGCCTAATCTGTCGACTTGCCGAAAACAAGTTTATTAATTCGAATAAGACACAGATTGAGAAAAGTCATGAGCAGAATGATAAGAACTATGGAACATTGTTGTTTCGTTATGAAAGCCCTTTAATTCAAGGACGCGATTATCCAATGACTCATAATGCAACTCCTTATTATGGAAAACAATATATGGGAGATAAAATTCATCTTTTGTGCTTTGATATACGTACTCGTGAGAGTTTTAATAATTTAATGTTTTGGTATCAAGATGTTTTTCGATATAACGAACATAATCCCCGCTTCAGGTTTTTATTGGTAGGCTTAAAATGCGATACTGATTCGGAGCGACAAGTAAGCAACCAAGAGGCAAAAGAACTGGCCGAACGTTTCAATACAGTTTATATCGAAACATCTGCAAAAGAAGGGATAGGGCTTGATAAATTAAAATCCCAAATCATCGAGACTTACGTAGAAATCCATAGGTCAATGTTTGTAAAACAAAAAGAGGAATCCCTCTATTCTATAAAGCCTTGAATTTATTAGACAGTTTTGTAGAAAGTCGAAATCAGGTTGGGGCTTACGAAAAACCCCAATCTCTTCGTTAAAAAATGTTTTTAATTCGGTCATTTAGTCTATCTAAACTCCCTCATTAAAAAAATTTTTTGCCTCAACCTAGAGGGGTTTCGTAAGTCCTGTAACTGTCTCTCTTAGTCATCAGAATAAGCAGCAAAACTACACGATGTAACTTTAAATACAACATAGAGTGCTGCCAGTTGGGTGTTCATCAAGCAAAAACGACACATTAGGATAGTTATTTAAGAAATTTATACCTGTTTCAAGGTTTTCTAGCTGTTTATCTCCTAGAAATCGCGCATCTACATAAACGCTATAAGCAGCCGCAGCAAAAACGAGTGCCGACAAGATGGCCATCCCTAATCCTAAAAGAGCGATACCCAAGGGGCCAGTGGCTGCGGCAGCTCCAAATAAAACAACGCCTAGAGCACCTACAGAAGCCACAATAGAATTCGCGAACAAGTTACACCCGGAAAAACACTTTTGTAATTTCTTATATTCTTCAATCTCATCTTTTAATTGTGAAAATTTATTATTCAATGCATTAGAAAACTGAACTGAATTGAAGCTGGGATCAGATATTGCTTTTTGCATCGATAGCTCGATAAGTGAACACATTGATTCAATCTGGGCAGCCCCTGTAATTTGTTTTAATTGCGCAAGACTTGTCATCATGCGTGAGAGATGCTTCTTTAAGTTCAATAAAGCTTGATATCGAGTTTGATCCCAATTCAAAGTTTCGCGATCTGACAGTTTTCTCTGAATATCTATTTCAAGGGATGTTGAAAAAAAACGGGGCAAATATATGTTGGAATACATAAAAATAGCATCTTGGAATGATTAACATTTAGGCATTATAAAAATTTAATTCCTTTTTTCAAGCATCTACTACTAATTTTTTACACAATGGCATCAATAATTCTCTTAAGAAAACCTTAAGATTTTGTCGATAGAATGCACAACACGATTATTAATCAATTTGCAAAAATTATGCCTACATTTATTCAAGTTTCAGAAGATGATGCCGTTCAATATTCTCCAAGCCAATTAGCCTATTATGCATTGCATCCAAAATTCGATAAGAAATTTCACGCATATGCAACTTATGAGCCGACAAAAATAGCTCCCAAAGAAGAAATAGTTTTAAAATCAACAGGCGTTCATCATTGTCATACGGTGATTGTCAGAGATCGCACATACAACAATTATTTTATGCTCCATGTCTCCCCGCAAGCTCTACGCAGACCCTATAACCCTGTCAATAAAGAGGTTGGAACAGCAGTAAGTACGAGTGGGTTTGGTCTATTTTTCATGGATAGTGATATAGCATTGACTAACGTTAAAAAACCAGCCTATATTGATTTAGATCCATACTATTATAATAGTGAATTGATAGGAACCCATTCGAACTCAGAATTGGAAGTAATTGTTGTTGCAAACAATGAACATTGGAACATTGAGAATGTCCAAGAAAAAATATTAACTACATTACAAGAACGAATTCCGGGAAAATTAGTCAAATCGAATGTAATTATCAATGAAGCATTAAATCACGCCTATTATTATAGCGTTGCATTTAATCCAGAGTCTGAAACGTTGACTGTTATTTCAAATAATGGCTTATACACCGAATCTTATGAGAATGCATTTAATAATAATATAAATAAATATGCCCATGAGAAACTCCCAGAAGAAAAGCAAATGAAGCTGAAAGAAAAGCTTCGGGATTTAAAAACACAATCTGATAAATTTTTAGGCAAACTACTTAGAGCCATAGACTCCCGTGAACCATTAGAGTATCTCGTGTTGAACCCATCTCATGATTTCATTAAATTTACTCAGGATAATCGAATAGAAATAGAGGAGCTTATCAATGGAATGGAATCTGTTATTAGCGAGAGTAAAAACCCTGTATTGAATCTTGGCAGCCCTGCTTTGTATGATGCCTACAAGAATTTAGGTTTGCTGCATTTAGGTGCCAGAAATTATGATAAAAGTGCATTCTATTTTAGCAGAGCAGCCGATTATGCCACCAGTATGAGCAAAGCAGAATTTGATGAGGACAAGGTATTCTTTTCAACTCTTGCAGGTGCTGCATTTGAACGCAATGGAGATCTAGAAAAAGCTTATCCTTATTATAAGGAAGCAACAAACTCATTTTTGGGCTACGTTAATCAAGCCGATGCCCAAATAAGCTTTGCCCGTATTGCGTCACAAATCAAAGGAAATGAAGTTGAAGCGCTAAACGTTGTTATTAAAGCCAAAAGAAATCTGAATACAGTAATCAAGCAAGTTGAACAGGGTCAGCCCCCTGAACAACAAAAAATTCTTAAAATATTAAACTTAAGAATAACTGCATGTGACAATCTGCTGCACTCATTACAAAACGTTTTAATTGAACATCGCCATGAGGATGATGTATTACAACATGAATACGATAAACTTTTTGCTCTCTCAACAGTCACATTGTAATTGCACCTTGCAGCAAAGGATAATGTAACCCGGGTAAAGGCGCCCCCCTTAACCCGGGAAATCCGTTTAGATACCCGAGATAAGCTTGGTATTGATCCGATTAGGGTAATGCAAAATGCCAATTCATGGCTTTAGATAACCCCTGGAGCATGATTTCGCCGCGAATACTATTTCCTTTCGCATTAACTCGTGGGCTTAATACGACAATCCCTGCTTTACCAGGAACAACGGCGATGGTATAGCCAGATACTCCACTTTTAGCCGGCATCCCGGTTTTAACCATATGAGTCCCTGTTTCATCATAGAGTCCACAAGTTGCCATGATTGCTAAAGTAATTTTACACGTTTCAGTGGAAATGATTTGCTCCCCACTTTCTGGATCTCGTCCGGCATTCGCTAATAAAGTAGGTAAAAAGAGCATCTGTTCTAACTTGGCTTCATAGGAACATAGAGCAAAATATAAGTCCAGAGTTTCATGAACATCCACCCCAAGATTGTTTCTGCTTTTCAATAAATAAGCGAGTGCACGGTTGCGGTTCCCCGTTCGTTTTTCAGAGGCAAAAACCAAAGGATTAATACTGAGACGTTGATTAAATAATTTTTGCGTCCAGTGTTCTAACCATCCAAATTGTTGCTCGCCTTTGCCCGGAATGCGTGAGCATAAAGTAATTGCCCCAGCATTCAGCATGGGATTTGAAGGTTTAGGACCAAATTGCTCCAGGCGAGTAATTGACGCAAAATCATCTCCAGAAGGCTCAACCTTAACCCATTCGAACACTTGTTCGCTACCAGCTTCCTCAAGTAACCCAATCAAAGGGATCATCTTGGATGTACTTTGCAGTGTTACTGGGCTCAGGAGGTCGTTGCTGTGTGAAAGAGGTTGCCCACCTAATGGTTGCACTGCGATCGCGGTTAAATCCGGATTCACATTAGCGAGTTCCGGAATATAATCTGCAGTCTTACCCTCTTGATTCAACTCAGCAGTACGAACTAAATCTTCTAACAAATTGATTGTAAGCAATGATGACATAAGATCCTTAGACGAAAAAAGCTGTCATTATGATAAATTTAGCACATTAAAACAAATAAATTTGCACAACGGATAAATTAAGAGAAGTAAAGTATGTAAGTGTAGTTTGCTTTAAAACCGAAAGGGAGAGAGCTTAAAAACGAGCCCCTGCTCGCGTAACCCCATCACAGTTTCGTTAATTTAATAATATGATTGTAATAGCTTGTATAACTATCGGAATTTAATGGTGAATAGTTTAAATTCTTTAATAAACCCGTTAGTTTCACAAAGAAATCACGCGCCTCTTCTTTCTCTGTAAATTCATATTCTTTCATAATGATATCAAACAGAAGATTAAAAAATTCCTTTTGGCGGTTCATAGGTACGGAAACATCGATAGGATCATAAGCATCTTGTTGCAAGTAGGTCATATCAAACATAAGCGATTTCTGATAGAGAATGTAATCTCGCATGGTAATACCTTCTTCACCTGTAACTTGCATCATATTAAAAATCTCTTGTCCCTGATGCAGCAGCTTGATTACCTCCATCACTTTAGTTGTCCATGTTGGCTCGATATTGGTTTCAAACCAAGGTTTAAGTTGTTCAAAATAACGCGACCAGGAAATTAATGGATCAACCGCAGGATAAAAGCGCTTATAAGCGCGATCATAACTTAACCCAAGAAACGTTTTAACTGAGCTTAATGTGGATTGTGTTACCGGCTCTTCGAAATTTCCGCCCGCAGGGGAAACTGTTCCAACTATGGTAAGACTACCCGTCGATTGATCGTGACATTGAATAATGCCTGCTCGTTCATATAATCCTCTAATGCTGCTATCCAAATACGCTGGAAAACCTTCTTCCCCGGGAATCTCCTCCATTCGTCCTGAGGTTTCCCGCATCGCCTGTGCCCATCGAGAAGTTGAATCTGCAATCAGTAACACATTAAATCCCATCTGCCGATAATACTCACCCAGAGTAATTCCCGTATAAATAGATGCTTCGCGTGCAGCGA
Organism: Legionella qingyii; assembly: GCF_003990155.1. Classification (NCBI taxonomy): domain Bacteria; kingdom Pseudomonadati; phylum Pseudomonadota; class Gammaproteobacteria; order Legionellales; family Legionellaceae; genus Legionella; species Legionella qingyii. The sequence continues at coordinate 134,816 of NZ_RZGX01000007.1, forward strand.
CCGGCATTGAAGAGGTATTACAAATGATAATGGTTCTATCCATAAGCGTCCCCCCCATTTTGGGGTCAACAAGTTTTGGAAATTCAGTAATGGTTTCTACTACCTCTCCTGCTCGCTCACCACATGCCACAATAATGACGATATCAACATCAGAATAACGTGCAATTAAATTCTGTAAAACAGTCTTTCCTGCACCAAATGGCCCTGGAATACAGGCGGTTCCACCGCGTGCGATGGGGAAAAAAGTATCGACCAATCGCAATGTAGTCATCATCGGTTCGCTAGGATAAAGGCGCTCTGCAAGATTATTTTTCATCAGGGTTTGCGCAATCGAAAAACGTACCGGCCACTTCTGTAACATGCTGACTTCGCGCACGTTATTTTCAGAGTCGATGAGCTTTGCTATGGGTGTATCAGCAGTAACAGTACCTTGCTGCAACCATTCCACTTTAAGGTGTTTCCCCATATCAAAAGGAACCATGATCTTATGGGTAAATCGCCCCTCTTGAACTACCCCCAATATGCTGCCAGCATTCACCGTATCACCTGCATGCACACATGTTGTAAACACCCATTTTCTATGTGGATCAATTGATTCTTCACGGACACCACGCGGTAAAAAAAAGCCATACTTGTTGGCAAAATTAGTTAAAGGATTTTGTAGGCCATCATAGATCATTCCTAATAAACCTGGGCCCAAAGTTACAGAGAGCAACTCCCCTGATTGCTCAACACGATCACCTATTGCTATACCGCTCGTTTCTTCGAATACCTGAGCAATCGCGGTATCGTCCTTTACCTGTAAGATTTCAGCCATTATGCGTTCGTCAGTGGGACTTTGAGCAGGGCAAATATAGATAATTTCATTCTTGATGATGGGCATAGATCCTTTTTGCTGGATATGCACAACACCCTCTTGTATTGCAATCACTGTGGCATTATGGACTAATTGCTGAGACTGTTTATCCTTCATGACACGCTCCCTTTGTCGTTCAAGATAACATCATTTGGCAGCTGCTTGCTTAATAATAAATTAGAGAGTTCATTCAAATAAGTTAACGCATTAGCTTTATTAAATTGCGACCAATAATGAATGATATTCCACCGGAGTAAGTAAATAATAATTGCCTCAAAATCAAAGTAATGCCCAGTTTCAATAATCGATAAATACTTCCAAATATAGGACAATAAAAACTCTTCGACTGCGACCGTATCTTTTTTGGCAATGTCTGCAGCAACCTTGGGCAGCCAAGGATAAATGAATTTCAATCCAAAATCTGGCTCACTCCAGTTTCTGAGCAATTTATGATTCCATCGCGTAATCCAATACTCTTGAGGGTTTTCGGGTGGTTCTTTTTTTTCATTTCTCATACGCAAGGCCGCAAAGATACTGCGTAAATCGAAAAACCAGATAAGGATATCGCGAATAAAAGCAGGCTCCTTGTCAATCAGTTGTTGAAATGCATCTCTTAGCTCAGACATGGATTGATGAGGTGCAAACCAACTTGTCCAAGCTAATGATTCTAGAGTAAAAGCAAGAGTAAATTTCTCTGTTGGGAGTAGTTTTAGCCGTTTTTCCAGTTGTAGCCTTGAAATAGGTGTTTCCTGAATTTGGAAATACCTGTTCATGCGCGGCAAGCTGCATACAACAGTATAATATTGACCGCTCATTGTAATAATCCTTCCAGGAGCGCTCTAAATCGAGGCTGCATATGCTTGATGAGTAAACTGCTGACGGCATCTTCCGTCAAATCCAGGACAATTTCTTCATTAACAAGGTGCACTCTAATCCCGGCGATTTTATTTTCTTGCTGATTGACGCGCATACTCATGCCTTCTCTGAGCATGCGCCCAGTTAAACATTTCACCATCGTTTTTAAGAAATCTTTTTCCAGTAATTCAGGATTTTTTCTAATCTCATCGAAATCGAGTACTTTTTGGGGCAATTGAATTTCTATATTTTTTGCTTTAAACGCGTGGATTTGCTCCACAGAATCTGTTGCAATTAAAAGAATTAATTGTCGTAATACATCCTTATCATCCAGTTCTTTATGTACAAGACATCTGACCTCTTGAGTAAAACGGTCAATCAGGTTTTGTCTGAGCTCAAGGCGCATATTTCGCGCTGCAAGCTGTAGTGCATCCTCTGCCGCCTTTTTTTCTTGTTGAATCAATTGGTGTGCTTCATCCATCATGGCTTTTGATTTAGTCTGCGCGCTATTGAGGATCGTGTTCGCCTTCTCTTGTGCTTCACTGATTAATCGTGCAGCTTCCTCTTTCCCGGCATTCACTCCATCCTGTTTTAACCGTTCGATTAGTGCTTCAACGCCTTGAGAAATCATGTTCGCCGTTTGATTTTGCTTGGGTTCCATAAAAAACTCCTATATTCCATTGCTTATTACCAGAGCAAATACAAATATGAATACTGCAAAACCTTCCACAATCGCGGCTGGAGCAATAGATAAACCAAATATTTCCGGCTTGTTTTTTGTTGCATTGATCGCACTGGCGCAACAATATCCTTGTTGAATGCCACATATCATCAAAGCGATTCCGGCCAAAAATCCAATACCAAAAAGTCCTCCAGCAATCTGCGGCGTAACTGTTCTATTGAGAGTAAACATAATGACTATTCCCAAAATGGCCTGGGTAGAGGGAAGCACTGAAACACCGATGTATTTTCCATATCCACTTCCAGTATCTAACATCACGCCAATTGCCGCTTGTCCTGCAATGGCGCAACCACAGATACTTCCTATTGTTGCTAATGCCATCGGAGCAAATATACCTGCCCATCCAAAAAGTACCATTAACTCATTCATGGGATATCTCCTGTTTCTTAAAAGGCTGATAACAATACCCATCCTCCTTGATGCTCCATTTGAAAAACTCGATATAATTTAGACGAAGTCCATGAACTATCGCGCTTATAAAACATAAAACAAAATTAAGTGTTTGTCCGATAATTAAAATAAGAACCGCTAAAACCCAGCTACTTGGTTTACCAAATTGGGTAATATGCTGCGCCATGGAATTAAATGTGACTGCTAATGAAGCCCCTGCCATTCCTAATGCAAACAAGCGAAGATAGCTGAGGATGTCGCCAAATAGCGAGGGCAATTCCGTTAAAGCCCCCAAACTGTGAACAATTCTTTTTGCAAGATTATTAAAGCTGGTAATCGGTTCGTTTGAGGCAAAAATCATGATCAGCAATAAGCTCAGGATAAAAGGAAAAATGGCTAGTTGGGTTATCGTACTGTTATGTTTCATCAAACCAATGGAATAAAGTAATGTGGCAACAATTAATAAAATAAACCCTGAAGATTGAATGCGTTCATGGCGATGTTGGGCAAACCAGGCACGCATGCCACTAGCAATACAAATATGCAGACATCCTATGATAAGAACGAGGAGCATCATCAATTTGAAATCATTGATATCAATTATTTTCAATGTCGCTAACCATGTTCCTGCTTTAGGTTCAATACCAAAATAACTCCCAAGCATGGCGCCATATAGAATGGAAAAAAGACTAATAACCACTAATAAAGGTCTTAACCATACTGCGGCATTGTATTTTCCTAATCTTTTCCACCCAAAAACTGCGAAAAAGGCCAATAGAATTCCATAGCCAGCGTCAGCAAGAATCATCGCAAAGAAGATTGAAAATGAAAAAAAGACCATAATGGAGGGATCTAATGCATGATATCCTGGTGTCTGATAAAAATTAACGAGCTCAGCCCCACCTTGCAACCAGGGATGTGATTCCATAAGCGTCGGTGGTAGTTCTTCGGGTAACGGTTTTTCGATGACCAAGCTTAATTGGTTCTCTTGGCAAAATTGAGTGAGACGTGATAATTCATTATGCGGTACCCAAGCTTGTAACAAGAAAAATTCATCATGCTCTTGTGTTTGTCCTGAAGCCTTCTGCAACTCGGTTCTATCAGAAAATTGAGCTACCTCGCGGGCTAACAAATAACGATAACGCGTTAAATTACGTCGTTCATCCATAAGATCATCAATTTTTTCATTCAATTCATTTAATTCAACACGCAGTGCTTCTAAAGCGATCGAACCTGTATGAATCCGATGAAAAGGAAATTGCTCTTCTTGAGGCTCTTGCTCGAACAGCACGATAATAAAAGCATAACGATGATTCCGATACACTTCGTGCAAAGGAACATTTTTGGGAATCCGGGCAATTTCTTTCAGTTTAATTTTATAAAACCATAATTTGATTCCGCCTAAATCACCATCGGGAGGTAATATAAACTCACCCCATTCAGATACCTCACGAATTCGTGTTGTTAAAAAATCACGTCGATCAATTGCAATTCTCAAATCATGTTGGTTCGCTAAAATCTTTTTTACCACAATATCCGGATTAAAATCTTTCCAAATAAGGCGAGGGTTTCCATGCTCCGGTGAATTATTAAGATAAAGCAATGCACATCTTATTTGATCAAGTAATGTTGTAGAAATAGTAGTTAATGCCGTTTTTCTGGGTGGGTTAATAGCAATCAAATGCATGCAACCTAATTCTTGTAAAGCACTTAAAATATCTGCCTTGCATCGACTTGGCCCAAAGACACTCACTTTCTCAAAGGTTGCGATACTCATCGTAGTATCCTTTTCTTTTTAGCGATTTTCGAACGAACCACTGCGGCACGCTCATTATCGGCCAAAAAAATCTGAATCAGCCGGATATTATTCAATGACTTGGGAATTAATACTTTTTCAAAAAGATTTTTTCGCTGAGTTACCGTTTGAATGGATTTAGCCAATCGCCGTTGCCGTTCCAGTGCTATTTGCAAACGCAGCTGCAATTCGATTTTTTCAGTGAGCACAACAATTAACCGCTCAAACCACTGCGGTGTATTAAAATACACATAATCTATAGGATGGAAAGTAATCGTTTGTAACAGCGGTAACTTGATGCCAGCAATATTTTCTTCAGCGAGGGCAATTTCTTTAATGTCAATGAGTTTACTTAAGATGTTCATAGTGCTTGCAACCATAGGTACATCATTTTGAATGCAGTGTTCCAAGGCTTCTTTTTTTTGTCTTAATTCATTAACTTGAGTATCAACACGGCTTCGCTCCGACAATAATTTTTTCCTTTTCAATTCTAAGGAAGGCAAAAATCGCTGATAGTTCTTCAGATTTCTTTGCTCTAGACTTAGTGATGCTTTATTGAGTTTGATTTGCGCCATGATCGGTATCCGGTTGAGTCTTGGCATTAAAATATTTAGCAATCAGTTCTTGTTTCATAAGTAATTCATTTTCATGAAAACACTCCGCAAGTGTTTGCCAGCATAAATCCAATGCCTTTTCTAAAGAGATGGAAACTTTAATATCCATAAATCGTTCACGGAACAAACGACCAAATTTAAGTAACCGTTCATCAAATTCAGAAATTTCAAAAGCCATTGCTTGTTTTTGCTCCGCTTCACAGGCAGCTGAATAAAAGCGGATCATCGTATTCATAATTTGACCGTGATCATCACGTGTTTGTTTGCCAATCACATGTTGTTTGAGTCGGGATAGTGAACCAAATGGATCAATAGAGCCTGAGTGCAGATAAAGCTGACCTTCGGTAATGTACCCAGTATTGTCAGGTACAGGATGCGTTACATCATTACCTGGCATCGTAGTTACTGAGAGAATGGTGACCGAGCCAGCACCTTGGAAGTCACAAGCCTTTTCATATCGTCTTGCCAATTGAGAATAGAGATCGCCCATATACCCTCTGTTTGATGGCACACGTTCCATGGCAATACCCACCTCTTTTAATGCATCAGCAAACGCCGTCATATCGGTTAATAACACCAGCACACGTTTGCCTTCTTCAATTGCCATTTTTTCAGCAACAGCTAACGCCATATCGGGAATAAGTAATCGTTCTAAAATAGAATCGGAAGCCTGATTTACAAACATAATCGTCCGGGCAATTGAACCATGGTCTTCAAAAGTTTTACGAAAAGCATAATAGTCATCAAACAATAGCCCCATTCCACCAAACACAATAATGTCTGCCTCTGCTTGGGTTGCAATTTTTGCCAATAATTCATTGTAAGGTTCACCTGCGATTGAAAATATGGGAATTTTTTGACTTTCAACCAAGCAATTAAACACATCAATCATAGGAATATTGGTGCGGATCATTTTGGAAGCAAGCGTTCGTCGCGTAGGATTTACTGTGGATGTACGAATAGGTGTTGTATCGTCTTGTTCTAAATTAGGACCACCATCAATAGGTTGCCCAACTCCATTAAACACACGTCCGAGAATGTTTGGAGAATAACTCACCCGCATCGGATGGCCAAGAAAGGTAACTGAAGCGTTTGTTGATAACCCTTTGGTGCTCCCATACACTTGCAAAGTAACGATCTCGTCTTCTAAATGGGTAATTTGAGCAAGTAATACCCCTTTTGAGGTATGGATCAACGCTAAATCATCGAGTCTTGGAACTGAAATTGCACGCATATCATGAGCGTATGGGACAACTATTTTCAGTATATCCCCAGTAATTTCATGAACATTTTTATAGTGAATATTGCTCATTATACTCTCTTGTTTTTTTCGCATTGGCCATCATAACGGCCACTGCACATGATGCAATCCGAGAACGAATATTGTCAGAACGACTGGTTAAGATAATGGGTACCGCAGCGCCTAAAATGATGCCCGCAGACAGTGCATCAGCAATCAATACCATTTGTTTGGCTAAAATGTTACCGGCTTCTAAATTGGGCACGACAAAAATATCAACATCACCAATCACTGTGGATTTAATATTTTTAGTTTGGGCTGCATGGAGGCTGAATACATTATCATAAGCAAATGGACCATCGACAATTGCTCCGGTAATTTGTTCACGCTCAGCCATTTTTGCCAAGCATGCTGCATCTGTTGTCGATGTCATCTCGGGATGCACGGTTTCTACTGCGGATAAAAGCGCTACTTTTGGTACTATTTCTTTACTAAATGCATGAAACAGATCGACTGCATTCTGAATGATGTCTTTCTTAACCATCAAGTCAGGAGCGATATTAATTGCTGCATCAGTAACGATAAATGGCTTATGATATTTTTCAATCGCCATAATAAACGCATGACTGATGCGACGACGAGTTCGTAATCCATTTTCTTTCTTAATAACCGCATGCATCAATTCATCCGTATGCAAACTCCCTTTCATTAAAGCGGCAACCTTTCTCTCTCTCGCCAATTGCACTGCTTTTTCAGCAGCCACCTGTGACTCTGCAATATCAATTAATTCATAATCGCCAATATCAGCTTTTATGCTTTTTGCAATGTCTTGAATTTTGGATTTAGGCCCAATAAAAACAGGGTCAATTAACCCCAAATGATTGGCTTCGATTGCGCCCTCAAGGGAATCCTCGCTGCAAGGAAATACTACAGCTACCTTGATCTTTGGTAAGGCCTGACACTTTTGTAGAAAATTCTTTGCTAATTTATCCAAATCAAGTCTTTTGTGATCCATGTTTTAATCTATCCCTTTTCACCAAACCACTCTGTTTTTGAATAAAACTATTTATTTCTGGAATAATCTTCTTTCGAAACTTGCTGCCATTAAATAATCCATAGTGTCCAACTTCTTTCGCGAGATAATACTTTTTCTTACTTTCAGAAAGGTTTTTGCATAAATTAATAACCGATTTAGTTTGTCCAAGCCCCGTAATGTCATCATGCTCACCTTCAATAATCAAAATCGATGTATTTTTTATATCCTGTAAACGAATGTTCTTTCCTCGAGATTTGTAATGACCTTTAGCAAGTAATTGCTCTTGAAAAACCGTATTGATTGTCTGCATATAAAATTCAGCCGTCAAATCCATCGTTGAAAAATACTCAAGGTAAAAACGTATCGTTTTAAACGCAGATTCTCGGTTATTTTCCGCATAATCCGTTATAGCTGATTGGAGCGATTCCATGTGCCGTTGCCAGTTCATGCTCATGAAACCAGAAAGCTGCATAAACCCAGGATAGACTAACCGCATTGCCCCAGGAAATCGACTTGGAACCATAGAAATTACATTCTGTTGAAACCAATCATCGCCTCTCGAAACAGCAAGTTCATTTACCGCAGTAGGAGAGTGACTCGTATCGATAGGCCCACCCAATAAAATGGTGCAACGAGGTAATTTAGGGTCTTTAGCGGTTGACATCAACGCAAGAGCAGCCAAGACAGGAACTGTAGGTTGGCATACCGCCATCACATTCAATCCAGGCCCCAAAAGTTTGAAATAAGAAATCACATATTCAATGAAATCATCTAAGTCAAATGCTCCCTCTGACAAGGGAACATCGCGTGCATTGTTCCAATCGGTAATATATACATCATAGAATGGTAATAGTGCTTGCACCGTATCTCTTAATAAAGTTGCATGGTGGCCTGACATCGGGGCAACAAGAAGCATTTTAGGGAAAACATGATCATCAATCCCTTTTTTCTTGAAGCGTAATAAATGACAAAAACTTTTACGATCAACGACCTCCTCAACAATATCATAATAGTCATCACCTAATTTTATATCTTTGATATCAAAGCTCGGTTTCTCATAAATGTTTGTCATCATATGAGAAAAATAAAAATAGCCGGTTAACTCTCTAAAATATTTAATTGACGAATGCATAGCCGATTCACCTAACTCTTTTTGCATGTCAGAAAGAAATGGCAGATTAATCGGTAAATCCATGGTATCAGCTATTCGTCGAAACCGTTTGGAAAGCATGAGACAATAATCTGAGTAGGGCTGGAGCGACCTCATTGTCAAATCATACCAGTTGTACAAAGAGCGGTTATCAATTGGGTTATGCAACATAGAACTATCCTTAATCTAATGCAGCATTGAAATTGGAATTGGCTATTGAAATAGTATAGAACATTTTGTTTTTAATTGTACTCATTAGGCCGATTTTTAATTATTACGCAATATTTTTCAGCTCAATAAGTATCCCTTTTTTAAAACACAACAGCATCAACCTGTGTGTCTAGCGAAATTCATGACACCCAACCTACTGATCGCAAATTAATCTAATTGTTTAACTATGGTCTAAAATTAACTATAAGACGTGTTCTTTAGATTGAAATGCTATGAGTGATGGTAGAAAAATATTTAAAGGCAAATATGGAGAATATGAAAAAGGAACCATGCATGGACAGCACATTACTTGCAGGAAAAAAAGCATTAGTCATTGGCATTGCCAATGACAGCTCCATTGCTTTTGGTTGTGCACGAGCATTAAAAAAGGCAGGCGCTGATCTGGCAATTACTTATTTAAATGAAAAAGCCAAACCATTTGTAGATAAAGTCGCCAAGGATCTCAGACCATCTATTTATTGTCCTTGTGACGTGACTCAAAATCAGGATTTGGATAATTTATTTTTACAAATAGAGAAAAAATGGGGACAAATAGACATCCTCATCCACTCGATTGCTTTCGCGCCAAAACAAGATTTACAAAATCCTGTGCATGAATGCTCTAAAGAAGGCTTTCTCATGGCCATGGATATTTCCTGTCATTCATTTATCCGTATGGCCAATCTGGCTAAACCGCTGATGAAAAATGGGGGCTCATTGTTTGCCATGTCATTCTATGGAGCGGAAAAGGTCGTCGAAAACTATAATCTCATGGGACCTGTTAAAGCTGCTTTGGAGGCTTCTGTGCGCTATATGGCGGTGGAATTGGGTCCAAAACAAATTCGCGTCATTGCACTTTCTCCGGGTCCGCTAAAAACACGCGCAGCCTCAGGCCTTGAAAAGTTTGATGATTTAATCCAACATGCTAAAGAAAAATCGCCACTAAAATCATTAGTTGATATAGATGATGTAGGGGCAATGGTTGTTTTTCTTGCAAGCCCATATGCAAAAAATATTACTGGCGACGTCATTTATATTGATAGCGGTTACCATATTATAGGTTAATACCTTCTCTTAAATTTCGTCCCTAAATGTTCCGATAATACCTGAATATGCTAAAATTGATATGATCTGGAATATTGAACATCAATGGTGCCAGATCACATACCCCATACTCAATGTAAATTAATGAAGACCGTCATGAACAATCATCAAAAAATCGCTTGCCCTATTTGTGGGAAACAGAATACCTGGCACCCTGAGAACCGGTTCAAACCTTTTTGCTCTGATCGATGTAAACTCATTGATTTAGGCGAATGGGCCAGCGAAACGCGAACAATTCCTGGAAATCCTCTTGATCCCGATCTCAAAGTTGCGGTCCATAACAGAGAAGATGAATAGTTTTATGCAGAAAAAAATAATAGTTGATGAGAACCCAGGACATCACCATTATATTATTTTATAGATTTTTGTTTTATTTGCTCCTCTGTAGGTAACTTGATTTCATGGACTAACCCCACGCGTGATAGTAATAATATTAATATATAAGAAAGATCAATTTGCCATTTTTTTAACCCATGCTTGGCTGAACTTGGAAAAGCATGATGTCCATTATGCCAACCCTCACCATAAGCGAGAAGCGCAAAGAGCCAATTATTTTTACTGTTGTCCTGAGTTTTAAAATCTGTTCTGCCCCAAATGTGACAAATAGAATTAATGGACCAGGTAACATGTTGTTGGAAACAGATTCTGACAAATCCACAAACAATAACTCCTTCCCAGAACGAATACCAGCTCATGTACATTAATCCATTGATGATTCCAGGAATAATTATTCCGCCCAGAGCAATAAGGCTATAATGTTTGTTTATAAGCAATAAATCGCGATCCCGGAGCAAATCGCCCAGGTAATATCGCCAGTTCTCTAAAGTATGATTAGCCATCCATCCCATATGAGCGTGATAAAAACCATAGAGCCCCCCTTTTTTTGTTGAAAGGGGTGAATGCGGATCGAATTCAGTCTCTGTATATTTGTGATGTCTTCGATGAGCAGCTATCCAAAAGAATGGTGGTCCCTCATAAGCCATGCAACCAAAACAAGCAAACACAATCTTAACCCATCGCTTTGCCTTGAATGAATGATGCGTTAACAAGCGATGAAAACCAATCGTAATCCCTAAAACGGTACAGCTGTAACAAATTAAAAACAATATTAATGTACCAACACCAATATTAAATAACATCCCTGAAATTATGCTGTATAGTGTAACTAATAAGGGTATCCATATTATGGCTCTACTGTATCGCTTTTCCGAATTGGTTAAACCACGATACAAATGCAATTCGGTCTGTTTCATAACTACCTTAATCAAAGAGCTTTGAGTCTCTCTATTTGAATTAATGAATGTTATAAATATAGGCAAGTAATTTTCATAATTCAACCAATATGATCCAAATTTAACCATAAAATCACATTTGTCAGCGATGATAATGTCGCTCCATATACTTATCCACAATCATTTTGATCGTCATATACAGAAAAAAATTAGCAAAAATAATGATTATTTTTTGAATACCAAAAAAGTGACTACACTCATAAAATAGAGAAAAACTGGAGCAGATAAATTTTTATTTGCAAATTATTGGACTATCGAAATGAACTCAAGAAAAAAAATCGAAAGTGTAGTCGAATTGTTCACAGAACGTTGTATCTCCAACCCATCAGCTCCGTTATATTACTTTTCCACAACAGGGCTGTTTGAACACAGTATCAAGGCCAAATCAGATTTTTACATCATTTTGCCCTTCAGAAGGCTCCGCATTTTTAGGATAAATTCTTACTTTAATAATTTTTGAGGGGGTTGCTTTTTCAATTTTGGCATTAAACTCTGGAAACTCAATACGCTCCCCTTCCTTAGGCAAATAACCTAATCGATGAAGGAATAACCCATTTAAAGTATCAATTTCGTCTTCTATATCGATATCCTCATCAATTGCTTGTTCTAAAAAATAAATGGAACAATTCCCCGAGGCAGATATGGTTCCATCTGCATTCAATACCCAATCCACTTTGGTACGATGAAATTCATCTTTAATGCGGCCAATCAGTACTTGCAGTAAATTATCGATCGTGACAAAACCTAAAATAGTTCCTTTACCGCTGTACACAAGAGCAAAATGAGACATCCCTTCACGGAATTTATTTAATAAATCCAATGCAGGTAGACGGCGAGACACTTTAAGGACCGGTCTAATCAGTGAGTGTAACTCTTTGATTTCACCATGCTGATAAAAAATAGGAAGCAGATCTTTTACATGAATAATACCAATCACATCTTTTTTATCTGGGTCATAAACAGGATATCGACTGTAGCGATGCTCCATAATTACATCGATAATTTGTTGTATCGGCTTACTTATGTTGATCACGATCATTTCTTCACTAAAGCGCATGACTTCAGTGACTTTAAGATCGGCTAAATCAAGAGTGTGTTCAATGATTTCAACCTCTTCTTCAGTAAGCTCACCATGCAGATGGCTTGTCCCCAAGAGCAGCTTTATTTCATCTGTTGAATAAAAATACTCAGTCTGGTGGACTTCATCTAATTTAAACACTTTTAAAAGAAAATTTGAACAAGTATTAAGTACCCATATTGCCGGGTACATTAACCAATAAAAACCATATAAAGGAAGTGCAGTCCATACGGATACCCGTTCTGATTGACGAACAGCAAGGGATTTAGGCATTAATTCTCCAACAACAATATGGAGAAAAGAAATAAATGAAAACGCAACGAAAAAAGCAATTACTGTAATTACTCTCGGTGAATCAACGCCAATAAAAATCAGAACAGGCTTAAGCAACTCAGCAAATGCCGGCTCTCCTACCCAACCCAAACCAAGTGATGCAATCGTGATACCGAGCTGACATGCAGATAAATAAGCATCAAGATTTTTATGCACATGAACTAAAATTGTTCCCCGTAGACCATAATTATCTTTGATTGCTTCAACACGGGTCGCACGAAGTTTTACCATGCCAAATTCAGCGGCAACAAAAAATGCATTGAGTAAAACCAACAGAAGTGCTAAAAAAACCTGAAAAAAATGAATCACCTATAATTCCTTATCGAAAAAACCTAGTGAGTTTTATCCTTTTTAAGGACATCTCTCCAAGCTTGCTCTTCAGATTCGGTTTTGAAAATTTCTGTATCTGACATTTCCGATAAATCTTCTTCTACTTTGTTATGTCTTGGAGTTGGCATGCTACAGGGTTTATTTCGAACTTTATTTACACGCTCCACTGCATGTGGTTGAGGATTCAAATAGATTTTCATATAAGTCCTTTTTAACCATCACTATAAGTATAAGTATAGTTCGTTGTAGACACGATGGAACATAGCGGGCACGGCTAATTCGTTCTTGGTGACCGACTATTGTAGGATGCGACCCTGGCGCCCCATTCCAATAGGTTTTTATTGCAATCATCTTTGTCTAAAATGACCTCAATAAAGCATAAGGCATCCGCTTTTTTAGCCTCTGCGATTGCATCAAGAAGTGTTTGATGCGTAGGGGCCCTAAATGCGCGGGCATTTACTTGTTCCCCATTAAAAGCATCCACTAAATCAGCATAACGCCAATTATTAATCACATTATACGGGCCATCATGAATTTGAACTTCAATCGTATACGAAGCATTATTCATTAAAAAGATAATCGGTTTAAATCCATAACGAATGAGCGTTGAAAGCTCTTGGGCACTCATTTGAAAAGAACCATCACCAATCAAAGCAATAACACGTTTTTTATTATGAAGTGCGGCTTGCATTCCCAGAAGCGCCCCTACAGACCAACCAATAGATCCATACTGCATTTGAATTTCAAACGGGCAATTTTCTGGTAAATTGAGACGCATGCCATTAAACCATGAGTCACCAGTCTCCGCCAACACCCCATAATCACTACTTAGAAGTTTCTGAATTTGCCCAAATAAAAATCGGGTAGTGAGTGGTGAATTCAAATCATCTGGCTCGTTATATAAAGGAGCGGAACCAGCGATTCGTTTGTACGCTTTGAGTGATGCATCATTGAATTTCAATCGCTCCTTTAAGCCATGTAAAAACTCATTCATGTATACTTCGGTATACACTGTTCCTGCGATAGAAACACTCCCATCCGCAATAACAATAAGCTTCTTGGGTTGGATATTACACACATGACCAACCGTCGTATAATCGTTGAAATTTGGTCCTATAAAGAAATACAGGTCACTTGATTCTACAATTTCGCCACATCCAGGAGAGCTGACAGGCCCCCAATAAATGCCAATATAATTGGGATGCTGCTCTGAAACAAATCCCTTGGCATCAGGCATTGCAGCTAAAGCATAGCCGCAGGCTTGGCTTAAGGTTTCGATCATAGAAGTTGCTTCGCAAGGACGAGATTTACTGCCTGCAATCAATACTGGCTTAGTTGCTGCATTAAGTTTAGCAGCGGCATCCTCAATTGCGGCTGCAAGAGATGACGTATCACTCAATTTTTTGACATTAAGCGCCCGTTGCGTTGGCGGAGAAACACTAAGTCCTGCAATATTGCATGCAATTTCAATATAAACGGGTTTTTTCTTTGCAAGCGCAATCGCAATAGCGGTATCAATTTGCATGGGCGCATCACTTGGTCTATGAATAAACACACTATGTGCAGTAATTTTTGCAAAAATTTCGCGAACATAGCTGTAATTTTCGGTCGCCAAAGTATGGTGTAGAATTTCCGCATCTTGTACTGAATTTGTATTTGGTCCCCCTGAAATGACAATGACAGGCAGATTCTCAGCAAAAGCACCAGCAACAGCATTGACCGCACTTAAGCCGCCAACGCTAAAGGTAACAATCAGTGCAGAAACTCCTTTTATACGTGCATAACCATCAGCTGCATAACCTGCATTCAACTCATTACAGCAATTGATCATGTTTAGTGATTTATTTTTTAACAGTTCATCCAATAAGCCCAAATTATAGTCACCAGGAATAGCGAAATAATCGTTCATGCCTAATTCTTGGAGGCGTTGTGCGAGATAAGTACCTACAGTAGCCATAAGGAATCCTTTTCTTTAAATTACTGGTAACGCGTTAAATTTATTATGGCAGCGGGTTGCTCTTTCTTCAAGGAATTCATTGAACACCCACCCCGTAGCAGTAAAACGTAAGGACGTAATTACTATTTTAAATATTCAACAAAATAATCCCAAATTCTACGCCAAACATAAGGATTCATGAAATACAAACCATGGTTTGCATTAGGCACTAATAACATATCAAAATTTTTATCTGCCTTAATTAACGCATCAACAAATTGCAACATGTTGGATGGATGAACATTATCATCCAAATCACCATGAATCAGAAATAATTTACCTTGAAGTTTATCAGCCCGTGGATAATTTGATTGCAGTGTGTAGTCTACATCGTTTGGCATACCCTGATACCGCTCGCCCCAAAAAGCTAAATAACTTCGTAAATCCTGTAATCCGGAAACACAGACCCCTACTCGATAAAAATCAGGATAGTCCAATAAAGCTCGAGTTGCAGCATATCCCCCTGCAGATTGCCCCAAAATTCCGACCCGATTGATATCAATATAAGAATGCTGCTTGGCCAGACTTTTAATGACCGCAACATGATCCTCTAATCCACCTGCACTTTCTAAATGTTGATAGGAGTACTCATGAAATATTTTAGAACGCAAAGGCGTACCTCGCCCATCGATGTTGACAACGATAAAACCTAATTCCGCTACACTTTGAGGCCACCAGCAGCCATAAAGATATTCAGGAGGATCATAACAATACGTTTTAGGAACTCGAGTTAATTGCGGCCCAGGATAAATATCATCAATTATTGGATATTTTTTCTTTGGATCAAAATCAGTAGGGAAATAAATAACACCATAAATATCAGTTTCTCCATCCGCACCTTTTAGGCAAAAAGGCTTAGGCTGTTTATATCCTAAAGAAAAGAGCTGGGAAAAATCAGCCTTTTCTATGGTATCGAGCTCTAGGCCATTCTTATCACGTAGTTTTGTGATTGGAATGGAATCCATAGAAGAATAATAGTCAATAAAATATTCTTGGGATGGTGAGAAGACAATTGAATGATCCGCTGTTTCTGGTGTCAACAATTGCACGTCATTTCCATCCAAGCGGGCACGATATAAATAACGGAAATAGGGATCAACACCCGACTCGTTCCCATTAGCCAAAAAATAAATCCATCGATGTTTCATATCAACATGGAATACTTTGCGAACCATCCATAGACCTTGCGTAATGGGATTTTTTATTTGCCCCGTTTGTAAATCATGTAAATAAAGATGCGCCCAACCGTTATGATCGGATAACCAAATAAATTCATTTGAGGCTTCGAGTATTCGCGTGTAATTTTGCCACAAAATTAATTGACTGGGTTCGAGATACCCTTTGGACTTTTCGGTAAGGATGACGCGCAGCTTTTGGGTCGCAACATTTAATTCGCATAAAGAAAGTTGATGATTACCTCGTTCTTCTTTCAAAAGAAATATTTTTGTACTGTCTTCATTCCACCAGACATAACCTGCTTCAATTGGAGAACCCACCAATGCGGGCATCAAAGGAGGCATGTCGATTTCGTACAGCTTCTTTTCCCTGACATCAACCCAACATAATTTAATTTCTGGAATGATTTCATCACCTAAAAAAGGAATATGCGCCTCAAAAACCTGGGGACGAAAAGAACCATCTTCAGGAGCATGTTGTAATAATGCCAATTTTTTTACATGTTCTTGATTGCATCGAAAAGTTACAATTTTTTGTGAATCAGGAGACCAAATAGCCATAGGCGGTAGTACTGTTTGAGTACGACGCAGCGTTAATGAAGTTAAATTAGTATCAGGGGAAGCTGCATATGCATTCGTTACTGTGCCATCTGTAGTAAGCTGATATTCTTTATTTTCGTCAAATGAAAAAAGAAATAAATTATGCTCCTTACTGTATAAATCCCAACGCTCATCTGGTGAGCGAACTCTTGGAACAATAGGAATGGGTAAAAGTCCCCATAATTCCATGATCGTGGGGCATCGAGTCATAGCAGCCGTTTTTTTTGCCTCAGGAATACGCGAGAGCACCTGCGTTGTTCGATCATATTGAAAAATAAATTGCTCAATATGCAATTGCAAAATGTGTTCGTCAAAAAAATCAATTTGATTGATTGGCAAGGCAAAAGCCTTGATTTCCCGATTTAACTGTTTAGCAACTGTTGCTGCCACTACTTTGTGGTCAAAAGCGAGCTCCTTGGTTTTGCTTTGTAGATTAAAAATTAAATATTCATAACCTTCACTCGTATCATGCCGATAGCAAATACGCTTATCATCGGGGGACCACGCAATTGAAGGTTGAAGGTTTTTTAGCAAACCAACAACATTTTGCGGAAGAAATTTTTTTGCCCGCTCATAACGCTTTTCCCGATCTTTTTCCATAATCATGCCTATTGCTTTTGACTTTGCTGCATTTTGATGATCATGTCGTCTAAATCACTATAGACCCAAGCTTCAGCGATTTGATGATTACTATCCAAGCGAAAAATAGTAATGCCACTATAAAATACAGGGATACCTGTTGCGGGAATTCCCAAAAACTCATGCTGATGGGTACCCAGGCCATGCCAGCGCGTTACGACTTTATCACCACTCACGATCAGATCATCAATAGAGTGCATCAGATCCGGAAAAGCGTGATACCATTGCGGTAGCGCTTCTTTAAAATTCTGTAAATTGGCTGCTTGTTCATAGCTAAAGTGAATTACGGTTTTTGCAGAAAAGAGCTCATCTGCCAGGGCAGCCCTTTGCTGATTCCACAACTCATCAAAAACTCTTCTCACTGTTTTTTCTATTGCTGTGTCTGTCATGTTCTTTCATTCCTTGCTCAATAGCCCGTCAGAATACCAATATCTTAAGCGGCTGGATTCTGCGGGGTATTCGTTAATTCCTTAGTTTGATTTTTATATGCTTTAACTTTTTCGATTTGATTAAATATATATTCATGTTTATTTACTAAAGTAGAGTACAATTTGGAATTAAGCAATGCAGCAATATCAAAATCTATTAATCGTTCTATTGCGTGTTCATTTTTTAAAACAACAAGCGGAATTATTGCTGCGAAGAACCACACTCAACAAAGTTCCTCCTCGCGAATCCTCCTATTTGGTTTTTGTTTGCATATCCTGCTCAGATAATTTCTGTACTTCCTGCATCCATTCAGAAAGTGCATGTTGTAAGGATTCATTTCCTGACATCAAATAAACGTGCGTATTAATTCCCGCAGTTCCATTTGTAGAACAAGCACCCTCTACTAATAAAGCTTTGGCTATGGCATCGTCTTCTGAATATTTCTGAGCTGGCGGCGCATTTGCATCAATAAGAATCCACTTATCTCGTTTCGGCTCAAAGGAAACAGTAATCCCATGACGCGGCCCATGTCCAATTATAGCTAAGCCTATAGGATTTATGGAGCAGGTTTACTCAGCATACTAGTTGCAGCAAGAGCACCCACCGTAGTAAATCCTAGTGCTAATGCCGGTTTAAAAAAACTAAACTGATTTGTTTTTTTCTCTGAATCTACTTTGGGGTCTTCGAGCATTGTTGGACCTTGTGGCGGGCTTGCATTCACAATCATTCCTTTACGTGCCTTAATCGCTACTTTGGAAAAAAGGATGTTATCCTTTTTGGCTTCCATGATGTAATCACCTGGTGGAACATTGATGAAGGCAACCCCACCATCCAGTGACGTCGATGTTAATTTTTTGACAAAAGGATTTGTTTTGTGAACTATCGGAAAAATCCCAAAATAAAATGTTCTTACATCCACTTTAGGTGATAAAGTCACGGTAACACCTTCAACTCCTTGCGGGATGTCATCCATGGTGGTATTGGGTGGTGTAACTGTTGCAGCAATTTGACATGCTTGCGGGTCTTCAATTTCCCCCATTGCGAAAGAAAGAAATCTATAGGCCATATTTGAAGGAACTTGAAATGAAATATTTTTTAGGAAATTCGCATCGTTGATTCCCTCGGGCGGAACAATTAAAGTCGCTGTTTGTATTGTCTTATATCCGGTCCAAAACGATCCAGATTTCTCAAAAACCAAGGTAATCGGTTCTCCAACGGGCCACGCGAAGGGTCCAAACTTTCCCGAAGAATCCGTCTTAAATTTTAACTGCTCGTGTTCAAGAACCGTAATTGTTGCTTCTGCAATCGGCCAACCGGATATAAATGAACGGGCAAATCCAGATACCAATGCTGTTTTCATAATAAATTCCTTTTAAAAGCGCGTCCCCACCAATAATCACTCAGTACTCTTAATGGGTTCTGGAAAAAATAGAAAGCCATAATGCATGAATTAAGGGATAATCTATAACAAACTAATCGACTTACGGAAGTAACGTAATGTGATATAGAAAAAAGTAGACCCGATACACGCAAGTGCTGCCAGCTGCGGCCATATGATATCTAAACCAGCCCCCCGGAACAACACCGATTGCGCCAGCATAACAAAATGAGTGATGGGTGCTGCGAGCATGATGGTACGTACCAACTCAGGCATATTTTCTCTTGGTGTCATACCTCCAGAGAGCATCTCCAGAGGTATAATAACCAGGATCAGTAATAAACCGAATTGTGGCATGGAGCGGGCTATAGTTCCCATAAAAATACCCATGGATGTTGTCGCAAATAAATTCATCGCACTTCCTAATAAAAATAAAGGGATGGAACCTTCAATAGGAATGGCAAGTAACTGATGCACCACGATGACCAGAGAGAATGAACTGACTACTAATACCACCAAGCCCATAGCACAAAGTTTACTGGTCATGATTTCAAATGGAGTAATAGGCATCACCAACAAATGCTCAATCGTCCCATGCTCACGCTCACGCAGTAGTGCGGCTCCTGTAAGGACAATTGAAAGCATGGTCACATTATTAATGATTTCCATAACGGCCCCAAACCAAGTTTTACTTAACGTAGGATTGAAGCGAACCCTCAACACTAAATCTACTGGAGGAATGACAATTTCGCGATAATGTCTTAAAAACTCACTGACTTCCCCATTAATCATGGTTTGAATATAACCCGAGCCGACAAATGCTTGACTCATGCGTGTTGCATCGACATTTAATTGAATAGAGGGTTTACGGCCAGCCAATAAGTCACGTTGAAAATTGGGGGGGATATCCAGGGTAAAAGTATAAGTCCCAGAATTCATTCCAGAATCCATCTCGGTCAAATTAATGAGCACGGGTCGAGTAAATTGTGGCGGATAAAATGAATCGGTAATCCTTTGTGATAGAGGAGATTGATCTTCATCGACTATGGCTATAGGTGTTTTATTCAGTGTTTCAGGTAACGCCGTTGCAGCCGCATAAACAGAAACAGTAAATGCAAAAATAATTAATATCAGCATAATCGGATCACGTAACATGCCCCGTAATTCCTTAACTGCCAGATAGACTATATTACTTATAGCCATTTTACTGCTCCTGTTTCTTGATAAAGCACAAACAAAGGGCCATTAATATGGGTACTGCAAGTAATAACGAAAAAAGAGCACCATGTAATTCATTAAAACCCAATCCCTTGGAAAAAATGCCTCGTGATATATTCAGAAAATAAGTCACGGGATAAATTTGGCCAATCAAAGCTCCTAATCCTTCAAGAGAGGATACAGGTTCCAATATACCTGAAAACTGCGTTGCGGGAAGAATAGTAAGGATTGCCGTACCAAAAATTGCGGCAATCTGGCTGTGCATAAAAGTAGAAATTAAAAATCCCATCGATGTCGCGATGACGACATAAATAAAAGCTGCCATCAGAAAGGTTAAAAAACTACCGCTAATAGGCACTTTGAAAAAGAATACAGAAAGTGCAACCAACGAGAGGAAATTAAATAAGGCAAGGCCGATATAAGGCAGTAATTTACCAAGCAGGAACTCCATTTTAGTAACTGGAGTGACATATAAGTTGATAATGGAACCCAATTCTTTTTCGCGCACTACAGCAAGTGCCGTTAATATGGAGGGAATCAGCATTAAAAGTAAGGGGATCATCGCAGGAACCATAGCCGGTAAACTCTTCACATCAGGATTGTAACGGAACCGTGTTTCTATATTGAAGTAATTCTGCAGATCATTTTTTTTGAATTCAGGCAGGTTATTCGCCAGCCAATGCTGATGTAATCCCAGAATATAGTTTCTTGCCGTTTCCGCACGCTGGGGCATGACGCCTTCGACCCAAGCGCCTATTTGGACTTCCCTGCCTCGTTTGATATCACGGGCAAAACCATTGGGTATTTCGAGTGCCAGATTCAGTTCCCCCGAACGCATTCTTTTGTCTAATTGGTTATAATTTATAACCGGCGGATACTCACTAAAATAGCGTGAGCCCGCAATATCAAGCACATAATTTTGGCTGGTAGTACTTTGATCGCGATCCCACACAGCAAAAGATAGATTTTCAACATCCAGATTTATACCGTAACTCATGATGATCATGAGAATGACACTACCTAAAAAAGCCATAATCGCACGAATAGGCTCACGAATCAGTTCTAGTGTTTCCCGCCGGCAATAACTGTACATACGTCGGATATCAAACGCTATATTTCTTTGATTTTGTTTTGCGAGCAGAAAGGAGCGTTGATTTGTCCTGTTTGTTGATGAAGTAATTTGGCTCGTGGACTCTTCTTTTCGAGCCTCCTCAAGGTAACAGATAAAGGCATCTTCGAGGGTTTTGGTTTTTTTTATTTTAATCAGATTGGCTGGTTTATCACTGACTAATACTTTTCCCGCATGCATCAAAGAGATGCGATCACAGCGTTCTGCTTCATTCATAAAATGAGTGGAAATGAAGATGGTGACCCGATCCTGGCGGGACAAATCAATCATTAATTGCCAAAACAAATCACGTGCCAAAGGATCAACACCAGAGGTGGGCTCATCCAAAATTAAAATTTCCGGCTGATGGAGTACCGCAACTGCTAATGACAGTCTTTGCTTGTACCCTAGCGGCAAAGAATTAGGGTATTCATTAAGAACATCGGTTAAATAAAAACGGTTTACCAAGCGATTAATGTGCGCATGGACCTGTTCCTTGGGTAAATGGAACAAGCGAGCATGCAGTAATAAATTTTGAAAAACCGTCAGTTCTGCATATAACGAAAAGGATTGCGACATATATCCAATTTGTCGACGTATATTAAGATCATGAGCATCAACTGTTTTACCCAAAAGCCATACTTGCCCCGCACTTATTGGTAATAATCCAGTCAGCATCTTCATGACCGTTGTTTTACCACAACCATTGGACCCTAAAAAACCAAAAATCTCTCCTCGCTCAATACGAAAATTTACTGAGTCTACCGCGGTAAAATTACCAAATTTTTTGGTCAGGCCATTAGCTTCAATAGCAATTTCAGCAAACTCTTGCTGTAACCGTGGTTCAATTACTACCTTTTGATGATGCATTTGTTGTTCTTTGGGCAACAGGGCAATAAAGGCTTCTTCCAAGGTAGAAGTCTGAGTATGTGCCAACAACCGATTATGGGTTCCTGTTGCTAAAATGCCTCCATCATTCATCGCGACCAACCAATCAAATTGTGCCGCTTCCTCCATATAGGCAGTAGCTACCAGAACACTCATTTGCGGTTTATCTTGACGAATGACATTGATTAATTCCCAGAACTGACGTCGAGATAAAGGGTCAACACCGGTAGTAGGCTCATCTAAAATTAACAAATCAGGTGAATGAATCAGGGCGCAACATAAACCCAGTTTTTGTTTCATTCCACCAGATAATTTGCTTACTGGCCGATCTTTAAATGGCAATAGCCCGGTATTGGTTAACAATCGCGTAATATAGTATTCACGTTCTCTGCGCTCATGACCAAATAAGCGCCCAAAGAAATCAATGTTTTCAAAAACTGAAAGTGAAGAATAAAGGTTTTTTCCTAATCCTTGGGGCATGTAAGCAATGCGTGTGCATACGGCGTTACGATGAGAAGCACTCTTCATATCGCCGCCTAAAACTATGACCGTTCCTTGCTGAATCGCACGTGCCCCTGCAATTAAGGAAAGCAAGCTCGATTTACCTACCCCATCCGGACCAATAAATCCAACCATACAACTGGCAGGAATATTCAGGTTGATTTGCTTAAGTGCTTGCGTCTTACCAAACCATAGGCTCACATTATCAATTATTCCAATTCGTTTGGCATTATCTTCGCTCATTTGGCACATTCACTTGTAAATTGGCAGGCCATTTACTTTTAGGATTCAACTGGACATAAGCCATACCAGGTAACCCTGTTTTTACAGCATGGATGTATTTTTTTAGTAGTTCTGGAGCGATTCGTGCTTTAACACGAAACATCAGTTTTTGCCGCTCACTTGCTGTTTCAACAGTTTTGGGGGTAAATTGGGCAACATCCGCGACAAAAGTCACTTTTGCCGGGATTACATATTGAGGAATCGCATCAAGCACCAGATGTACGGCTGCACCTATCTGCACTCTTCCAGCTTGTTCTGTGGGCAGAAAAAAAACCATATACACATTGGTTAAATCGACCATATTTAATACTTTGCCCCCAGCAGCCAGTACTTCTCCTGGCTGAGCAACACGAAATTGGATCCGTCCATCAATTGGTGCAACCAAGGTGCTGTCTTTAATATCCACTTTCAGTCGCTCGATTGTCGCAGCAGCTGCATCAACGGATAATTCTGCACCATTAACTTGCGCTTCTGCGGTTGCAATCATTGCATCTTTTTCAGCAACCTGAGCATTGGCTGCTTTAAATACGGCCTCAGCACTATAAAAAAGCGCATTTGCTTCATCGAGACTATCTACTGAAGCAGCTCCTTTGGCGACCAGCTTTTGCACGCGAGACAACCGATTTCTTGCCAAACTTAACTCAGCTTGACGTTGAGCTACCGTAGCCTGAGCCACTTCCTTTTCATTTTTTCGTTGGATAACCTGGTGCTTGGCACTAATCACATTGCTTTGAGCTTCTTTATATTTGGCTTGCGCTTCACGAAGTTGCGCCTCAAGGGAATCGGTATCCATTTTGGCAAGCACCTGGCCTGTTTTGACGAAATCCCCTTCGTCAACGTAGATGGTTTTTATCCGCCCAGCAATTTTAGTATCAATATCAACTTCTATCGCTTCAATTCGTCCATTCCCACTGGCAAAATCACTTCCTAACGCCTTAGGTTGGAAATAATGCCAAAGTAGAAATAAAAGGATAGCTAAAATGATTACAGCCATTCCCAACAACTGTTTTGACTTCTTGTCCTGTATCATTTTATCAGCCCCTCATAGGCTATTTATTTTCATCAGGACTTACGCCCCCCATCTCTTCGTTAAAAAATGTTTTTAATTCGGTCATTTAGTATATCTAAACTTCCTCATTAAAAACATTTTTTGCCTCGACCTTGGCGTTTTTCGTAAGTCCTGTTCATATCAACATCAAGCGTCTGTTTTAATTTTACGCCCAACCCGCCTTAGTAGGTAAAGAGCGTTCAATTCAAGTTAATTTTAATATATTTCAATAAGTTTAGTTATTGAATAAAACAAATACCAGAGGCAATAAAAATTAATTGTCAATGCAACCTACCTTGGCAATAATGACATGCAGGCTCAAATTGCAGCTTTATATCTGGGCTCATCATCAACACTATCTCTTAACTGAGGAATGTTTTCTGCGGGTTGGAATAAAGCAAATTGTCTTCTTGAAAAATCGGGTTGCGCAGGCATCATATTAGGGAATTGCAAAAGTTTGCAATAATGGGCGGTAAGCAACATGCTTTCTTCAAGATTTAAATTGTTATCTTCATACCATCGAACTAAGGCATCATTATACTCAGCGCAATTTAATTGATAATCATCAGGTAAAAATTTTCCTAAATGCGGAACCGCCTTAAGATTTTCCCTAAAGAATTTGGTAATTTCTTTCTGGAAAGCATCATGTCCAGGGTTATGAATATCTGAAACCATATCAAACGAACAAACATGTTTTCCGTCGGCGTGTTGGGTAATAGAGACACCACCATTCATTCCCTGTAAATAGCGTAAATACATCCCCGAAGTGATGGGAAAATAATCGCGCTCACTGTACTCATGTAATGTTGTAAATACCTTTTCCAGAGCGATGACTACTTCATGACAATCTTCGCTCACTTCAAATAATAAGCCTGTGTCTTCAACATTTCCGGGATAACCTGTCTGATGATGAACTGAATCATACCAGCGTGATACAGAAGTCTCATTTTTGCTCCCAATCACAAGAGGAAGAACTATATATTGTGCAAATTGGGGAATCACATGCGGAAATTGGCACAAGAAATTGCTGACTTTCAGATAATCATAAATTCTCGTTTCCATTTCCTGTCTTACATGCGTTAAGGGCGTACGAGCATTTTGATCCTCACAGTTTTTTTCAACAGGACGCCAACGATAAACGCAGACATTTTTATAAGCTCGATTGGTCAACTCATCAGCTTGATAAGTGGGCATAATATAGATACTGGTATAAGGATCGCGCTCGAATAAACCCTGCTTTATTTCGTCAATTAATTGCGCAACACTCATGACTTCTTTATTGCATTCTAATTTTTGCGCTTCAATACATTGAACTTCAGCACTTAAAACAAAACCGAATAAACCTTGATGGCCTGAACATATGGTCTCAAAATCAGGATGGGAACTATCAATGGTTACAATCTCTCCATTTGGCAGACAGAGTGTCATCGATTTGATAAGGCCGGCTACACCGGGCTGATCTTTTCCAGTACCAATACCGCTGTTAGCGGCTAAACCAATAAATGAAATGTATGGATTTAAACTGGACGTCGGTAACGTAAGATTATATTGGTCATAGAGTTGTTGATTTATTTCGCCAACTTGCATACTGGCACCAATGGTAACAACCTGCCCCTCCTTATCAACCCCTTTAATTTCCGTAAATTCTTTCCCTACTAAACGAATTACAATATCAGCGTCTTCCACTCCATGTACCGAATAGGATTCACTGTATTTCTTTCCTCGACCTCCTGCAGCAGGCCTTACTAAAGTACGATCTGCAGGATCTTTCTTTTTATTTAAAGCAGTAATGAACTGCAAAACCTTGCTTAATGATTCAGTATCATCAATATCCAATACCAGAGCATCTTTATTTTGTCTAAATTTCGAATAATTAGTCCATCCGGTCGATGATTTAATATTTAACTGATTTGATCGAATAAAACGTATCAGTTCCTCACGCTCTTGTTGCGACAATGCCATCTTGTAACTCCTGTGTGTTTGGTTGGTCAAATATTATAACAAGTGCGCATTAAGAAAAGCTTAGCTGTTTTAATGAACTGCTTTCATGTTGACTCAAATCCCCATCCGGTTGAATTTCTTCGACTTCCATATCAGCGCGGATTCGCTCAGCGAAATTTCTCGAAAGAGGTTCTCCTGTAGCTGTTTGTGGTTTGATTGCGTCTACAGAAGAGAAAAAAAGCTTTTTATGCACAAGCGTGCTAACTTGTCGCCAGGAAGTTCTTCGTGTTTTCTTTAAGTCTGTAGATTTATCCACCAGTGACTGTTGCTGATTCAACTGCATTATCTTACTCTGATAATATACGGGACATAGTGCCCCCATAAGATTTTGTTTGACGTAGAAGGTTTTATTCACTTCAATAATTCGATCAATTGTTTTTTCAAGCTGCTCAATCAACTGTCGTATTTTGTCATGATCCTCTTTTAATTTGAGCTGCTCTGCGGAAAGCTCTTCGGCCTCATTCAACTCCTTGACTGCTTTATTTAAATTTTCTATGTATCTACTAAAATAAGAAATTAATCGATTCGCCAATTGAATGGGGGGATGGATTTGCCCTTTATAAATAACTGCAGGGATCAAATTATTGTTTAAAAAATTTTGGTTCAGATGATCCAAGATAAACTGCCAATCTTTACTTGGTTCATCCAGATTCAACACATCCCCTTTTCTTGGCTGAATTCTAAGAGAAGCTAAATATAAGTCGTCCTCACTGATTTCAAGACAATTATTTAAAAAATCCTGCAGGTCAGTGGTATTACGGCTGTATTTATTATTTAACAAGGTTTTGATTTCGAGAACCCTCATCAAAATCCCACCAACTGCTTCAAAACGGCTTAAAGGATAATGATTTCCATCAGTAGCAAAAGTAACATCAGTTAAAATAATACCTAAAAATGGCAAGGTCGTTCGATAAAGTCGATAAACTTCGCGCATCCATTTTGAATTTGATTCCTTGCTAACCATATGCTCCAATTCAGCAAGTGCTTTTCTTTCTTTGGACGATAAAAGTTCAAATGAATTGGATAATCGTAAAATATTATTATTATTCAATACGCTACAAATTAGCATCAGGTGGTTTAAATCAGGGTATTTTTCACCATCTAAAAGACAAAGCTCATGAGCCAACTCCAGCATGAATTGTAATGCATTTTTAATATTGTTACTTGGCTGACTCAATATTTTCTTCACAAAATAAGCGCTTAACTTGTTAAAAAATTGAGTTGACTTATCTATGTGTGGTGCATTTTTTTTAGATTCCGCTTTTGCCCACTCGCCGCCACCAAATTCTTTTATAAGTACGTTTTGATAAAAGTTGATCGTAAGAATACGCATTTCTTGAGCAAGCCGTTTTACCTCATACTCTCGCTCGCCTTTTTTCAAATCCATTGCGCGATCAATTAACCGATCAAAAGACTCTTGTGAGACTTCATATTCGGCAAGTCGTTGCGTTATTTGTTGATAGTTGCTTAATGCCGGTACATTAAAAACATCCAAATTATTTTCAATTAATGCCTCAAAAAGAGCATTAATTTGCATCCCCAATAAACCTAAACCAAACTCCTTATCAACATTATATTTGAAGAAGAGTTTCATTTGTAAAAAGACCAAGGAATCAGGAGTTATCCCTTCAATACACTGATAGGTAAATAATTGCCAAACAACATAATTAGCGACAATCTTCTGATGATAATCGAGATTTTTATATAATCGTCTCAGATTAATGAGGATGGTTATCAAATCATAAAAGCTCAGCAAACCTAAAGCTCTATGAGCGATTCGTTCAAAATCAAATTCACGTATTGATTCTGGTGTTTCCTTGCAGGCTGTCAATAATTTGAGAGCATTAGCAAGAGATTCTTTGTCAGAAATGGCAATCTCTTTTGATTCAGGGAGCGTTAAATTATTGCTGAGCAGCAAAGAAGAAAACTCCTTGAATAATTGAAAATTTCTATTTTGAATTTGTTTAGATTGAGCAGTCACAATCGAACATGAAGAAGACAGAATACTCAGCAGCACCTCTTGAACTGTGGCGGCTGAAAACTCACTGAAATCCAGAGCTTCACTTAAATGATATTTACCAAATCGCCTACAAACTCGTTCGAATAACGCCTGATAAGACGAATCCTTTTCTTGATGGGCAGCTAATAGCTTCTTGAGATAAGGAGTTAATGAATAAGGTTTTGTGGGTTTCCTATTAAGAACTTCCGTTTCCTCTTGCTCTTCCCCTGGGTCAAAATTAAGTACACGCCAGTTGATTTCTTGTAATTTGAATGATGGACTGGAAGAATCGACGCTATCTGGAGAAGCTAAACTATCTGATGAATTACTTCGGGAAGACATCAAAGGAAATGACTCATGAAAACTATCAAAAGCGCTCGAATTAGAACTACTTGGACGATTACGTAAATCAAGTAATTGAATTTTTGACAAATCAATACTAAGTATTGCCTGCCTTATCGCAGGATTGCCAAGAGCTAATTCTGGGGCTGTTTTATCATTAGCATTCTTTATTGAACGCTTTGTTTGCTTATGGTTAAGAAGAATGTTGACCGCCCAGAGTTGATCGAAAATAACCGCATCATGAAAAGGGGTATTTTCACTTCTATTCTGGGTATTGACCATTTCAGGGAAATGCTTAAGCAAAACATTCAAAGTATCTTGATTTTCTCCTCCATTGCGTACTGCGAAATGCAATAGAGTATTACCTAGTCGATCAGCTCTTTGCGCAACTGATTTTCGTTGCTCATCGGATAACAATTTATCAAGAACCTTCGTTTTGTTTTTTAATACTAGAAGATGAAAAATATTGCGTTCAAAAATATAAGTTCTTTCGATTAATTGAGGGTCTTTACTGAACCATAAATCCAGCTTTTTTAGGATCACGTCTTGATCGCTTTCTGTCGAAATCAATCTTAGTATTTTTTTTGTTCTCATTTGTCCACATCCTGTTTTATCTAAATACTACCTAATTACATTAACATGGCCCAATTTTAACCTTTATCAGATGTAAATATATATACAGAGTGTTGGATTGTTCACATAAATCTTAAAATATGATTATTAAACAATAAGATGCAGCGAAAATTTATAATTGACAACCCTGAAGAAAAAGTTGAATCTGAGTTGTAGAGCTTTCTTAATGTACTTGTCTTTTAAAGATTATTTGGAACTAAATCGCGATGGCAAATTTAAAAAAAATTATTTTCTTCTCCTTATATTTCTTCTTAAGTATCACCTATGGCCAATCGCAAGAACGTAATGAAATCCTAGTTAATTATAATTATTTAGGAACCTTTTCTAAAGAGATGGCGCAAGTAGCATTAAAAAAAATGCATCCACTTGATGCACTTGAAGCCAATTACGATGTAACTCTTTATAAAATCAACTATAAAACCCCAGCTCCTGATGGCCATATCACCACGGCCTCAGGCTTGGTGGCTGTACCTCATATAAACGATACACTAGGAATTGTCAGCTATCAGCATGGAACACGTTTCAACCATGAGGATGCACCTTCGAAGATGAAGGAAGGGGATGCGATTTATCCGGCTTTATTTTCCAGCCATGGTGGCTATCTAACCGTTATGCCGGATTATCTTGGCTTTGGAGACAACGAACTTCCACTTCATCCTTACGTACAATATGAAACCCTGGCCAGTAGCAGTATGAATATGCTGTTAGCCGCCAAGCAGCTAGCCAAAATAATAAAAATTGATCTTAATGACCAGCTCTATATTGGTGGTTATTCAGAAGGAGGATTTTCCTCTTTAGTACTGTTTGAGTTACTGACCACCCAGTATCCCGATATACCAGTTACTGCTGTTGCTTTAGGCTCCGCGCCTTACGACTGGAATGAAACCATGCAATTTATTATGCGCAATCCGGGGCCTCGAGCCACCGCATATTTAGCGTACTTTTTCTATTCGCTACAAACCTATAAAAACTATTGGCTCGATTTAAATCAGCTATTTGTCAGTCCTTATCATGCTACTATTCCTGAATTATTTGATGGGCACCATTCCACTAAGGAAATACTGAATGCTCTGCCGCAAAACCCAGCATTAATTTTTCAACCCGAATTTTTTGATGCCATATTGAATCATACAGAAGACAATTCAGAGAAACTGAAAAACTATTTCAATCATTATAGTTTTTCGCCAACAGCACCTTTATTGCTTGTTGGCACCAAGGGGGATACAGACGTTCCTTATCATGGGGCAGAAATAGCCTATGAACAGTTTAAGAAATCGGGCAGTGCTGTCTTTATTAAATCAGTAAGTGATACCCTCGATCATCGCGATGCTAGCCCCTATGTCTTTTATGAAATGCTCCAGTTCTTTAAGCGATTTCACCCTGAATAAGAATTAAAGATCCCTTCTCCCCTTGGGGAGAAAGTGCCCACTAACAAACTGTCGTTCCTGCGAAGGTGGGAACCCATATCTGACAAGGCGTAGTGCCAAATTTAAGAATAGATTCCCGCCTTCGCGGGAATGACAAGAATCCTTACCTTAATGGTCGCGCCCTTTCCCCTCGCCCGTAAACGGGGGAGGGATTTGTTCTTTAACTTAATAGAGTATCGCTCACGGACTTTGTTAAGTTCTTCCCGCCATAACACCCCCGTCAACATTGATGATTTCCCCAGTGATCCAGCTTGATTTGTCGGACAACAGGAATTCAATGGCATTCGCCACATCAGTGGCTTTGCCTACCCTGCCAATCGGGTGGAAGCTATTGAAATCCTGCAGCGATACTTCAATTTGATCTTCCTTGATGAATGACTTATAGATGGGTGTTACGACCACTGCAGGGGCTACCGCATTCACTCTGATGTTATGATCCGCAAGCTCCATGGCTAAATGTTGGGTGAATGAATGAAGACCCGCCTTTTGCATCGAATAGGCCGAGGAAGGCGTTGCCTTGACTGCTTGATGCGCCCACATGGAGCCAATATTAACTATTGCGCCACCTCCCTCGTGCTTCATCTTCTCTGCAACTGCTTGCGTAATAAAGAAAAATGCTTTGTTGAGGTTTACTTGTAGATCATAATCCTCTTCTGTATGGTCTAAAAAACTTATGGGTTTAAAATAGCCAGCTGCATTAATAAGATATTTTATTTTGCGCGTCTCATTTTTTATGTTCATAACCAATTGTGCGACCTGAGCATTATCATAAAGATCAGTAACTAACTCTTCGACTTTGCCTCCTACCCGTCTTATTTCATTGGCAGCATGCTTCAACTTGTGCTCACTTCTTCCCGTGATGAGTAAATCAAGTTCACTTGCGGCTAGTTTTTTTGCTGCTTCCAATCCCATACCACTAGAGCCACCTATAATAATGGCTAAATTATGATGTAACATGTCCCTCACCTTTTAGTTAGTAAACTATCTGTTCTGCTGAGTATGGGAGATATATAATCTTAAAAAAAGTAAGTACTTAGTGGTACAGTAGGTACTTATTGGTACTGATTATTGAATTATTTGAAGAACGCGTTGAACGAAAAAAAAACCTTAAAAGCAGCAACTATGGTTGAGACAATATACGGTTGTAAGTGGTCTCTTACCATCTATTCTCTTTTGCGAGATGGAATCAATCGTCCCGGGGAAATGGTTCGCCGTGTCGAAGGGCTCACCACTAAGGTTTTAAATCAATGTCTTAGAAAAAATCTTGAATTTGGCATCCTTGGTAAAACAACGTTTCACGAACTTCCACCTAGGGTTGAGTATTTCGTTACCCCATTTGGAGAAAAATTTCTAAAGATTCTCGATGAAATCGAAGAACTCAATCGTTCGCTTGAACCTTAGCGAGCCCTCCTAAGAACCTTAATTTATTTTAATGTACAAGAAAGGGGACCGTTATCCAGTTGCAATTCATTGCCGCCAGAATCCGTCATAAATTGGCCAATATAAGCTTGTTTTTGTTTATTGAATTGTGCTGAAAAGAAAATCCGTGGGCGATCTTTCTCATCTTGATCCATCGCGAGGAGCAGTAAATTATCAGCTCGCAGGCTGAACCGAGTAACATTCACTGGATAATCAAAATCAATTTTGGGTAAATCCCCAATTTTATTGGGTTGCGCAAAGGAAATAGCATCTTCTATTCCTTGCATATGGCAGACAACTGTCTTTTGCGCAGCCGATGCAGCACCACAGCCAACCAGAATCAGTAGCAATGATAAACCAAGACGTTTCATTAACAATGAACTCCCATCCTTAGGGCTTAGCCTTCTCCTTAATAAGGAATAATACCTTAGTCGGTATCACTTCACCAGTGACGTGCGAGGGATATCAATCGTTCGCCCTATTTTCTTCGCTCATATTCTGTTATGGATTCCCGCTTAAAAAATTTGACTTCGTTTGTCGCTTCAAGCGGGCGGGAACGACACGCTCATTTTAGGTAGAAACCGAAAAACTTTATTCGCAAGGGGTATAATTTGCCAACCGTATCTGTAAGCTGGAGGAACCAAATACGGTTGGATCTGAGTATTAATTTATGAAATTAAGCAACTACCAATACTAGGCTTAGGAAGACAGGTTTCAGAGTCTCCTTGAGTCCCATCTTGGACTGGTCGCCCTCTTCCTTGCTCTGGAATCACAGGCGCTACAACCGGCGCTGTGCGTTCCTGGGTGATTCCATTTTGAGTCTCTGCAAATAATCCGTGAGCTCTTGGTGCAGCAAGCTTCTCAGCAGATTTAGGCTCCTGGTTTTCCACAGTAGTTATCTCCTTTTCTTTTGCCATGGAGCTTGAGCCAACATGTCGATTTGTAGTGTTCTCTGGCAATGATTTGGCTCGTTCCCTGAAAAACTGTCCGTGTAACTCACCTACTTGAACTAAGGGAGAAGTATTTTTGTGCGACCTAAATCGGTTCATATGAACATAGGCACAAACCATATCAAGCAATTCCGTGGGCAACACAGCCAATTGATTTTCATCTTTATCTTCATGTTGTTCGAAAATCGGAAAAAATAGTTCTTGCTTACGATTACGATTGACGCGTTCAGATGCAAACACCCTTTCTATAATTTGTTGTTTTAATGCATAAGCCGCTGGGAAATATTGAATGTCATCAACAGTCAACCAGAAAGCTTTAAATTTTTGCGAAGGATCAATATCAAAGGGATCGAATGGTACGCATGCCTCCAAAGATATGTTCCCATAATGCGCTAAATTAATTGAAAAAGCAGGTTTTAGTTTGTGGCGTTCAAAATCAATCACTTCAAATTTTGGAAAATCACTTCCCTTAGGGCAAAAAGTAATCAACAAATCACCCAGTTTTACTTTCTTTTCATCAAATTCATTGCCTTCCAGGATAACAAAATCTTCTTCTCCATATAAATATCGATCTAACTCGTTCCATTTTATTTTTTGCAGTAATCTGATATTAAACTTATAGCCATTAAATACCTCACTTGCATAATATCTCGCTTCATCATCCGTTTGTTGTTTATCTCGAGGATAATCGACTAAAATTGGCGAATAAGAAGGATAAAAATTAAAAAAAGCCGGATATGTAGTATAAAGCATATGCCACATTTCAGGGCTAATACCGAGCGCGTTGGCAACCTTGAGACCATTATTTAGCTCAGGGTATTTTTTAATACAATCCACCAATAAGCGGCATTGCCGCATATAGGCCTGAACGTTAATCTGTTTCCGTTTTGGAAGCCAGCTTGGCCTTTTTTCTTCAGCTTCGTCCGTTCCGTGTAGCATCCCCAAAATTCGCTCAAGAATCTCCTTTGCCTCGTTTTTCAACGGATGATCTGCAATGTCCTGTATAGGTTGTGCGGAGGTCATTTTTTCTTTTAATTTCTGGCAGGCATTTTGGAATGGGAATACCCCTACAATCAGCTCGCCTGGATCAATCTCTGCTAAAGCAACATCCAGCAAGTCGATTTTTTCTCTTAAACTGTGTTCGGTGGAGAGCTCAAGATGCTGCGCAATTTCTGCTAACATGTGTTCTTGTAGTTTACGCTTGCTACCAGAAGAATGATTTGCAATGCTTTGTACAAATTGAGCTAACACAGCGCTTAATTCTTCCGGGCTATTTAGGGCACCCGCAGGCAATAATTTCGCACCGCGAATATAGGCCCATTCAAAATCTATTCCTTCTAAATTCATTGCCGACAGATCCATACCATCACAATTCACGCAATGTAACTGCACGCCGCCCAGTTTCGCATCGGTAAAATCAGCACCGAACAATAGAGCACTGTTCAGGTTCACTCCAGCAAGAAAAGCCCCACTAAAATTGGTCCCTCGAAGGTCAGCTTCTCTAAAGTTTATGCCTCTTAGATTAAGATAAGAAAAGTCCACACCGGAGAAGTGCCCAACACTAAAATTGGCCCCAGCCAAAACATTAACAAATTGATTTGGATGTAGTTTCAGGTGCTCCAATAAATTAGCGCGATGAGCCATCGCTTTATTCGCAATGCCCTCCGTTGGCCAACTAAAGTATCTTATATATATATCATCAATTGCACGAATTTCTTCTGAAGCAGCACGAATCAGTTCCAAGTGGTTCTTGGTGGCTTCATCTAAGGGCAGTTCCTGCATGGCCTCTGTTAAGTTAGCGGGTAAGACGTTGCAATCGCGGGTGAGCGTATAGCAAATAGTTTCTTCGGCAGTGAGAGGCTCATTTGCCAGGACTTTGCGCTTTAGCTCTTGATAACGTGGGGTTCGCTGATAAAACGCTGTAAACTGATGGCCAGCAATTCCATCCGCATGGCTTAAGTAATCGATGATAAAATACGGTCGGGTTATCATTTCTAGTGTGGCATCAACTACTGCGGTTTTTGATTTAGCCATCCATCGGGCATTAAGCAAATCCTGTGGCGGTAAGTGGCGTAGAATCGACATCATCATTTCGTCAGGAAGTGAAAAAAAAGGATTGTCTTGATTGATATCTTTAACATCTTCTGTTACATCAAGTGCCTTACTCGGTGCGGCCGCAACAGCTGAAACTGCCTTTTCATCAACATCATGCAATTGCACTCCAGATAGCTGATGAAGAATCTGTTGCAAGTGCTCCTGAAGCACCCGCACTTCGACGAGAATACTCTGATCATGATAGCGCCGCTCTTCATCTCGGTCATTAATATGCGACGTCACCTCGTTTATATGCTCCAGCAACACAGGAAGACACTTAAAAAATTGCGTTAACTCATGTTCAAATGAATCGCCTAAAGCACTGGATTTGCCCGTAGCAAGCAATTGCATCGCATGACTGAGTAGCCTTAGCTCGGATTCAATACCATCCCATTTTTGGATTAATTCATTAAGTACGGGTTGTAACTCGAACACCGCGGTTACGTATTGGTTGGTACGTTCTGTTGTCGCATAAATATCTTCATGTGTGTCTTTGGGAAATGTATAGTGATGGAAGAATTCATTAAGAACATTTAAATGTTCTAGCAATCCTTTTGCCTCTTCTTTTGCTTTTTGTTCTGCAAATTGTCGTGCACGTTCTGCTCTTATCAGCGCTATTTGTTCTTGTTGATTCTGATCGTGTTTGTCGTTCATGGGATACCTACTTAAAAATTAATAATGAGCTCAGCCAAAATGCTGCACCTGTTAAGTAATTCGAGATAAAAAATTGCTGCTCCCAGGAAATCTTGCTCAATTCGCTGTAGGTATTATTTGATTATGTTTAAGAAAGGTGATGAAAAAGGTTTGATCAAAACGTAAAGCAACACACATAGTGCTTTTGTCGTAGGTTTTTATTATTGGATTGTTTTGAGCACACTGATAACTTAAAAAATCTATCTCAACATAATTTCAGCTTATTGATTTAAGATTGCCTAAGTTGTATCAGTCCTCCGCTCATACAGATATTAAACCATTTGATACTTATCTGTATGAATAGCTCATTAATTGACGCCATTGTATCGTTCAATTCTTAAGGAAATATTAAATAAATCAGGCGATGGATCATTTTTCAGGGCGATTTCATCAAAGTTTAAAAACCAATCACTTTTCTTAAGTATTGAGTAGAAAGAGCAGCTTTCATTCTTTTTAAAGCAATACCATCCTGAGAGGATTTGTCCTCTTCCAGCAATT